>CAMCWU010000191.1 GCA_945882675.1 Klebsiella pneumoniae | reverse complement strand
CTGACCGGGTCTCCGACTCCGGGCGTGCCCCCCGGTGCATCCGCGTTAAGCGGGGTGCGAGCGAGGGCGCATGCCGCTGGTCGAGATCGTGGATGTAGTGAAAGCCTACGGCCAGGGCGCGGCAGAAGTCCACGCGCTCCGCGGGGTCTCGGTCGCGATCGAAGCCGGCGAGTTCACCGTCATCTCCGGCCCGTCCGGCTCCGGCAAGTCCACGCTCCTGAACCTCATCGGCTGCCTCGACACGCCTTCGCGCGGAAAGGTCACGCTGGAAGGCCAGGATCTCTCCAAGCTCACCGGCCCCGCGCTCGCGTCCGTCCGGGCCCGCCGCATCGGGTTCATCTTCCAGAGCTTCAACCTCATCCCAGTGCTCACCGCGCGGGAGAACGTCGAGCTCGCGCTCCAGCTCGCCGGTGACGTCGGGACCGACCGGACCGCGCGGGCCGAGAAGGCGCTCGTGGACGTGGGTTTGAGCGGCATGTTCGACCGCCGGCCGAGCCAGCTCTCGGGCGGCCAACAGCAGCGCGTGGCGGTCGCGCGCGCGCTGGTGAAGCGCCCAGCGCTGATCATCGCGGACGAGCCCACGGCGAACCTCGACTCGAAGATCGGCAAGCAGATCCTCGACATCATGCGCGATATGAACGAGCGGGACGGCATCACGTTCCTGTTCTCGACCCATGACCCGAACGTGATGGAGCGCGCCCGCCGCGTCGTCACGCTGACGGACGGCAGCGTCACTCGGGACGACCGCCGCACGGCCGGCATGGCGCCCTTCGCGATGGGCCACTGATGTTCTTCGCCCGCCTCGCCCTGCTCAACCTCACGCGGAACATGCGCCGGACCGCGCTCTCGCTCGCGTCCATCGTCGCCGGTGTGGCCGTCATCATCATCGGCAAGGGGTTCATCGGCGGGCTCGAGGAGAACCTCATCCGGAGCGAGGTCGATACGATGTCGGGCCACGTCATCCTCCGGCCGGACGGCTACCCGGAAGAGGGCCTGTCCCACCCGCTGGAGGGGATCTGGAAGGTGACGCCAGAGCTCTCATCCAAGCTGGATTCGACCTCGATCGGGTGGACCGCGCGCACCCTGTTCGTGCCGACCGCCGTGCACAAGGCGGACTCGCTCCGCGCCCGTGGCATCGTCTTCGACCCGGCCACGGACGAGCGTGTGTTCCCGCGCGCCGGCTGGCAGGTCACCGGGAAGATCCCCGTGACTGCTGAGGACGGCGTGCTCCTCGGGAAGGGCGTGGCGCGCCTGCTGAAGGTCGCGCCGGGCGACAACATGATCCTGCAGGCCCGCACGGCGCAGGGGGCGATCAACGCGCTCGACGTGAAGGTCGCCGGCGTCGTGTCGCTCGGGTCGCCCCTGGTCGACCAGCTCGGCATCTTCGTCCCCAAAGAGCTAGGTGAGAGCCTGCTCCGGCTCGAAGGCGCCACATCGCACGTCCTCGTCCGCCTGGACGATCGCGACGCCGCGGGCATCTGGGCGGACGGGCTCGGCGGGAGCCTCCCAGCAGGCGTCGCGTCGCGGACCTGGATCGACCAGACCGCTGGGATGATGCGGCTGCAGCGGATCCGGCAGACTGCGCTGGACGCCCTCGTGGTCGCGCTGATGGGCATGTCGTTCTTCGGGATCGCCAACACCATCCTGATGGCGGCGTACGAGCGGATCCGCGAGATCGGGACGCTGCAGGCGCTGGGGATGCGGCGCAGCGGCGTGGTGCGCCTGTTCGTGCTCGAAGGCGCGATGATGGGCCTGGTGGGCAGCTTCGTGGGCGCGGCGATCGGCGCCGCGATCATCGCGTACTATGCCGCCAACGGCATCGACCTGTCGGGGCTCATCGAGCAGACGGGCTCGGCGAACCTGCAGATCTCGGCCATGCTGTACACCCGGTTCTCGTCACGCGTGGTGCTGGCGGCCATCGCGTTCGGCTGGGCCATCGCCATCGGCGCGTCCGTCTACCCGGCGGTCGTCGCCAGCCGGATCGTCCCGGCCGAAGCCGTGAGGGCCTGATGCTCATCCTGCGCCTCGCCCTGCGGAACGCCACGCGGAACATCACGCGGACCGCGCTGACTGCCATGACGGTGCTGTTCGGCACCGCCATCCTCACGCTCGCGCTCGCGTGGATGAACGGGATCTTTGGGATGATCCTGGGCAGCTCGGCGGCGCAGGTCGGCCATGTGCGCGTCGTCGACCCGGACTACGTCGAACGCGAGCAGCTGTTCCCGCTGTACGACAACATCCCGGGGGCCGTGGCGCTCGCCGAGACGATCGCGCAACGCCCCGGAGTGGTCGCGGCATATCCGCGGATCCTCACTGGCGTCGCGCTGACGGCGGGAGACGACATCGGCGAGAACTTCGCGCTCGTCACCGGCGCTCCCATCGCCTGGTACACGGAGCAGCTCGGCCTGCAGGAGCACCTGACCAGCGGCGCGCTCCTGTCTGGCAAGGACGGCGAGGTCGTGCTCGGCAGTATCGTCGCCGACCGCATCGGGGCGAAGGTCGGGAGCGAGGTCGTGATGATCGGCCAGACGCAGGACGGCGCCATGTCGCCGATCAAGGCGAATGTGGTCGGCATCGTGAACGCCGGCGTGCAAAACGTCGACCAGGGTGCTTTCCTGCCGCTCGGGCCGATCCAGTACCTGGCGGACATCGGGGACGGAGCGACGGAGATCCTCGTGTATGGCGCCGATCGGGACGACGCCGCCAGCCTCCGCCGGTCACTCGAAGGCGCGCCGGAGATCGCCGGGCAGACCGTACAAGCGTGGTCTGAGCGGGACCCGTGGGCCGGAGTGCTCGCCATCGCGAGCGTCGTGCAGAACGTGTTCAAGGTCGTCATCGTCTTCATCACGGCGCTCGGCGTCTGGAACACGATGATGATGTCGGTGCTGGAGCGGACGTCGGAGATCGGCGTCATGCGGGCCATGGGCCTCGGGCGGCTCGGCGCGGTCTCCCTGTTCGTGATCGAGGCGCTGACGATCGCCACGATCGGCGGGATCGGCGGGATCGTGGTTGGCGGTCTCGGCGGCGCGTGGCTGGAGAAGAACGGCGTGGAGATCGGTGACCAGATCGCGCAGAATATGGACGCTGGCATCCCGTTCCAGGCGCGGTTGTATGCGGACGTCAGCCCGGAGGTGCTGCTCACGGCGTTCGGCCTCGGGATCGCGATGGCGTTCCTCGGCTCGGCCGTCCCCGCCATGCGCGCGGCGAGCATCCAGCCGGTCGAGGCCATGCGTACGCGTTCCTAGCTCCGCGGGCTTCCCGAGGGTAGGTTGAGGGATTATCCTGGTCCTCTGGAGGTCCCATGCCGGCGACCGAGCGCGACGCCATCCGTGACCGCATCCGGGCTGCTGGCCTGCGGTCCACGGCCGCCCGCATCGCGGTCCTGGAGGTGCTGGACGGCGCCACGGCCCCCATGAGCCACCTGGACATGGTCGAGCGCCTGGGCCCGGACGGTTGGGACCGCGCGACGCTGTACCGGAACCTCACCGACCTGTCGGTGGTCGGCCTGCTCCGCCGCGTCGACCACGGGGACCACGTGTGGCGCTACGAGCGCTCCGAGCAGCACCAGGGCGAGCACCCGCACTTCCTGTGCACCAGCTGCGGAGAGGTCGCGTGCATCCCCGACGTCTCCATGGCGCTCCCCACTTCCGCGGACGTGCCGAGGTCCGTGCGCGACCGGAAGGTCCAGGTACAGATCCAGGGGGAATGCGACAACTGCGCGGGTTGACGGCTTACTCTGCCGCCGAACACCCGTGAGCGGCTCTGCGCCGCTACTCCTCCGCTGCGCCGCCGTTGTCGCAGCGCACGCGGACGTGGATGTGGTCGCGGTGGTTCGCGGCGTGGCGCACGTAGCCGGTCTGCTCCCACAGGCGCGGCGTGCCGTCCTTCGGGAAGACGCGCTGCGCTTCGTCGCGTGTCAGACGCCCGTTCTCGATGGTCCAATCGCGAAGCAACGAGATGACGCGCCCGTCGAGCAGGATGAACTCGATGCGGCCCGAGTCGAGGAGGCTCTTGATGAGGAGCCAGCTCGCTTCGTAGTCGATGTTCGACGCCGTCAGGTCCGTGAAGCCGCCGACGCCGTCCTGCCGGCCACCCTTCTGATACAGGCCGAGGTCGGCGTCGATCCCCTGCTGGTGCGAGACGTGGGGGCCGAGCTGGCCGCCGCCGCGCCGGCTGATGTCGCCGACGAGGATGGGCTCGGCGTCCGGGAGCAGGATGGCCATCTCCTCCGCCACGGCGACGAGCAGGTCGCCCATGTACGCGGCGCCCCACGCGTTCTGCGGGGTCGCGAGCGGGTAGAGGTCCGGCCGCTCGGGGAGCTGCTGCATGTTCCGGTACAGCGCCGAGCACTGCGGGGCCGAGCTGTCGATCAGGGCGGCCACGGGGCTCGCCTGGTCGATCTCGAGCGGGTCGTCACGCCAGGGTCCGAGGGCCCCGGCCTGGGCCAGACCTGCCAGGAACATAGCTGAAAAGCCGATCAACTCGCCTCCAACCCAAAACGGCAACTTCCGCGACCGCCACACCGTAGCAACCGCGCAGCGTCCTGGGAAGGGGGGGTGCGTAAAGTCTTTCGCATGTCGCTGCGAAGCGCAGGACGCACCGCGGCGACCGCTGTTCGAGATCGCGCTGCTCGCGGAGGACGCGGGCAGGCATGGGCCGCCCGTGCTAAGCCCCCCGGCGACGCGCGCGGCGTCACCCCGCCCGACCCGGGCGGTCCGGAGCCTGGCCAGTGACCCCCTCTCCCCCCTCTCCGCGGCCGAAGATCCCGTGGGCGGCGCTCTGCGGCGCCATGGTGGCCGCCGCGGCCCTCCTGGCGGCCGCTCCCGCCTCCGCCGTGGAGGTCGAGTTCGACGGCTGGTACCGCGCCCGGATGCGCGCCTACGACACGCTCTCCCTCGACCGCGCGCGCGCCGACAGCGAAGGTTTGAGCTGGTACGCCCAGCACCGCCTGTGGCTCAAGCCGAAGTTCCTGATCACGGACGACGTGTCCGCGTTCGTCGAGATCCGGGCGCTCGACGGCGTGGTCTGGGGCGATCAGCCCTTCACCTACACGAACCCGGTGCAGGGCCTGCTCTCGTACGACGAGCGGGCCGTCACCGCCCCCACGTCCACGACGGACCCGACAGACGCGCTGCGCGACATCACGCTCTGGCGCGCCTGGGGAGAAGCCCAGACGCCTATCGGTACCTTCTCTTTCGGCCGCATGCCGCTGCAGTGGGGCCAGGGCATCTGGCTCAACGACGGCCTGTGCGACACCTGCGACTGGGGCGACACGAGCGACCGCATCCGCTGGGAGTACCTGGTCCAGGACCAGATCTGGGTGAGCGCGGCGGCGAACGTCAACACGGAGGGCTTCGTCAACGAGACGGACGACACCACGGCGTTCGACCTCTCCTTCGCGTACCGCACCGAGCAGTTCGAGAGCGGCCTGTGGGCGACCTGGACTCGCACGCCGAGCGACTCGTTCGACCTCGTCACGCTCGACGCCGCGGTGTCCGCCGAGCTCGGCCGGATCAGCGCGGGGGCGGAGGTCGTCGGCCAGTTCGGCGGCGGTGATCTCGGCGACGACGTGAGCGACGTGAGCATCATGACGGTGGGCGCCGTGCTCCACGCGGGCCTGGACGCGAGCCCCTGGAAGCTGGAGGTAGAGGGCGGATACGCCTCGGGCGACGGCGACGTCAACGACAGCCGGCTGCGGGTCCACACCTTCGATCGCGACCACTCGGTGGGCATCATCCTGTTCGAGCAGCCCATGCCGATCCTGGCAGAGGGGACGCCGAACGACGCGAACGGCGGGCGGAACACCGACTTCGCGCTGACGGGAGAGGCCGTGAGCAACGCGCTGTACGCGAAGCCGACCTTCGGCCGCGAGATCTACGGCGGCCTGTCGCTCGAGCAGTCGATCCTCGGCGCCCGCGTGGCCAAGGTGCCGGACAGCTTCGGCAGTCGCCGCAGCTACGGCCTGGAGTTCGACACCTCGGTCGTGTACCGCGGCGTCGAGCACTTCGAGGCCGGCGCGACCTTCGGGGCGTTCCTCCCAGGTACCTACTACCGGGACTACCAGTCGCCGGATGGCGCGCTGGGCGTGGAGGACAACTTCGACGACCCGGTCTTCGCCGGCCAGCTCCAGCTCAAGGTGGAGTTCTGATGCAGGGCATTCACACGGCCATGGTCACGCCGTTCGACGGCGACGGTGAGCTCGACCTCCGCTCGTACGAGCGCCTGTGCGCGCGCCAGATCGACGCCGGGGTCCACGGCCTCGTCGCGTGCGGCACGACCGGCGAGTCTCCCACTTTGCAGCGCGACGAGTGGCGGCGCGTGATCGAGACGACCCTGGCGGTCGGCAACGGGCGCGTGGCGGTCACCGCCGGCGTCGGCACCAACAGCACGCGGTCCACGCTCCAGCTGTGCGAGGAGGCCGCGAAGCTCGGCGCGAACGCCGGGCTCCTGGTGTTCCCGTACTACAACAAGCCGAACCCCAACGGGCTGCGTGCGCACGTGCGCGAGGCCGTGAAGGTCGGCCTCCCCCTGGTGCTCTACCATGTGCCGGGCCGCACGGGGCAGACCATCCCGCCGCCGCTCCTGTGCGAGCTCGCGAGCATCCCGGGCGTGATCGCCGTGAAGGAGGCCACCGGCGACCTCAAGTACGGCGGCGACCTGATCGCGCGGTGCAACACGCCGGTGCTCTCGGGGGACGACTTCACGTTCCTCCCGCTGCTTTCGCTCGGCGGGACGGGCTGCATCTCGGTGCTCTCCAATGTGGCGCCCAGCCAGACCGTGGCGATCTACGACCACTATCGGGCGGGTCGCGTGCAGGAGGCCGGCTACCAGATGCACCGGCTGTGGGAGCTCACGACCTTCCTGTTCAGCGAGGTCAACCCGGTCCCGTGCAAGGCGGCGCTCGCGGAGCTCGGCCTGTGCGGCCCCGATCCGCGCCTGCCGCTCGCGCCGTTCTCGGGCCCGTCGCCAGCCGGGATCCTCGACGCGGCGCTGCGCTGATGCGGGCGGCGGTCCTGGGGGCGGGCGGCCGGATGGGCCGCATGATCCTGGGGGAGCTCGCCGGTGATGCCATCGCCGTCGGGCGTGGCGCGCTCGACGGTCCGGATCCGTTCGGTGACGCGAACGTCGTCATCGACTTCTCGGCGCCGGACGCGCTCGCTGCGGCGCTCGAGCGGCTCGGCCCCGGCGTGGCGCTCGTGTCGGGCACCACGGGCCTCGGCGCGGTCCACCGGGCCGCGCTGGACCGCCGGGCGGCCATGGCGCCGGTGCTCCACGCCGCGAACTTCTCGGTGGGGGTGGCGCTCCTGCACGAGCTCGTGGCCCGCGCGGCCGCAGCTCTGCCCGGGTTCGACGTGGAGATCGTGGAGGCCCACCACGGCCGCAAACGCGACGCCCCGTCCGGTACCGCGCTGGCTCTGGCGGCCACGGTGGCGGGCGCGCGCGGCGTGGACCTCGCGGATCACCTGATCCACGGCCGCGAAGGCCTGGTGGGCGAGCGGCCTGCGGGCGAGATCGGCGTGCACGCGATCCGCGGCGGCGACACGGTCGGCGACCACACCGTGTGGC
>CAMCWU010000190.1 GCA_945882675.1 Klebsiella pneumoniae | reverse complement strand
CTCGACGACCAGGATCGTGTCCGCCGCGGTCGGGTGCTGGGCTGCGTGGTCGTCCGGGCCGGACTCACGCAGGATGACGGCATCGGGCTGCGGCTGGCTGTTCTCGCCGCACACCAGCGGCAGCGCCATGCGGAGTCGCTCGGGCGGAGCGACGCGCAGGAGCGCGGTGAGGAGCTTGACGGTCGCGCCGGCGTGAGGCGGGTGCTGGGGCGGTGTCACGTAGAGCTGTCCATGGAGCAGCTCTACCCGCTCCCCCGCGAACATACCCGCGGCCACCATGCGCTCGAGGTCGGCGCCCGTGAGCAGGTAGCGGTCTCGCTGCAGATCATTTACCGCGACGTCTGCAGGTCGAACCACGCGCACTCCCTTGCGGATTATATCACGGGGAAGTCGCCTCTCCCGGCATCGCGATGATCGTAGCCTGGTAGACCGGGTTCACATCTCCCCCGCCCGCGGCGGCCGTGCAGCTCTTCCACGAAGACGGGAGCGTACCGTCGTTCTCGCCCGGGAGGCGCTCCATCGACCGCACCACCCCGCCATCCGGTCCGCCCGCGAAAGCCGGCCCGCCGTTGCCGGCCGCGTCGATCAGCACGCCGTCCGGGTCGCGCAGCACGAGCTCGAGCTCGCCGTCCTTGATGTACATCCGCGCCTGGCGGTTGTCGTTGAACGCGTTCAGCACGAGATCGCCAGTGAGGTACGCCGTGTTCGTGTCCTGCGGCTGGCCGTCCACGTACGGCTCGAGCACGTGGTCGACCACCGTGAAGCGCCCGCGCGGCGGGATCCGGCTGCCGGGCGGGAAGCCGATGACGACGTCGTCTTCGTTCCCGATCTGCCACATGTCGAGGTTGATCTCGGCGTCCGTCATATTCTCGAGCTCGATGAACTCGTCGAAGCCGTCCGGGTCCATGTCCGTCACGCCGTACCACATGATCTCGTTGATCCGGACGTCCCCGGGCTGGATCCCGGTCGCGACGCGGTCCCCCCCGAGCGTGCGCGCGACGCCGTACAGGTCGTCGAAGTACTCGGCGAACAGGTCCGTCGCCCGCGGCCCATGAAAGACCAGGAGGAACTCGTCGTTGCTCCCGGTCGCCGACGCGGACCAGTTGAACGAGCCGCTCACGACCGTCGCGTGGTCCGTCCCGGCGTCGATGATCATCGTCTTGCTGTGCAGGCGCCCGCCGCCGGCCTGGTAGTCGCCGGGCAGCAGCGTGGAGTCGATCGCGTCCATCCGCACGGAGACCCCGGCGTTCAGCAGGCGGTAGACCTCGTGGTACTGGCCGTTGCTGTGGAGCTGGCTCTGGTCGATGACGCCCGCGACGCTCCGGCGCTTGTCGTACGGCAGATCGGCGGAGACGCCTTCCGCCGCGTTCTTCGCATCGAACTCGGCCTTCTTCTGGATGAGCGCGCTGCCGACCTGGTCCTTCGTGAACGCGAAGATCGTGAACCGCACGGAGTCCGTGGCGGCGTTGACGACCTCCAGCAGGCGGCCCATGGCGTCTTCGTTCGGCGAGAACCACACCTCGACCGTCGTGTCACCGATCTCGTAGACCCGCCCGTTGTCGATGGCGACCTTGTTGTTCCCGAACACCCCTGCGTACATCTGCTCGAACTCGGCCGTGAAGTCGGCGGCGACGCCCGGCGAGTCGAGGACGAAGAAGTTGTTCGAGTTGTTCTCGAGGTCCGACCCCGACCAGTTCGAGGTCCCGCCGAACACGAAGCGCCCGTCGATCACCATGAACTTGTCGTGCATGATGTGCTGGCCGTTGCCGACCACGATCGGGATGTGGCGCTCCTGCAGCGCCAGGTAGCCGGCGTTGCTCAGGTGGCCCGCGTCGCCCACCATGCGGATCTGCACGCCGCGATCGTACGCGCGGATTATCGCTTCGTACACGCGCGGGTGGCTGAACCCCATGACCGCGAAGTCGATGCTCGCGCCCGACTGGTCGATCCAGTCGACCATGATGTCCACGACGTCCGGGCTCCACAAGTTCGAGAGGCGGCTGCCCGGGTCGTTGAAGTAGAAGTCGACCTTCGATCCTCGCGTCCCTTCGAGGTCCGAGTCGGAAGGCGGCCGACCGCACGCGGCGAGCAGCACCAGAGGCATCGAAGCGCGCATCAGAGCTCCTCCGCCAGCGCGAGCTGGTCTTCGAACAGGGCGAGCAGATCGATCATCTCGGGAGAGGGCTCGTCCGAGTCCTCGAGCGACCAGAGCGTGCCGTCGAGGACCTGGTCGCTGACGACCTCCGACCCCTTCCAGATCCGCGCGCTCGACACCAGATCGTGGGTGAGGACCATCGCTTTCGCGAGCGACCGCTGGCCCAGGCGCGTGTCCTCGAAGTCGATCAGGATGACGGTCGGGAGCTGGTCGACGTCCGTGCGCGCAAACTTGTCGACGTCCGGCGTGCCGTTCTCGTACTCGCGGGCCTGCACGGACGACGCGAGGCCGAAGTGCGGGCCCGTGATGACGGTGACGTCGAAGCCGTTCTTCGCCTTGTCCTGGAGCGCGCGGGCGAGGCCGTCGTTCGACAGGTCGTCCGTGAGGACCCGGATGCTGCTCCGCGCGCCGTAGATCGCGTCGATCACTCGCTTCGTGAGCCGCTCTTGCGGGCCGAACCACACGCCGACGCGGGTGTCGTCCGTGTTCGGATACGTGGCGTTCAGGTCGAGGATCGACTTCGCGGGGTTGCTGAAGGACGTGAGGGCGGTCGCGTCCGTGCCGCCGAAGATCTGGTTGTGCTCGCCCAGCACGTCCTCGGCGATCTCCTCGCCCTTCACGTCGAAGGCGACGCGGGGGCCGCCCTGGAGGCTGCCCGCGAGCGTGCAGCCGACGACGCGCAACCCGTCCGTGACGACCCAGCAGTCGGTCATGCGAACCTGGTCGCTCGTCCACGTCACGTCCCGGCTCGTCGTGAAGTCGAAGTAGGTCATCCCGCCGTCCGCGAGCGAGACAGGCACCCCTGCGTCGATCAGGGCGGTGATCCCCGGGTCTCCCTCGCGGTCGACGTCGGTGAGGACCTGGATGTCCACGCCGCGGTCGAACGCGCGCAGGATCGCGTCCGAGATCCCGGTGTCCTCTGCGGCGGGGAGGGCGACGTGGAGCGAGTCCTTCGCGGCGTCGATGGCGTCGATCAGCAACGCGTCCGTGGCCTGGCCGTCCGGGAGGACGCGGGCCGTGGCGGACGTGAAGAGCGCGCCAGGGTCCGGCGGCGCGCACGCTCCGAGCAGAACCAGTGGAAGGAGGCGCATCATTCGAGGCTCCCGCTGGCGGACGCGCCGGAGTAGTCGGGCGAGTTGGGCCGGCCCGCCGACGCGAGCGTGCGGAGCTTGCAGCCGTCCGCGACGCGGTCGTTGTTCGGGATCTCCACGTCGGCCTCCGTATAGAAGTGCCAGGTCGTCGGAGACGTGCCTTCGGAGCCGAACATCAGCTCCACGCGCTCCATGCTGCGGGACTCCACCAGGTCGTACCCGCCGGCGAACGGCGGGTGGATGATGGAGCCCACCGGCTCGATGAGGCGGTCGTCCTGGTCGAGCAGCGTGACCTCGACCGGATCATCGAGGGAGAACGCCAGCTCCGGCAGGACCGCATCCGGCTCGGGGAAGCACCCCGACGTCTTGGCGGCGAGCAGGAAGTGCTCTCCGACCTCGATCTTCCGCGGCATGGCAGGGAGCTTGTGCGTGCGCATCACGTCGCCCTCGACGACGATCTGCCAGCCGGAGATGTCGAGCGGTCGCGCGGACTCGTTCCGGACCTCCACGAACACGTCCGTCGGATCCCAGGTCCCGTCGTCGGCGACCGAGCCGGACCACAGGATCTCGCTGATCTTCACGCTGCCACGCTCGCCCGAGTCGCCGGCAGCGCCACCCGCGCGGAAGTCCACGCCCTGCGTCCCCTTCTCGGGCGCGGCGTTGCAGGCCAGCAGGAGCAGGGTGAACAGCATCCTAGAACCGCACGCGCGTGCCGCCAGAAGCGGCCCACGCCATCGCCGGATCCGAGGATCCGAGGGCCGTACCGGCCACCCGCTCGATCTCGGTGCGGTAGAAGTCGCCCGGGAGCAGCACGCCGCCCGTCGCCGTCAGATCGAGCGACCGCGTGATGTGCGCGGTGAAGAGCGCATCGATCTCGTGCCCGAGGCCGGCCCCGAGCCGGGACTCCGCCGCGAACTCCTCGCGCGAGTAGCCGAAGGGCGGGGTGATGGTGTCGAGCGCGCCCTGGGCGAGGTAGGTCACGCCCGTGTCCTGCGCGTACCACCAGCCCGCGCCCACCGAGATGGGCCCCTTGAACGCGAACTCCGCGCCGGCGTTCAGCACGCGCGTGCCGGACTTGCGGTCCATGTCCTGCGGCGTGTCCGAGATCCCGCTGCCGCCGACGTACGCGGTCGGATGCCAGCCCAGGTACCGGTTCATGATCAGGCCGCCGGCCTGCCGGGCCTTCATGCCCACGTAGCCGTGGCTGTACTGCAGGCCGTTCTCGGCGTACGCGGGGCCGAGGCAGTCGAAGTAGGTGAGCTGGGCGTCGAGGCCGCTCCGGTCTCCGCTCTCCTCGCCCTCCTCCTGCTGGCCGCGGAACGCGAGACCGCCGCCCCACGCGAAGCCGAAGGCGTCCACATCCTCCGCGACCAGCTCCTTGCGGTCCATGCCGGTGCTGAAGTCGAAGTGGGCATACGGCTTGAAGCTGCCGAACTCGCCCTGCGCGCGCACGCCGGCGTTGACGACCCAGTCGTTGTCCGCGAAGTTCCCGAGCTCTCCGCCGTAGCTGATGTCTGCGCCCGTGCCACTCCCGCCGATGTCCGAGTAAAAGGCGTACGCCCTGGCCTGTAGCGGGAGCGGCAGGTCGTCGGCCTGGAGCACGAGGCCCGACCGCTTGGTCATCCGGTCGCCGCGCATATTGAACACCGGATCGTCGGACTGCCCGAGGTAGCTGACGAAGTCCGGGCCGGCGTCGTCGCCCGAGAGCGCCGCGACGTTGATCGGGATGAGGATCAGGCGCCCTACGCCCGGCAGCGGGATGTCCGCCCGGATCCAGTCGACGACGTCAGCGAGCACGTAGTCCGGCGTGCCGCCGAGCCCGCCGATCTCGTAGTACTGGCGACCGACGGTCAGCGACAGGCCGTCCGGGTCGTTCGTGTACGCCTTGACGTACAGGTTGTTGAAGTACAGCCAGGAGTTGAACGCGCTCACCTGGCCGATCTGGTCGTTGCCCCACAGGCCGCGGAGGCTGGTGGACAGGCCGATCGTGGTGTGGTCGTCCACGTCGTACTCGAGGTCGAACGCAGCGCCCGAGAAGGCGAGGTTGCCGCGGTCGTCGCTGTCGAGGATCGCCTGGTCACTGCTCTCGTCGATCAGGCGAAAGTCGAGGTTGTCGTACTCGTGCCACTGGGTCTCCATGAGCGCGCCGAGGCGGAGGCGCTGCACGCCTTCGACCGCTCCCTGACGATACTCGATGTCCTGGCCGCCCGGCTGGTTGGTGGCCTGGGCGAGCGCGAGCGAAGAGAGGCACAGGGCCAGCATCGGCTATTCTCCGGACGATTCGGCGAGGATCTGGATCTGGCCCTTCTGCATGACCACGATCGTGAACTCTGAGAAGCTGTACTGCACGGGGCCGGTGACGGTCACGCGCGTGCCGGGAGCGTACTCCACCCCGCGGCGGTTGAGCTCGACGTCGAGCCCGACGGACCAGTCGGTGCCGTCGTCCCCGGTGACCGTGAACGCCCCGAAGGTGTCCATCTCCGTGGAGACGGTGCCCGTGACGCGGCGGACGCGCGCGGTGTCGTCCGTCGTGAACGGGCCGTCCGCGACCTCGTAGTAGATGGGCTCCGGACCGACGTCGACGTTCACGACGTCGTGGCCCACGATCATGGGGAGCTCGAAGCGGTTGGCGAGGCCGCGGACGGTCAGCGTCACGCGATCCCCGGCGTCGAAGTGCGCGACCTTGCTGTCCCCGAGGACGAAGTGGGCTCCGGAGCTGTCCTGGATGAAGAACGAGCCGTAGAACTTCTCCTCGTCGCCGTCGCAGCCGTCCGTCTTGAAGTAATAGCGGGGGTAGATCGTGACTATCCCCGTGATCTCGAGCGGCAGGTCCCGGCTGACCGACCAGTCCGGGCACTCCGGCAGCGCGGCGTCCCCCGCCGCCCACTCGACGGCGAACTCGGGCACCACTGGCAGCTCCCCGATCGGGGTCGCCCCCGTGAAGTCGTAGGGGACGTCCGTGAACGCGACGGTCTCGAGGACGTCGTAGTCCGTGGCGTCCGCCCACCAGCCTTCCTGGCTCTCCATGTCCCGCGGCGCGGCGCAGCCGGCCCACGGGAGACTGCATGCAGAGAGGGTCAGCGCGATCCCGATCGTGGCGCGCACTAGTAGACCGCCAGCCACGCCCAGTCGGACAGGTCGAACTGGAGCTCGGTGTCGAACACGCCCAGCGGCGCCGTGAGGATGACGCAGTCGCCAGTGAGCAGGCCGAGTGCTGCGCCGACGCGGAACTCCACGTCCGTCGCGCCGCCGTAGTTCAAGGGGTAGCACGAGCTGACGCCTCCGCACTCGATGCCGTCCGACATCACTTCGCCCCACACGCGGAGCAGCTCGCGGCCGTCCGTGGCGTAGTCGAGGGTCGTCCCCGTGGCGTCGCGGACGTAGACGGGCGTGCCCGAGCTATCGATCGTCAGGCTGTCCAGCGCCACGATCTCGAGCTCGCCGTTGTAGTTCGAGATCTCGGTGATGCGGAACGAGACCTTGTCCCCGACCTTCACGCCCGGCATGGGCGTGTTGTAGGTGCGCAGCGCCGCGTCCTGGTCCTGGAACCAGACGGTGCCGGGGTCGGTGTCCGGGGGGTGGTAGCCGACGGCCGTGATCACCGCGCCGTTGATCATGAGGTCCACCGTGGCGTTCGGCTCGCCGTCGCCCGGAGACGCCGTGATCGCGGCCTGCACGCCGGCCGAGAAGCCGTAGTTCGTGGTGGTCACCATGGCCGGGTCGAGCGTGCCGTACAGGCTCGCGAGGCTCGCGGGCTCCGGGCAGCCGCCCACCGGCACGTCGGTATCGGCGTCGGTGTCGGAGTCGGAGTCCGCGTCGGCGTCCGAGTCGGTGTCGGTGTCGGTGTCGGTGTCCGCGTCCCCCTCGACCGTGCCGGTGTCCGACTTGGGCTCCGGGCGGCAGGCGAGCGCGAGCGGCAGCGCGAGCGCGGCGACGACACAGGTGCGGAACGTCATGGTACCTCCATCCCCCACGGGGTGGCCCTGATATCCCGGTCTGGCGGTCCGCGGGGGTGCCGGGACGGTGAAGAACCGTCGTCGAACGTGGTTCCGACGGAGCAACCCCCATCTTTCGCGACCGCTTGACACGATCCCGGCGCGATGGCGTACACTGCCGGTCCGTGCCGCGGCGACCGCCGTCCGGAGGGCTGCGAATGGCCGATCGTCCCGCACATCTTCCGCCTGGAACGCTGGTTGGAGAGCACTTCACGATCGAAGGGCTCGTCCGCCTCGCGGAGGGCAGGATGTTCTACCTCGCGAACGACGTCCGCGCGGACCTCGCCACGCGACGGTGCTGGGAGTGCCAGCATCCGGGTACGACGCGGGATTCCGCCGCGTGCGACAAGTGTGGCGCGCCGCTGCGCGATCGCCGCTTCCTGGTGGCGGCCCGGTGGGACGACACGTTGTTCCCGGCCATGGACAA
>CAMCWU010000189.1 GCA_945882675.1 Klebsiella pneumoniae | reverse complement strand
CGGCGCCGACAGGACCAGGCCGCCGACGCCGTCGAGTCCGCGGTCGAGCGCGTACGACACGGTCACGAGCGCGCCGTGGCTGTGTGCGAACGCGAACACGGGCGCCCCGTGCGCCCGCTTCCGCACGGCGGCGAGGTGCGCTTCGAGATCGTCGTGGAACTCTGCGAATCGGCCGCAGTGGCCGCGGCGCCCCTCTGCGCGCCCGTGCCCGCGGTAGTCGAAGCCGTGCGCGGCGAAACCGCCCGCCACGAGCGCGTCCATCAGTTCGCCGTACCGGCCGATATGGTCTCCGTAGCCGTGGATCACGGCGACGTGGGCCTTCGGAGCGCCCTCCGGGAGGCGCGACTCCCAGTACAGTCGCGTCCCGTCCCGGCTCTCGTATCTGCCCGACTCGATGGATCCCAAACGGCCCCCCGGTGTGCGGCCCCATAATCCGGCCGGCCGGTGCACGCCGCACTGGCGGGCGACGGACGGACGGGGCATACTCGCCCGGTGCTCTCGTTCCGTCCCTGCCTGGAGATCAACCATGCGCGTGCAATCCCTCCTCTTCTCCTGGCCGGTCATCCGTACGCTCGCGCTCGTGGCGCTCGTGGCGTGCAGTGGTGACGACGCCGACAAGGCCGACGGCGCGACGGACACGGACGTCGACACCCAGATCGACACCGACACGAACGTCGAGGGTGACGCGGACACGGACACGGACACGGACACGGACACGGACACGGACACCGACACCGACACGGACACCACCGACACGGACACCGACCCTCCGGCGGTCGACAGCGACGGGGACGGGCTGACGGACGCCGAGGAGGGCATCCTCGGCACCAACCCGAACAAGCCGGACACGGACGGGGACGGTCTGCTGGACGGGGAAGAGATCACGGGCGGCACGAACCCGATCGCGAGCGACTCGGACGGAGACGGCCTCGACGACGGGGACGAGGCCGCGGCCGCGACGGACCCCAACCTCGCCGACACCGACGGCGACGGGCTCGAGGACGGCGACGAGGTCGATCTCGGCACCGATCCGCTCGCGCAGGACTCCGACCTCGACGGGCTCACCGACGGGGACGAGGTCGCGGCGAACCTGAACCCGCTGTCGGACGACACGGACGGCGACGCCGTGCTCGACGGGGACGAAGCGGCCCTCGGCACGAACCCGCTCCTCTCCGACACCGACAGCGACGGCCTGCTCGACGGCGAGGAGGTCGCGAGCAAGACGGATCCGCTCGTCCAGGACACGGACTCCGACGGCCTCTTCGACGGGGACGAAGCCCCGAACGGCGCGGATCCGCTCGTGCCGGACACGGACGGCGACGGCCTCCTGGACGGGTACGAGGTGAACGACTTCGGCTCCGACCCCGGCCTCGTCGACACCGACGGCGACACGCTCGGAGACGCGGAGGAGGATCTCCTGGGTACGAGCCCGGTCCTCGCGGATACCGACAAGGACGGGCTCGACGACGCGGAGGAGGAAGCCCTCGGCACGAGCCCCATCGTCGCCGACACGGACGGCGGCGGCGCGAAGGACGGCGCGGAGGTCACGGACGGCACCGACCCGCTCGATCCGCTGGACGACGTCGCAGCGTGCGAGTACCCGACCGTGGACATCGCGGCATCCGCCGCCCCGGTCGCCGGGAACCTCGATCCCAGCTTCGTGCAGGTGTTCGTGCAGGGCGCGTACGACGGCGCCGGGTTCGCCGACTACACGAGCGATGACGCCGGCGTGATCGCGGACAACCCGACGGCCGTGTTCTTCGACCTGCTGGACGCCAGCGGCAACCTGCTCTGCACCGTCGTCGCCGACGGCGAGCTCCTGACCCCGGCCGCGGCCCCGTGGGCGGTCCTGGGTGGGCGGGTGTGGAACCGGTACGACGTCGACCTGACCGGCGCGGACTCGGACTGCGCCGGCCTCGATCCCCTGATCTACGGGACGACGGACGTGCGCGAAGTGCTCGAGCTGAACGACTGGGGCATCGGCTTCGGCGACCTCGACACGATCCAGGCCGACCTGGAAGCCGGCGTGCTCGACGCCGGGCTCGACTGGGCCGGGGACTGGCTGCCGTACGTGGAGGGCCTGTACGTCACGACCGACCGC
This sequence comes from Klebsiella pneumoniae, assembly GCA_945882675.1. Lineage (GTDB taxonomy): Bacteria > Myxococcota_A > UBA796 > UBA796 > CANLGQ01. The sequence continues at coordinate 5,582 of CAMCWU010000189.1, read as the reverse complement.
GTCACGGCGTTCGAAGTGGGCTATCGCTTCACGTACGAGGAGGACTGCGGTCTGACCTCGTTCGTCGAGGTCCCGGCCACGAACGGGCCGATCCCGGACGACGTGCACTTCGGCGCCGCCTACTTCGTGGAAGGGTGGGACGCCCTGGCGGGCCTCGAGTGCTTGCCCCCGGCCGTCGTCATCAGCGACCCAGCCTACGTCCCGGGCGCGCCGACCATGCGCCCGTTGTACATCTCGGTCGCGAACCAGGGCCTCGTGTACGACGGCGCGACCATGTACGACGACTTCACGGACCCGGCCGGGGGGATCGACTACTCGGCCGCCGTGTTCGTCACGGTGTACGACGCGGCGTTCACGCCCCTCTGCACGATCGACTACGACGCGTCCGCTGCTGTCGCGACGGATCCGGCGGTCTTCGTGACCTCCGGCGGCTCCGTGTTCGGCATGTGGGACGTCGCGCTCCTCGACGGCGCCACGAACTGCACCCGCGTCGACCCCGCGGTGTTCTACGGCTTCACCGATATCCGCGACTACCTCGCGTTGTTCTCGGTGACCATCGGGTACGGCACCCCGCAGGATGTCCTCCCGTACAACGCCGGATACGTGCCCGCGGCGAATATGATGTCGGACTACATCAGCTTCAACGGCGTCGACGCGTTCGAGACTGGCATCTCGCAGGCCTTCGAGATCGACACCTGCCCGGACATCGCGCCCGGGTTCCCGCTGCTGCCGGCGCCCGTCGGGACGCCGCTCGCGGACGGGGTCTACTCCACCGCGCAGCCGGTCTTCGTGATCCAGATCATCTGATCACGCGGGCGCGGCGTCCCGCGCCCGTTGCACCATCGTCCGCATCAGGCGGCGGAGCTCGGTCCTCACGGACTCGGGCTCCCCGTTGGCGACGAGCGCGTCCGCGGCGGCCTCCAGCGTCGAGACGTACTCCTTCCGCGGCTCCTTCCGCATCTTCCCGTAGATCGACGGCTCCCTGGGGCGCACGATCAGGCGGTCGAGCTTGAGGAGCCATGCATTGCGCCACCAGAGCGCCTTGGCCTGGCTCCAGGTGCCGTCGAGCAGGATGATCCCGTCGAGCTTCACGAGGACGGACGCCCCGTTCCGGTCGAGGACGACCGTGGGGGCCTCGAGCTCCTGCGGGGTGAGGTCGCGCGGCAGCGAGCTCGGATACAGCACGGCCCAGCGGCCCTTCGGCTCGCCTCCGATCGCGTCTGCCAGGTTCGGCCAGGACAACCCGACCTTCCGAACTGCGCCGACGGTGCGCTCGAGGATCGGCGCGGTGCCGAGGTTCACGTCCTGCTCCTGCGGGTGCTGGAGCACGACGACGCTCGTGCGCACGTCCATGGGCGCGCAGCGGTCGCAGATGCAGATGGAGGGCGGCTTTCCGCAGGTCGGGCAGGGCTCGGTCGTCGTGGTCATCCCCCCGTCGTATCGCGTACCGCGGCTCCGGGCCCGAGCCGGGTGATCTCGACCCGCGCGTCGTTGTAGCAGGCACCCCCGCCGAGCTCGTCGACGTGGTCGGACACGAGCGCGTTGCTGGTCCAGCCGTTCCGGGTCGCGCTCCGCCACAGGCCCTTCGGGATCGACACGACGCCTGGCCGGTTCGTGGCGTTCACGGCTACGAGGAGCTCGACCGCCCCGTGCGCGTTGTGTACCCGCGCGACGTCGCCATCCAGCAGCCCACGCGCAGCCGCGTCGTCGGGGTGGAGCTCGACGCGGGCAGTGCCTGCGGCCAACGCCTCGTACCCGGTGGAGGACACCGCGCGCGGGGTCGCCGGGCTCACGAGGATCAGCGGCTCCGCCGACAGCGGCGGCCGCCAGCGGGGAGGCGTGTCGCCGGCGAGGGTGATCCGCCGCGACACGTCCGCGTACTGCACCGGGCGGGGGAAGTGCCGGATCGTCTCCCGTTCGAGGCCGGGCAGGTCGCCGCCGAGCTGCGCGAGCATCTCCGTCGCGAGCTCCCGCGGCGTGACGCGGAACGCCGGCTCGTCCCCGTACCCGAGCGCCCGCGCGATCGCCTGTAAGACCCGGTGGTTGCTCCACGCCTGGCCGACCGGCGGGATCACCGGCGCGCCCCACTGCACCGAGTAGCTCGAGTACGAGCGGACCAGCTCCTCGTGCTCGAGGAAGGTCGTGGCGGGGAGCACCAGGTCCGCGACGTCGCACGTGTCGGTCCACACCTGCTCGTGCACGACCACGAACCGGTCGGGCCGCCGGAGCTGCTCCACGACGCGCTGTTGGTCGGGCGCGGTCGCGACGGGGTTGCAGTCGTAGACGTACACGCTCCGGATCGGCGGATCCCGGGTCTCCTCTAGGATCCGGCCGAGCTGCGACATGTTCACGATGCGGCCGGGCGGCGGCGATCCCGGCGCTTCCTGCCAGCGCTTCGCGTCCACGCCGTACCCGCCGGACGTCGACAGGCAGAACCCTCCGCCGCGAACCCCGAACTTCCCGAAGATCGCCGGCAGCGACGTGACGGCCCGCACGCCGTCCGTGCCGTTCCGGTTCCGCTCGAGGCCCCACCCGCACCGGAGGAACGCCGGCGAGGACGCGGCATACATCCGGGCGAGCTCGCGGATCGCGCTGGGATCCACGCCCGCGATCGCGCCCGCGGCCTCCGGCGTGAAGGCGGCGACGTGGGCCTCGAACGCCGCGGCGTCCGCCGAGTGCGCTGCGAGGAACTCGCGATCTGCGAGATCTTCCGCGAACGCCACGTGCGCCACACCGAGGGCCAGCGCCACATCCGTGCCCGGCAAGGGCCGCAGGTGCAGATCCGCCTCCGCAGCGAGGGGCGTCCGGCGCGGATCCACCACGATCAGCTTCCCTCCGCGCTTCTTCAGGTCCCGGATGCGCGGCACCAGGTGGATCCCGCTCGCCGACGGGTTCACGCCCCACAGCAGCGCGAGCGACGCGTGCTCGACGTCCTGCTGGTCCGCCGAGGGCAGGTCGCCGTAAACCAGCGTCGTCCCTGCCTTCGTGTTGGCTGCGCAGAATGTCCGATCGATCCGCGTCGTCCCCATCCGGTTCCAGAGCCGGACGTCCAGGCCGCCTCCCGTGAGCCACCCGTTGGATCCCGCGTACCAATACGGGAGGATCGCGGCGGGGCCGGACTCCGCCACGATTGCGCGCCACTCCGCGGCGATCCGCGCGATCGCGTCGTCCCACGAGATCGGGCGGAAGTCGTCTCCGTCGCGGAGCATGGGCTGGCGGATCCGGAGATCGCCGTGGACCCGCGCGGGAAAGCGACGGACCTTCCCGCAGATGTAGCCGTCCGTCCATGGGTTCGCGCGCGTCCCGTCGAGCGAGATCACGCGATCGCCGTCGACCCGCGCGACCATGGAGCACCGGTCGGGGCAATCGAGCGGACAGACGGTGGGAAGCTCGATCATGGGACTCCTCGGTCTTGCCACGGCAGGTGTCAGCGGGTGACACATTACATAACGGGACGACTGCGTGGGAACAGTTTCGCTTGACACTGCCACCTGGCGATCCTACACTATCCATAGGTCGCTACCCGAGCGCCCCGAGATACAGCCTCCCTTGCCGGTATCGTCTTGGCACGTTTCTTGCGTCTCCTCCATCTCTAGCGGTCGGTTCAAGCAGGGGAGGCTCTCGGGGTCGCGGGTGGTAGCGGGCGGCGCGCAGGCGTCGCTCGCGATAAGAGGGGCCATACAGGCCCGGTCTAACAGCTCGGGTCAGGGAGCAGCGGAATGCGTCTCGGACCCATGGAGCTCGGCATCATCCTCGTGCTGGTGCTGATCCTGTTCGGCGCCGGACGGCTCCCGCAGGTCTTCTCCCAGTTCGGAAAGGCCGTGAAGAACTTCAAGGACGCGCAGCGGGACGACGAGCTCGACGTGTCGCCGCCGCCCCCGAAGCAGCTCGACGCGCGGCTGGACGAAGCCGAAGAGTCCCGCATACGGGAAGCCGAGAAGATCCAGCGCTGACGCCGCGAAAAGCTCAGAACTGGAAGTAGATGAACTGGGTGTCCTCGAAGCGGCCGAGCAGCAGCGTCCCGGCCACGAGCGCCCAGTCCGCGCCCCAGCGCAGCGCCACCGGCGACGTCCGCGTCCACCAGTCGCTCCAGCGATCGTGGCGTCGGGCGTACTCGACGACCTCGACCAGCGGGTAGAGCAGCAGGACGAGCAGGATCAGCATCCCGTCCACCTGAATCTTGCCGAAGAACGCGCCGATCGCCCGCGGCGTCAGGAGCTGCACGCCCGAGAGCAGGTGGGTGTACACGTACGCCACGTCCGTCAGGGACTTCGCGCAGAAGAACGGCAGGAGGATGAAGAACGTCGACGCTGTGGTGATGATGCCGAGGACCCGGCGCGCGCCCGGGAACGCGTCCAGCCCGACCGCCCTCGCCAGCGCGTCCCGACCCGGCCGCGTCACCTGGTCGAGCACGATGACGATGCCCCACACCAGGCCCCACGCGACGAAGTGCCAGTCCGCGCCGTGCCACAGGCCCGAGACCGTGAACATCAGCACGAGGTTGAAGTAGCGCCGCCCCGTCGAGACCCGGCTTCCCCCGAGCGGGATGAACAGGTAGTCCCGGAACCAGGTCGACAGCGAGATGTGCCAGCGGTTCCAGAGCTCGGAGACCGACGGCGACAGGTACGGCTGGTCGAAGTTCTTCATCAGGTCGTACCCGAGGATCCGGGCGGACCCGACCGCGATGTCGGAGTACCCCGAGAAGTCGCAGTAGATCTGGATCATGAAGCACACCATGCCGATGAGGAGCGCCGGACCGGCGAACCCCTGCGGTGCGGTGAACACGGCCGCGACGACCGGGGCGAGGTTGTCGGCGACGACGACCTTCTTGAACATCCCCCACGCCATCAGGCGGATGCCGGACACGAGCCGATCGGCGTCGAACGGGTGCTTTTCGTGGAACTGGGGGAGCAGGGCCGGCGCGCGCTCGATCGGGCCGGCGACGAGCTGCGGGAAGAAGGACACGAACAGCGCGAAGAAGAAGAAGTTGCGCTCCGCCTTCATCTTCCCGCGGTACACGTCGATGACGTAGCTCATGGCCTGCAGCGTGTAGAACGACAGGCCCACCGGCAAGACCAGGTGCGACGGGGCGATCGGCCAGTGCCCGCCCATCCCGTCGACGGCGCCGCGGAGCGTCTCGTTGAACATGTTGAAGTACTTGAACGTGCCGAGGACGAGCAGGCTGACGACGATCGAGACCGTCAGCCAGCGCTTCTTCGCGACGGGATCCGGCGTGTCCTCGATCCGGCGGGCGACGTACCAGTCCCAGGCCGTCGAGAGCACCAGGAGGACGCCGTAGATCGGCGCCCACGCCATATAGAACCAGTACGATGCGCCGAGGAGCAGCGCCCAACGATGCCGGTGCGGCATGGCGAAGTAGATCGCCGTGACCACCGGAAAGAACACCATGAACTGGAAGCTGTTGAACAGCACGCGCCGCGAGCTTAACCCGGATGCGTCGGCACGCAGTCGACCGAGGAGCGAGTGGCCGCTGCACCCGGGATCCCGCTCGTCGTGGAGCCCTTCGGCATCGAGCCGGAGCGGCTGGCGGACCTCCCGTGGGCGGCGGCGTTCGACGCCTG
>CAMCWU010000188.1 GCA_945882675.1 Klebsiella pneumoniae | reverse complement strand
GCGCTCTGGTGAATCCACCCGCGTGGTGGTGGTACGCCCCACCACGAGCGATCGCGACCTGCGGTACCGCGCGTGGGTCCTCGAGAACCGGCGCCGCGTGCGCGAAGCCACCGGCGGCCGCGCCGGCTACGTCCATATCCCCGACATGGGACCGGCCGGGTACGCCGAGTTCCACCGGGATTGGGCGGTGGAGAGCCGCCACCCCGGCGTCGTGGTGGACGTGCGGTGGAACCGCGGCGGCCACGTCAGCCAGCTCCTCCTGCAGACGATCACGCAGCGGCGCCTCGGCGGGACCGTCACCCGCTGGTTCGGCCCGGGGGTGTGGCCCTCGTCGTCGCCCGCCGGCCCGATGGTCGCCCTCACCAACGAGATGGCCGGCTCGGACGGCGACATCTTCAGCTACGCCTGGCAGCGCCTCGGCCTCGGCCCGCTCCTCGGCACGCGCACCTGGGGCGGCACGGTCGGGATCTGGCCGCGCCACATGCTCGTCGATCGGACCGTCACCACCCAGCCGGAGTTCGCGAACGCGTTCCTGGGCGTGGGCACCAGCCTCGAGAACCGCGGCGTCGACCCTGACCTCCTCGTGGACGAGCCGCCTGGCGCGCCCGCGCGGGACGACCAGCTCGAAGCCGGCATCTCGGCGCTCCTCGCCATCCTGGACGGCGGCGCGGCAGATCCGCGTTGACGATCGCCCCCCGTGGCGAGATGATGCACCTGGGAGGGCGCATGTCCCGTCTGTGGCTGCTCGGGTTCGCGGTGCTGGCGGCATGCGCCGAGAAGGACGGGGAGCCCGCTCCAATCGAGGAGCCGGTCGACGAGCCGGAGCTCGAGACGATCGACACCGGCGGCGGGGACGCTCCCGATCCCGCCCTCCCCCCGACGGACGTGGACGCCGACTGCTGGGCGTGGCGGACCTTCGACTCCGCCCGAGACGGCACGATCGACTCTGTGACGTTGTACGTCTACGATCCCGCGACGCTGGACCTCACGCGCGTAGAGGACGACTACGACGTGGACGGCGAAGTCGACGCCATCACCGACTATGCCTGGGACTCCGGCGGCCGGATCACCCTGACGGCCTACGACCTGAACGGCGACGGCGACCCCGAGATCATAGAGACGAGCGAGTACGACGCCGACGGGCTGTACACCCGCTACACCTTCGACGACGGCTACCTCTCGTACGTTTACACCTACGTCAACGAGGGCGGGCTCCGGCGCCACATCGATGTCGACGTGTCGAACGACGGGACCATCGACACGGTCTACGACTACACCTACGACGACCTGGGCCGGAGAACGGGGTTCGAAGGGGACACCGGCCTGGACGGCACGATCGACTACATCGCGACGTACGCCTACGCGGACGCCACCGGGCCCGACCACACCGTCACCTACGACCAGGACGGCGACGGGACCGCCGAGCTGCTCGAGACCTTCCGGTACGACGCCGACGGGTACGTCGCGTTCCGCGAGACCGACGATCGCGACGAGGACACCCTCGAAGTCGCCGAGTACACCTACACGGCGGACGCCGACGTCTCGACGTGGTTCAGCGAGTTCACGGCATCCGCCGTCGTGCAGTACGAGCACGTCACGACGTACGCGTACCTGGCGCCGGGAATGCGCTCTTCGTCCGTGCGCGTCTACGCCTACTCGCTGTACGGCGAAGCGGACGACGAGTGGGCCTACACCTGGGCGTGCCCGCGCTGATCCTCTCGCTGCGGATCAGCGGTTCTTGCCGGCCTTCTTGCCGGTCTTGCCGGCGGGGGCCGGAGCAGGCGCGGGAGCCGGCGCGTCATCGCGCGGCCGGACGACGCCCGGGGTGTCCTCTGCCCGCTCGATCTTCCCGCCGAGGATGTTGTAGCGATCGCACGTGGGCTCGAGCGCGATGTTCCGGCACTCTCCGCGCGTGCTGGCCGTCTTCGAGATCGGCGTGATCCGCGCGCAGCACACCGGCTCCGCGAAGTAGGCTTCGCACGTGGCCCAGGTCGTGTTGGTCCCGGCGAGCAGGCTCCCGTCGTCCTTCGCGCAGCCGCCGGCGAGCTCGACCGTGTAGACCTGCTTCTCCAGGCCGACCCCGACCGAGCTGCGCTCGCGGGAGCAGCACATGTAGCCGTCGGCCTCCCTGTACGTGGTGTCGCCGACGACGATCGGGGCGCTGGCCGGCTCGGGGGCGGGCTCGGGCTCCACGGGCGCGGCCGCGTCCGTGGCCGGAGCGGCGTCCGTGACGACCACGTCGCCGACGCCGGTGCAGGCGAGCAGGAAGCCGAGAGTCAGGCCGATGGCAGCGAAGTCGAGGCGCATGTGGAACCCTCCGTAATACGCTCGCAGTTTGCCCGGTTCTGGAGCCGTGTCAAGCGGCGTCGCGCGACGGGTGCCCGGACCGGCCCGATAAGTTACCTGCGGGTCAGGAATGGCCATCGGCCGCTCCGGAGCTCGCACGCGCCATGAGATCTCGCGTCTTCCTGATGTTCTCGGCGGCCCTCCTCTCGTCGGCGGACGCCCGCGCTGTGACCCTCGACGACGCGCTGGCGGCTGCGCGCGACCATGCGACCGACCTGAAGCTCGTGCACGAGCGGACCATCCAGGCGGAGTCGTTCCGCTGGCAGGCGTGGAGCGCGCTCGCGCCGAAGGTCGTGGCCAACGCGTCGTACACGATCAACGAGCGCGAGATCGTGCTCGACTCCTCGGCGTTCGTCCCGCCCGAGCTCGCCTCCCTCATCCCGGAGAGCGAACCGTTCGTGATCCAGGCGAAGGAGTACGCGTCCTGGAACGTGAGCGTGGTGCAACCCCTGTTCTCGGGGACGGCGATGCCGACGCTGCGCGGCGCCTACCGCAACGCGGAGTCCGTGCGCGAGAGCGAGCGCGCCGCCGAGCAGGCGATCCGGGCCGGCGTCTCCCGCGCCTACTACGGCGTGTTGACCGCGCGCGAAGGCGAGGCCATCGCGGAGGCCGCCGTCGCCACCACGAAGCAGGGCGAGGAGCTCGCGAAGCGCTCGGTGCTCGCCGGTCTCTCGCCGAACCGGGCGTCGCTGCAGGCGGAGCTCGCGCGCAGCCAGGCCGAGCGCGACCTGCGCAACGCCACGGCGGGCCGCGTCCAGGCGGAGCAGGCGTTCGCCCGGCTCACCGGCCTCCCAGCGGACGCGCCCGTGGAGCTCCCGCCGGAGCCCGCGGTCCCGCGCGACCTGGACGGCGCGGTGGAGACGGCGCGTACGTCCCGCCCGGACGTCCTCGCGGCCCGCTACCAGGTGGACGCCGCGCGGTTCGCCCACCAGGCCCATTGGGCCGGCTGGTTGCCGGCGGTTGACGGCCGGTTCACCTACAACTGGTCCGAGAACATCGGCTTCACGGGCCAGCGCGGCTTCTGGATGGTCGTTGTGGAGGGGAAGTGGACGCTGTGGGACGGCGGCTACCGCATCGCCAAGGCGCGCGAGACCGCCAGCCAGCTCCACATGGCCGACTATGCCGCCACCCGCCAGGAGGATCTCGCCGTGGAGGAGGTCCGCGTCGCGTGGGAGGGCTACAGCCGCGCGGCGTCCGCGCTCGAGTCGATGGGCCACGAGCTCGCGCTGGCCGAGCAGAACCTCGAGCAGGCGCAAGCCGGGTTCGGGGCGGGCTCTACGACGTGGTTGGAGCTCGAGACGGCGCAGCTCCAGCTCCGGGCGACGCGGCTGTCGCAGCTCGTCGAGCGGATGAACCGGGACCTCGCGGCGATCGATCTGGAGCGGGCGATCGGGACACTCTGATCGGGCGTGCCCCCCGGAGGTCGGACCTCCGGGGGTCGCACCCCTTCGGGTCCCTGCGGTCGCCCCGGGCACGTCTCCGTGGGCGGCGGTCTCCGCGCCTCGCCCGTGGCCCGCGCCTCTGGCGCGGCCCGCGCGGGCTGCTCACGCAGGCGACCGAGACGTCCGAGCCGTAGGGGGCGCACCAGGGAGGGAACGTACTTTCATGCCCCTCAGCGCCCAGACGTCTGGGAGTCACGGGGCCGGCGGCTGACGCGGGTCGGCGCCCGGCGGCGCGCTGGCCGGTGCGTCCACGGTGGTGAGCCAGATATCCGTCTGGGCGAACCCGTAGATCGGCCCGGTGGACGTCGCGGCGGCGTGGGCCTCCACCTCCCGCGGGCGCCCGTCGGCGCCGAGCGTCGCGGTGATCTGGACCGCGCTGTCCGTCGTGTAGCCCGACGCCATCGAGCCGGCGTTCACCGGGCGCTCGGAGATCTTCCCCTCGAACCGGATCTTCTCTGGGGTGCCGGGCACCACCGTCCAGGTTCCGGCCGTCGACGCCATGGACGTGGAGCCGTACCGCCGTCCGCCGAGCGGGGCCGTGCTGGGCTTCCACGGCTTGCCGCCCGGATCGCCGTTCTTCGGGAGCTCGAGGTCCAGCGCCCCGAGGACGTTCGCCGCCACATTCTCCTCGAACCGGGGGCCGACGCGGCGCGCGGAGTCCACCGTGCACACGAAGCCGACAGGGTTCATCGTCTTGTCGAGGTACATCAGCGCATGGCAGGCGTCCGCGTAGAACCCGCTCCGGTCGCCGATCCAGTCGCTGCGCACGACGCGGCCCCGCTCGTTGTACCCGATCTCGAGCACGCCGGCTGTCGTCAGCTCGTGGAGCGTCACCTCGGGCTCGCCGGCGAGCCGGTAGCCCCACCAGATCTTGCCGTCCACTGGCGCGCAATGGTCGATCCGAGGCCGGCCGCTCGGCTTGCAGGCGAGCGTCACGGCTGTCGCCTCCATCTCCTCGTCCCGGTAGTCCGACGACCACGCGTTCATGGCCGGGGCGTACCAGTACACCTCCACCTTCCAGGTGTGTGCCCCGTCGAACGCGGGGACGAGGGGGGCTGCATGAGCCAGGGATGCGAGCAGAGCGAGCACAGGCGCCTCCGGGAGCCCCGAAGCTATCCTGCGCCGCGAAACCGCGCCCTACCCGAGCGCCATCATCCGCTCGAGCGGCTTCAGCGCCCCGAGCCGCAGCGGCTCTGCCATCTCGATCCGCGGCTGCAGGTCGCGCAGCGCGAGATACAGCTTCTCGAGCGTGTTCAGGCGCATGAACGGGCACTCGTTGCACGCGCAGGACTCGTCCATCCCCGGCAGCGGGATGTACTCCTTGTCGGGCGCGGCCTTCTTCATCTGGTGGATGATGCCGGGCTCGGTGCCGACGATGAACGACTTCGCAGGGTTGGTCGCGGCGAACGTCAGCAGGGCTGACGTCGAGCCGACGTGATCGGCGTGCCGCAGGATCGGCTCCTCGCACTCCGGGTGGGCCAGCACGAGCGCTTCCGGGTGGGCCAGCTTGAGCTCGAGCAGGCGCTTCTCGCTGAACGTCTCGTGGACGATGCAGCTCCCCTGCCACAGATCCATCGGCCGACCCGTCTGCTTGACGAGCCACGCGCCCAGGTTGCGGTCCGGCGCGAACAGGATCGGCTGGCTCGCCGGGATGCTCTCGATGACGCGCTTCGCGTTGCTCGACGTGCAGATGATGTCGGACTGCGCCTTCGCCTCCGCCGAGCAGTTGATGTAGGTGACCACTACGTGATCCGGGTGCTCGAGCCGCCACTTCCGCAGGGCCTCTCCCGGCATGCCGTCCGCCAGCGAGCAGCCCGCGCGCATGTCGGGCACCACCACGATCTTCTCGGGGTTGAGGATCTTCGCCGTCTCCGCCATGAAGTGCACGCCGCAGAACGCGATGACGTCCGCCGTGGTGTCGCGCGCGGCCTTGGCCAGCTGGAGCGAGTCGCCGATGAAGTCGGCGATATCCTGCAGATCGTCGTCCTGGTAGTAGTGCGCCAGGATGACCGCGTTCCGCTCCTGCTTCAGGCGGGCGATCTCGGCGAACAGGTCGATGCCGACGGGGATGCTGGGGTGCACGGACCCTCCTGATGCTCCCCTTTAATCACCGGCCGCGCGGATGGTGGCGCCGATGGAGCTCGGCGAGGCGCGCTTGCGTGACGTGCGTGTAGATCTGCGTGGTGGCGATGTCCGCGTGCCCGAGCATCGCCTGGAGCGACCGGAGATCGGCCCCATGCTCGAGGAGGTGGGTCGCGAAGCTGTGGCGGAGCACGTGCGGGCTCACCTTGCCACGAACGCCCGCGATCCTGGCATATCCGGTGAGGCGCTCCCAGAAGTTCTGGCGCGTCATCGCCTCGCCGAGCTGGCTCACGAACAGGGCCGGGCTCGACCGATCGCCGTCCAACATGGGCCGGGACTCGGCGACATACCGGTTGATGAGCGCGAGCGCGCGATCGCCGACGGGCACGAGCCGCTCTTTGTCGCCTTTTCCCCGCACCTTCACGAGGCCCTCGTCCGGATCCAGTGCCTTGTGGGGCAACCCGACGAGCTCGCTCACGCGCAGGCCGGTCGAGTACATGAGCTCGATCATCGCCGCGTCCCGCAGACCGAGGGGGGTGCCGCGGTTCGGGGCGTCGAGGATGGCGTCTACCTGCCGCGTCGAGAGGACGGTCGGGAGCGGCGCGGGGAAGCGCGGGGCCTTGACGCGGGTGGTCGGATCCGACGGGAGCTGACCGTCCTTCACGAGGTACACGAACCACTGGCGCACGCTGGACCGGGCGCGGGTGATGGACCGGAGGCCGACGCCCTCGCCGTCGAGCCACACGAGGTGGTCCGCGAGGTGGGATTGGGTGACGGCTTCCGGCGATCCGACCCCGTTATCGGTGAGCCAGGCGGCGAACCGGCGGACGTCGTGGCTGTACGCGAGGATCGTGTTCTCGGCGCGGCCGCGCTCGACGGCGAGCCAGTAGAGGAAGCCTTCCACCGCGTCGTCGAGGGTGGTCATCGCCGGTTCGGCCCGGGCGGTGGGGACCTGCGCCCTGCCCCGACCTGCGACATCGAGGAAGCTTCGGGCGATTGCGCTGAGACCCGCGACATCGGAAGGGACGAAGAGCACGAAGAGCGGCCGGAACGATGGAGTGCCCCAGCTGCGACTCGCGCCGCCGCCGCCAACCAGCGCGCGTCTGCAAGCAGCGCGGCACGTCCGATCGAGGGCACTCCATCGTGCTGCGCGTCGCGACGGGGCGCGCATGGCAGCCCGACGCACGAGCTTCGTGTCTTCGTGCCTCTGAAGCGCGAGTTCCAGCAGGACGCACTGGCTTCGGAACCACGCGTGTCCCGGGAAGGCGCAGGTTCACGCCCGATCGCCGTTCGAAGGCCCGTCATACGAGCCGCTGGAGCTCGTAGAGGAGCTCGAGGGCCGCGCGCGGGGCCAGCGCGTCCACGTCGATGGCCTGGAGTCGCTCGCGGAGCGGATCCGCGGGCGGAGCGGGCTCTTCGACCTCGTCGGTGGGGGCGCGCCCGAAGAGGGAGAGCTGGTCGGCGTCGTTGCGGGCCGCGTGCTTCTCGAACCGGGTGAGGAGGCGGCTCGCGCGGGTGACGACGTGGGCCGGCAGCCCCGCGAGCCGCGCACACTGGATCCCGTAGGATCGGCTCGCCCCGCCCTCCTTGAGCCGGCGCAGGAACACGATCCGGTCCCCGCTCTCGCTCACGGCGACAGACTGGTTGGCGACCTGGGGGCGCGCGTCCGCGAGCTCGCACAGCTCGTGGTAGTGCGTGGCGAACATGGCCCGACACGCGATCCGGTCCACCAGATCCTCGGCCACCGACCACGCGATCGCGAGCCCGTCGTAGGTGGACGTACCGCGGCCGATCTCGTCGAGGATCACGAGCGATCG
>CAMCWU010000187.1 GCA_945882675.1 Klebsiella pneumoniae | reverse complement strand
ACACGACCGCGTCGCGCAGCTCCGGCGGCTTCGCTGCACCCATCTGCCCACCCTCCGTGGTATGGTTACGACAACCAGATCACACGGTAGATCGGCGCGATCAAGCCGACGCGCTCTACACCCTCTCAGTCGTCGCAGAGGCTCGCCCGGTCCGGGCTTCACCCTGCTCCTTGTGGCGCGGAGCCCGTCGCGAGACTAGCGCGCCCGGTTCCGCCACGCCGTCAGCGCCGCCTGCTGCAGCTCCGGGATCGGCAGCTCGTGCGCCGCCGCGGCCGCCGCGCAGTCCTCGAACTCGGGCCAGGCGTGCCACGCGACGCCGCCTCGGCCGCCGACCTTCACGCGGATCGGCCCCCACGGGGTCTCCACGGCCTCCACCCAGCGCTCGAGCATGCGGCGGTCGCCCTCGAACCGGCGGACGCCGAGCGTGCTCGTGTGGCGGAGCAGGGCGTCGGAGATCCGGTCGGCGTCGGCGGGCGAGCAGATCGCGCGGATTACGTAGCCCGGGCGCCCCTTCTTCATCGTGACGCTCTCGACCCAGGCGTCGAGCGCGCCGGCCGCGAGCAGCGCGTCGATCGCGGGGGGCACGAGCTGGCCCGGCAGATCATCCAGGTTCGCGGCCAGCTCCACGATCTGGTCGGTCGGCACCAGGGCCGCCGGGAGCGTCTTCTCCAGCGCGGCATCCCCGACGATCACGCGCACCAGATTCGCGATCCCGGCCGGATCGCGGTGGCCCGCGCCGTGGCCGATCGCGCCGACCACCATGCTCGGGGGCGGGCCCGGCTGTGCGAGCGCCGACACGAGCGCCGCGCCCGTCGGCGTGACCCACTCGCCCGGGCGATCGCACGGGACGACGGGCCACCCGCGCAGCATCTCCAGCGTGGCGGGCGCGGGCAAGGGGATCTCGCCGTGAGCCGCCTTGACCGAGCCCATCGCGAGCGGGAGCGGGCTCGCCACGATCCGATCGATCCCGAGCAGCTCGAGCGCGAGGCAGCACCCCACGATGTCGAGGATCGCGTCCGTCCCGCCGACCTCGTGGAGCTCGACGTCGTCCACGGGCATGGCGTGGATCCGGGCCTCGGCCTCCGCCAGGCGGCCGTACGTCGCGAGCGCCCGCGCGAGGGCCCTGGGAGGCAGCGGCGCGGCCTCCAGCGTCGCGCGCAGCACGCGCCACGGCCGGTGGACGTGCGGGGTGATGTGCGCCCGCATGGGCCCCCTGGGCGGCGCCACGGGCATGAACCGGTGCACGGCGTCGCCGCCGACACCGCCGACGCGGACGTCCGCCCGCAGCGCCCGGAACGCGCCCCGCCGGACCTCCGTGAACCCGAGAGTCCAGTCCTCGAGCCCGAGCTCGCCCAGGCCGAGCCGCACGATATCCGCGGACGCGCCGGCGTCCACCAGCGCCGCCAGCAGCATGTCCCCCGCGATGCCGACCTGCGCGTCGATCCAGGCCACGCGCTCCGTGGCCACCGTCAGGCTCAAGCCGTCCTCCGCGCGAGCATCCGGTGGGCCGCCTGGGCCGCGCCGAAGCCGTTGTCGATGTTGACCACCACGACGCCCGCCGCGCAGCTCGTGAGCATGGCGAACAGGGGGGTAAAGCCGGACAGGGCTGTCCCATAACCAATCGAGGTCGGCACCGCGATGACCGGCGCCGCGACCAGCCCCGCGATCACCGACGGCAGGGCGCCCTCCATCCCCGCGACCGCGATCACCACGTCCGCCTCGCGCAGCCGCTCGAGGCGCGAGAGCAGGCGGTGCACGCCCGCGACGCCGACGTCCGGCGCGCGGTCCACGGTGTACCCCATCCACTCGAGGACCTGCGCGGCCTCCTCCGCCACGGGGAGATCGCTGGTTCCGCCGGTGCAGATACAGATCCGGCCGGCCACGGGGGTCGGCGCCCAGCCCTCGGGTGCGGCGGTCAGGAGGCGCGACATCGGGTCCCAGCCCGCGACCACCCCGAGCGCGAGGACCGCGGCCGCCTTCTCGGCGTCCACCCGCGTGGCCAGGCCGGGCTGGCCCCGCCCCACGATGTGCCGGAGCAACGCCGCGAGCTGCTCGGGCGTCTTGCCGGGGCCGTAGATGACCTCCGGCGAGCCCGTGCGGGCGCCGCGCTCCTCGTCGAGGACCGCGAAGCCGAGGTCGGACTCCCGGGCCCCCGCGCCTGTGGAGGCGAGGAGGGCGCGCAGCGCTTCCGCGTCCATCGCTACTGGAGCTGGAACGGGTAGACGATCTTCTGGCTGGAGGTGCCGCCGGGAGGGAACTCGATCGCGGCGATAGCGGCGCCCATGCAGCCCTCGAACGCGGTGCCGGTGAGCTCGGGCTGCACGACGCTGACGCCGCTGGCGCGCCCCGACGTCTGCAGGCTGAACCGCACGTCCACGCGCTTCGGGAGCGCGCCCGCCTGGGCCAGCGGGATGAAGCACTTCTTCACGCCGATGTTGTTGCGCAGGAGGATGTCGATGACCTCGTACGAGACGGCCGGGGTCGCGGCGACCGCGGGCACCGGAGCAGGAGCGGGCTTCGGCGGCGGCGCAACGGTCGGGGCAGGCGTGGGCTGCGGCGTCGCCGCGGGGCCCGGCTTCGGGGCGGCCGCAGGAGCCGGTGACGCCACGGGGGCGGGGATGGGCGGCGGCGTCACGGGCACGGGCACGGGCTCCGCGGAAGCGACGGCGACCGGGGGCTCACCGGTCGGCGCGACCACCGGCTCCGTGGACGGGGCGACCGCCGGTGCGGGCGAGACGGTCGCGAGCGACGGCTCCGCGGACGGCTGCGCGATCGCAAAGTTGATGGCGTCGATCCCCTCTTCCGCGACCTTCACGCCCACCACCTTGGCGCCCGTGAGGCCCGCCGCGGCGACGAACCCGATCAGGAAGCCGAGGACCACCGACGCGGTGGACCACGCCGGCCGGCGGCCGAGCGCGCTGGTCGCGAGGACGAGGATCGCGGTCGCCCCGCCGCCGAACGACAGCGCGAGCCCCGCCCAGAGCACCGCCCAGTGGTTGAACAGCGAGAGGAACGACAGGAGCAACGTGCCGAGGAGCGCGCCGACCGTCCCCATGAGCGCCCACGCCAGGTCGTAGAACGGATCGTGGCCAACGGCGGTTGGCGTGGTGTCGCGCGGGAGCGCGGTGCCGGGCGTCGCGGCGCGCGGGCGGGCCGACGGCTGGCTCGACGACGGGTCCGCGGGGCGCCCGTACGATCCGGGCGGCAGGCTGCGGTTCGAGAGCGGAGGCGAGGACGCGGGCGGCTTTTCGGCGCGCGCGGGCTGGCTCATCGGCGTCTTCGGGCCGGTCTTGGGCGCCGCCGGCTTGGGCGGCAGCGGCACCGGGCCGGAGCGCGCCACGCGGACATCATTGGCGTTGGTCTGGGGGATCCACGCGGTCGCCGGGGCTTCGTCGAAGCCGCCCGGGATCGTGTCGCGCGAGCTATTCGGCAGCGGGGTGGAGGGGAACACCGAGACATCGTCGCCGGGCGAGTTCTTGCCCGGGAGGGTCTCCTCGTGGTCGTCCAGCGGGGAGGTCGGGCGCTCCTCCATGCGCGGCGGCGCGCCGATGGGCGTGGGCGGCACCGCCGTCACGAGCGTGCGCTCCTCCGGGTCCGCGCCGGGGCGCGCGCGCGGAATCAGCATCCGATGCCCACACTGGCGACAAGTCGCCTTGTTGACGGGCTTCGTCAGCTTGTCGTTGGGCACCTTGTAGACGGCGCGGCAGTTGTCGCAGACCACCTTCATGGTGGGGCCTCCCCGGGGGAACGGCGCAACTTACCGGCCGGCCCGGGCCCGTGCAAGGCTGCACCACGAGATCGCACGCCGGACGCTGGATCCGCACGAGGGGTCGGGAGGGGGTGGCGCCGGACGTGGGCGCGCCGGCCTGCGGCCGTCGGTCTCCCTCGGGGTCCCTGTCGGTCGCCCCCGCGGCTCCAGCCGGTCCACGATCCTCGGGATCCGGCGGTGGCCGGCGCTCCGCGCCGCCCCTCGGTCCACCTCGCGCTCGGAAGCCCGCTTACCCCTTACCCCTTTACGGGGGAGGGCTGGGGTGGGGGTCGGTCGGATCACGATTCACGGGCCAGGGACCAGGGACCAGGGACCAGGGTTCAGGGACCAGGGACCAGGGACCATGACCCATGACCCATGACCCATGACCCATGACCATGAACCATGAACCATGAACCATGAACCATGAACCATGGACCTTGATTCGAGCCCGAGCCCGAGCCCGAGCCCGAGCCCCACCGGATCGCGCGCCGGCCAGGTCGGGTGGGGGCCGACGGTCCCGCTCTGGTGTTCGTCGTCGGCGGCGGGGCCGCATCCCCACCGATGGTCAACCATCCCGGCACATGCGGCCCCCGGGAGGGCCGCATCCTCGCCGATGGTCAACCATCCCGGCACATGCGGCCCCCGGGAGGGCCGCATCCTCGCCGATGGTCAACCATCCCGGCACAAGCGGCCCCCGAGAGGGCCGCATCCCCGCCGATGGTCAACCATCCCGGCACATGCGGCCCCCGGGAGGGCCGCATCCCCGCCGATGGTCAACCATCCCGGCAGATGCGGCCCCCGGGAGCCCGCATCCCCGGTTCCGGTGGGGGCCGGTACCCGTTCCCGTGCCGGCCGTCCGTCCAGCGCTCGTCCTCGTCGCCCCTGGAGGTCCTCTGGTCGGTCCGCCGCCACCTCCCTGAAGTGAGGGTGGAACGGCGGACCTCCCGCCGGCCCTCCAGGAGCTCGCATGGAACTCGCGAAGGTCTTCACGTCTACAGCACCGCGCTCGGTGTCGCTCGCTGGGCGGCCAGGCAGGCCATCCCGGCGTACCGGAAGCATCTCCGGGACCAGCTGCTGCGCGCGGCGGACTCGGTGGTGCTCAACATCGCCGAGGGTGCCGGGCAGGACCCGGGGGAGTCGCGTCGCCATCACTACCGGATCGCCGCCGCGTCGGCCGCGGAGGTGGCCGCGGTGCTCGACCTGCTGGACCTGCCGGGCGGCGCGGCCCGCCAGGCGGAGCTCCGGATCGTCGTCGGGTCGCTGTACAAGCTCGTCCGCCGGTAGCGCTCCCGGCGCCGGCCCGGGCCGGCGCGCTCTCGATCCGTCTGGAGAGCAAGCGCGACCGCTACGGAGTAACCGTCACACCCGCAGAGTTCTCCGAAATGTGCTCAGGTGTTTCAGCACTGATGCACCTAAGACCAGGTTCGCCCGTTCGCTGCCCCGCGAGCGGGGCAGCGCGCCGCGCTCGACGCGGTGGACCGGCTACGTCGCTACGCGCCTGTGGGTGCTCGGCGTGGAGCGACGGTACGAGCCGGGTGCGCTTGAGCCGGACGGACTTCGTGGGGAAGCTGGCGGCCATCGTGCCTCCGCCGCGCTCGAGCCAGACGGTGTACCACGGGGTGCTCGCTGTGAACGCCGGCGTGCGGGAGGCGGTAGCGCCGGTTCCACCGGAGCGCACCGGGGCGGAGCAGGCGACGCGAAAGGCCCGCAGGCTGCCGCGCGAGCCCTCGCGCGACACGTCGGGCTGGGCGGACCTGCTGCTGCGCGTGTTCGGGGAGGACGTGCTCGCGTGCCGGCACTGTCGCGGCCCGCTCACGCTGCGCGCAGTGGTGGTGCACCCGCGCGCTACGACACCGATCCTCGTCCCGGCGGGAATTCGACCACGGGCGGGGGCCGGGACGCCAGTAACGTTACAGTTCGCCCGGGCGAACCGTCGGGAAGCTGCCGCCGACCGCGCGCGCTGGGGGACGGCAGCGCCGCGGATCGCCGCGTGGGCGCCCTCGTCGCGCCCAGGCCGGCGAGGCGTCACCCTGTTGAGAGCCTCGCCCGCGATCGCCCGCCGCACCACGTCCAAATCCTGGACCGGCGCATAGGCCCGCGCTCCGCTTCACCCCGGGGGGCATGAATCATTACGGCGCCCCGCGTAGCCGCCCTGCTCCTCGAACTCCTCCGCCGAGGTCGGGAACCACTTCAGGAAGTTCTTCTCCAGGTCGTCACCTACCAGTGGCCACGGCATGCCGAACATGTCCGTCAGGGTGCCGGTCTCCATGTCGATCGTGT
This sequence comes from Klebsiella pneumoniae, assembly GCA_945882675.1. Taxonomy (GTDB): domain Bacteria; phylum Myxococcota_A; class UBA796; order UBA796; genus CANLGQ01. The sequence continues at coordinate 1,677 of CAMCWU010000187.1, read as the reverse complement.
AGCAGGTTTTCTCACCACAGGCCAATACGGCCTGCGCGTCCTGCACAACGCAGGTGTAGGGACCATTATCGTCGACAGTGCCGTACTCGTACCCCCCGGTCACATACGCCCACCATCGACCGTTCAGGAAGCCTTTGCGGTAGCAGGGTCTCTGAAAGACCAGACCGTTCAGGGCCTCGCAGGGGTCGTCGAGCGCCGACCAGCTCGGCGCCAGGTCGGGCGGCGGGTCGCACGCATCCTCCAGGTCTGCGACCGTCAGTGTCGCTCCCGTCTCGGTCTGGGTGTCGGGGTTGACGACCGTCGGCCCGCCGTCGGTGTCCGCGTCGGGGTTCTTGGCTTTGCATGCCAGCACCGCTACTGCCGCCAGATGGGCAAGCGCAACTCGCGACCGGCGGCTGATCTGTCTGCTTGATGGGCTAGAACACGCCACGCGACCTCTTGCGCTAACTCGGTCGTTGTTCAGCCACTGGCCCGACCTCCACCGCGTCCTCGAGCTCCGGCGCAGCGTGCACATCACCGAGCTTCGCCAACGGCTTCTTGCTCGCGGGCAGGTGCCGGCGCAGCGCGTTCCCGGCCAGCACGGCGGCTGCCCCGGTCGCGCCCGCCGCACAGGCCACGAGCGCCACCCGCGCCGCTCGACCGATGACGTTCACGGCCTAATCTGCCTCTTCCGGCTGCCGCTTCAGCACCACGCCCCGCGTGTCCTTCACCGTCGGGTCGCTCCGGGACTCGACCGCGGCCAGGTCCGCCGCCGACCGCGTCGCGCTGACCTGCGGCCCCGGCATCTCGTCGCTGTCCTCTACCTTTTTGCCGTGGTAGATGATCTGCTTCCACGTGCGCGTGATCTTGTCGCCGAAGATCAGCAGCAGGTCGCCCGGCTCGCAGAACGTCAGCGCGTACTCGACGGCGTCCGGCTCCCGCGCGTGCACCACGATCTTGCTCGCGGACGCGCCGGCGGCCACGAGCGCGGTCTGCATGCGCTGCCCGATCTCGCCCGGGGCGCGGCCGCGGCGGTCGTCGTCCTCCCGCACGATGAAGTAGTCGAAGCTCCAGGCGACCCGGCGCGCGATCGCGTCGAAGTCCTGGTCCCGCCGGTCTCCCGGGGCGCTCACGACGACCACGCGCTTCTTGCCGTCCTTGACCGCGCCGGTCTCCACCAGGCGGTCGACGAGCGAACACATGGCGTCCACGGCGGCCTCGTTGTGGCCATAGTCGAGGATCACCTTGAACCCCAGCTCGTCGTACACATTCATGCGCCCCGGCGCCTGGAAGAACGTGCTGTCGAACGTGCGCAGGCCGTGGCGGATGTCGTCGAGCTTCATCTTCATCGCGTACGCCATGCCGGCCGCGAACATGGCGTTCTGCACGTTGAACATGGCGCGCCCCTCCATCGTGGAGGGGATGAGGTGCGTCCAAAGCAGCGGGATATGCTGATTGCGGTCGTAGATCGCGATCATCTGGCCGTTGATACCGGCCTCGAGCGCGACGGCCATGCCGCCCTCCCGGATGTGCTCGCGGACCAGCGTGTGGCTCGGGTTGGTGGTGACGTAGCAGACGCGGCGCGCGTTGGTGTAGTCGGCCATCTGCAAGCACAATTCGTCGTCCGCGTTGAGAACGGCGACGTCCGTGGCGGCCTCGATCGGGATGCGCTTGACCTGCGCGAGCTGCTCGAGCGTG
>CAMCWU010000186.1 GCA_945882675.1 Klebsiella pneumoniae | reverse complement strand
CCGGAGTTCTGCTCGGAGCGGGGGATCGACGGGCGGTCGCTCCAGTGCTGGCGAACGAACCTGCGCAAATCGGAAGGCGTGCGCCCGCGTCCCGCGGTGCGGCTCGTGGAGCTGACCGCGCCTGGCTCGCGGCCCGCGTTGCCGGCGGGACCCGCGCTCTACCGGGTGGTGGTCGGGGAGTTCGCGGTCGAGGTGGACGACACGTTCCGCGAGGACACGCTGCGGCGCCTGCTCGGCGTCGTCGGCCGATGCTAACCTTCGAGGAGAGGAAGCATGAACCCCATCTCCTCACCCCCTCCCGGGGCCGGTGGCCCCGGGTCGCTCGGGTCGCGTGCATCGCGAGGCCCCTCCGTGGCGTCATCGTACACCGAGATCCCGGGGTCCGCTCGACCTTGAGCGCACTTCCAGGCGCCGGCCCGCGCTCCATGCGCCCCGGTCCCCGTCACGCCCCCGTGAACATCGGCGGCGGTCGCGCCCGGGCCAGGCCGTCGAGGATCCGCGTCGTGGCCGGCGGGTGGACCACCACCGCGCGCAGCGTGAGCGGGCCGCGGCAGTGCCGGCAGACCAGCACATCCTCCCCGAACACGCGGAGCAGCAGGTCCGCCCAGCCCGGCGTGTCGCGCGTCGGCTCGCGCGTCAGCTTGCGGGCCTTGCGCGCCGCCTGCTCGGCCTCGGTGCGCTCGGGCGCCGGCGGGACCACTGCCTCGCGCATCCCGGCGTTCCCCGCCAGCACGCCGTGGTAGACCGTCTGGTTGCTCCGTGGCGGGGGCACCAGCGCCGCCAGCTTCCCGACGAAGTCCGCGCGGCTGAACGACACCTGCGACGTCCCGTCGCTCCACGCGCGCTTCAACTCGAGCACCACGGTCCCGTCGGGCGCCTCCGACAGCCGGCCCTTCGCGAGCGGCGGGCGCAGCGTGTACCGAAGCAGGCGCTCCAGGGCGTCCCGGTCCGTCCCGCGCACCGACACGCCGGCGTGAAGGTTGTACCCTTCGCAGCCGGCACAACGCGGCGGAAGCGTCACCTCGCGACCGCCGAGCCAGCGAGGAGCCGAAGCGCTGGATGACCGTGACCGCGCCGCCCTGGCCCTCGTCGCAGCCCGTCTCCCGGCGATACCAGCGCTCGATGCGTCCGATCGCGATGCGGAGGACGCCGAGCGCGAGGTCCGGGTTGCGGGCGAGGAGCCAGCGACGCTTCCACGGGACGGTGAGCACCCATTGGCGGGTCGCGACGTGGGGGACGACGCGCTCGACGAGCCAGGCGGCGCGCTCGGCCATCCGGCGGCCGCAGCAGGCGGGGCAGAACGCGCGGCCCTTGCACGAGAAGGGTACGAGGACCGCGCTGTGGCACGGCGCGCACTCGAGCCAGGCGAAGCCGCGGCCCGGGTCCCCGCAGGCGACGAACGCCTCGAGCTCGTCGGTGACCCACGCGGGTAGCCGCCGGTCGACCGCGTCGAGCGCGGCGCGCAACTCCGGGAGGCCGTCCCGGACCAGCCGGTGAAGCAGATCTCCGTGCGTGCCGCGACGCTCGATCTCCATGCGGCGCCGGCCCTGCACGGGGCGGGCCAGCGAAGAACCAGGATTCGTCCACCGACCGACGGACGTCGGCCGACGGAGGTCCGCAAGACGTCCGCCACCCGCTCGACCGGGGCAGATATCCGCTGGGCGCGGGGCGGCGCACGGGCGAAACTGGCTTCAGGTGTATCAGTGCTGAAACACCTGAGCACATTTCAGAAAAGTCTGCGGTTATGACGGTTGCTCCGTAGCGGTCGCGCTCGCTCGCGACGCCGCCGCCCTCGTCGCGCGGGCGAGGACTTCTGCTCAGCTGGACCGACCTGCCAAGGCCCCACGTTCCACGACGCCCGGCCGGCCGCTCTCCGTGTCCTCCGTGCCCTCCCGACGCCGCGCGTCTCAGCGCGAACGCACGAAGCTCCCTCGATGTCGCAAGTCCGGGCAAGGCGTAAGTCCACCCCCGCACGGTGACCCTGAACACCGCCACGTGCGCGCGGACCGGCGCCCAGCCCCACCCCGGCCCTGCAGATCCCCCATCAGTTCAAGGAGGACTCATCCGGACGCGATGAGGTCCTGGCGGTCTTCCAGCCAGGCCCGCGTCGAGAGCGCGATGGCCAGCACGGCGACCAGGAAGTACAGGAGTGCGGTCACGCCCCGGCCTAACCTGGAGTCGCCGTGTCCGCTTCGTTCCGGCAGCTCCCGAAGGTCGACGTGCTCCTGCGGGATCCGCGGCTGGCGGGCCTGCCCCACGACGTGGCGGTGGAGGCCGCGCGGTGGGCGATCGAGCGGGCGCGCGGTGAGCTCCGGGCGGAGCGCGCCATGCCGGACGTGGCGCGGATCGCGGTGGATCGAGCGGAGCTCCTGGCGCACGGGCGCATGCGGCCCGTCATCAACGCGACGGGCGTGGTGATCCACACGAACCTCGGGCGGGCGCCGTGGGCAGAGGAGGCCGTGAACGCCGCGATGGGCGTGGCGCGCGGCTACTGCAACCTCGAGCTCGAGCTCGCGACGGGCCGGCGGGGCGGGCGGATGGACGGCGTCACGGCGCAGCTCGCGGCGCTCGTCGGCGCGGAAGCCGCGATCGTGGTGAACAACAACGCGGCGGCCGTGCTCCTGGCGCTCACGGCGCTGACCTCCGGCCGCGAGGTGGTGGTCTCCCGCGGCGAGCTCGTGGAGATCGGCGGATCGTTCCGGGTCCCCGACGTGATCGCGAGCTGCGGCGCGCGCTTGCGCGAGGTCGGGACGACCAACCGGACCCGGGTGGCGGATTATATCGGCGCGACCGGCCCCGAGACCGGGGCGTGGCTGATCGTCCACCCGTCGAACTTCCGGGTGATCGGGTTCACGGAGTCCGCGGATCGCGCGGAGCTGGCCGTCGCGGCCCGGGAGCGCGGCGTGCTCCTGCTGGACGATCTCGGGAGCGGCTCGATCCGCGGCACGATGGGCGAGCCGGGCGTGCGGCAGGTGCTGGCGACCGGCGTGGACCTCGTGATGTTCTCGGGGGACAAGCTGCTCGGCGGGCCACAGGCGGGGATCGTGGCCGGGAAGGCCGAGCCGATCGAGCGCCTGCGGGCGCACCCGCTGTACCGCGCGCTGCGCGTCGACAAGGTGATCCTCGCGGCGCTCGAAGCCACGCTCGGGATGCACCTGGGCGGGCGGCCGACGCCGGTGGGGCGCATGCTGGGGGAGGGGATCGACGTCCTCGGCGAGCGGGCGGGCCGGATCGCGGCGGGGCTCCCGGGCGCGACGCTCGAGCGCGACGTCGGGTACGTCGGCGGCGGATCTCTGCCGACGGAGGAGCTCCCGACCGTCGTGGTGGCCGTGCCGGGAGCGGACCCCGACCGCGTCGCGGAGCGGCTCCGGACCGGCGATCCCGCGGTGATGGCGCGCGTCGGCCGCGGGGTGTTGCTGCTCGATCCCCGCACGGTCCCGGACCACGACGTGGACCGGCTGGTCGCCGCGGTGCGCGCGGCGCTGGCAGATTGAGCCGTACCCGGCTATCTCCGTTCTGACGGGCGGGTGGATGACGCAGGGGTTCTACGAGCAGCTCGGGGTGGAGCTCGGGGCGTCGGCCGGGCAGATCCGGCAGGCGTTCACTGCCGCTGTGGCGCGGCTGCAGAAGCGCCGGAAGGCGCTCGTCGAGCAGGGCGGGGACACCGCGGCCCTGGATCTCGCGCGGGCGCAGCTGGACGAAGCCATGGCGGTCCTCTCGGATCCGCTCCGCCGGCGCCGGTACGACGCCATGCTGAGCTGGGGCCACTCGCCGCCGACGGACGCGAGCGGGCGGCGAACCGGCGATCCGGACGCCCTGTGGCGCCACGTGAGCGACGCCCTGGTGCACCCGGCGGCGGCCGCGGCCGTGCGGCTGCTCCGCGCGACCACGCAGCTCGGGGTCGTCGAGATCGCGGTGCCGCCCTCGGCCGGGGATGAGCCGCCGACGCTCGTTCCGGCGGACGAGGACCTCACGTCGCCGCGCATGCCCCGGCATCTCACGTCTCCCGGACGCAACGCCGCGGCCGCGCAGCGGGCGGCACCTCTCTCCGAAGCCCCGACCTCGAGCGGGGCGCGCGTCCGCACCGCCGTTCCCCAGGCAGCGGAGCGCGGATCGGTGGTTCCCCTGCCGGGTCTCCGCGTTGCGCCTCCGACCCCGGCGCCGGCCCTGCGCGTCGTCGACGCCTCTCCACCCGTCGTGATGATGCCGGAGCCCCCGCGCCCGGAGCCGCCCAGGACCGAGCCCCCCCGGAGCGAGGCCCCGCGGGCTCGACGCGTGGAGAAGCCGGTTTCGGCAGAGGATATCGCGCGCCTGGTGGACACCTACGGCTACACCGGCCAGCTCCTGCGCTCCGTGCGGGACGCCCGCGGGATGACGCTGCCGGAGCTCTCGGAGACCACGCGGATCTCCGTGCGCTACCTGGAGGCGATCGAGGGCGACGCGTTCGACGCGCTCCCGTCGTCCACGTTCGTCCGCGGATATGTCCGCGAGATGGCCCGCCTCCTCAAGCTCGACGAGGCCGCGGTCGTCAACGGCTACATGCGGCGCCTGCAGGACTGATGGAGGACGACGAGGACGGTCCGGTCGCGTACGTCGCCGCGCGGACCGGCCGGATCGACGCCGTGGCGGCCGAGATCACGGGGCTGTCGCGGTCCCGCGTGGCCGGGCTGATCAAGGAGGGCGCCGTGGCGGTCGGCGGGCGCGTCGTCACCCGCCCCGCGGAAGAGATCCCGGTCGGAACCACATTCCTCGTGCGGATGCCGGCGCCCGTGCCCCTCGACGCGATCCCGCAGGATATCCCCGTCACCATCGTGTACGAGGACGCCGACCTGGTCGTCGTGGACAAGCCGGCGGGGCTCGTGGTCCACCCGGCGGCAGGCCACGCGGACGGCACGCTGGTCAACGCGCGGCTGCACCATATCCGCGATCTCTCGGGGATCGGGGGGGTGTTGCGGCCGGGCATCGTCCACCGGCTGGACCGCGGCACATCCGGCCTGATGGTGGTCGCGAAGCGCGACTCGGCGCACGTCGCGCTCGCGGCCCAGTTCGCGGACAAGACGGCCGGCCGCCGGTATCTCGCGATCACGCGCGCCCCGCTGTCGGACGAGGGCGTGGTCGACGCGCCGCTCGGGCGCCACCCGACGGATCGGATCCGCTTCGCCGTCGTGGCAGGGGGAAAGCGCGCGATCACGCACTGGGCCGTGCTCGGGCGGGCAGGCGATCTGGCGCTCGTCGAGTGCGTCCTCGAGACCGGCCGCACCCACCAGGTCCGCGTCCACATGCTCCACCTGGGCGCGCCGCTCCTCGGCGACGGGCTGTACGGGAAGACCGTGAAAGTTCCGGCTACGCTGCGGGGGATCGTCGATCCGGCCGTGGACCGGCCGCTGCTCCACGCCTGGCAGCTGGGCCTCGTCCACCCGACGACGGGCGAGCGGATGCGCTTTCACGCGCGGCCGCCCGCGGACTTCCTCGCGGCGGTCGACGGGCTCGGATTGACCGGGTCGCTCCCCGCGATTCCCTGATCAGGGCGCTGCGAGCACCGCGACGCCGGCCCACTGGTCCGGGACCGACGTGTACATCAGCGCCATCGTCTCCCCGCCGTCGGCGAAGCGGCCGCGGACGCTGAGCGTGCACGGGCCGGGGGCCGGGCATCCCGTAAGATCCATCCCGCCCGCGAACGACCCGTTGAACCACGTGATCTTCGACTTCGCGGCGTCCGGCCAGCCGGGCGTGGCGCCCTGGAGCGTGGTCCCGCCGACAGTCGCCGTCATCGAGAGCGCGAGCTGCGGGGGATCTCCCGGCACCATCACGGCCTCCCAGGTGGTCGTCCCGACCGGGTCCCCCCCAGGGGTGGTGGTCGACGTGGCGCCGACCTGCGCCCACGCGCCCGCCACGCCGAAGGCGCCGCTCGTCACCGGCGTGTCGAGCAGCGCGTAGTGCCAGCCGTTCTCCGGCCCGAACACGTACGTGTTGCCGTAGTACGTCCCGGCGGTCTCGCCGTCCGCCCACCGGCCCCACGCGACGGACCCGTGCACTCCGACGTCCAGCGCGCTGCAGCTGCCGATCTCGGGCGACTCGTCCGGGGACGCCACGTACGACTGCATCGCCCCGCCGATGTGCGTGGCGGTCACCGGATAGCGCTGGTCGAAGCCGGGCCCCGGCCAGGCGACATAGTAGACCGCGAAGTCGGTGCCGGTGACCGGCGCGTCCGTGTCGACGGTGTCGGTGTCCGGCGGATCGGTGTCCGTGTCGCCGGCGTCCGTGTCCGTGTCCGGAAGGGTGTCGGGGACAGTGTCGTCTGGGACGTCGCTATCGGCGTTGTCACTTTCTTTCTCGGTGCCACCGCTGCATGCACCGACCGTTACGAGCACCCAGGCGAGCTCTTTCACGAAGCACCTCCTCCGTGACTGTATCGGGGTGATCCCGGCGCGCAACGCTGCGTACGGCGACTGCCGATCCTACGCAGGAGCCGTCATGACGCTCGACCAGCGTGATGCGTTCCCTCGCCACCGCCGCCCATGCGGCGCTCCCCGCCGACTTCACCGTCACCGCGACGATCCCGGGGGGCTCCCTGTCGTCGAACTCCGCGGTCGCGGCCCCCGGCAACGGCGGCGGGCGACCAGATGAAAGCCCCGGCGGGCTAGCCGTCCGCCGGGCCCCACTGCAGATAGGTGGCGTCGTCCGGGTAGAAGTCCGGAGTGGCGTCGCAGTCGAGGGTGTCCCCGAGCTCGCAGTCCATTGCGAACCCGCAGCCGTCCCCGCAGGTCACGTCGAAGCCGACGGTGGACCCGTCCTTCTCCCAGTCGGCTTCGAACGGGAGCTCGAAGACCGAGAGCTGCTGCTGCGAGGTCGCGGTGTTCGGAGCGATGAAGTACAGCGTGCCGCTCGCTTCCCCGCCGCCGGAGATGGTCATCCGGTTGGCGAACTCGGAGCCGTCCGCCGACACGGGCGCGAGGCCGACCCAGTCGCCGGTCGGGCGCCCACCACATGCGGTGAGCACGAGGAGCGCGAGGCGCCACATGGCTAGAGGAAGCACTCGACCGTGAGATCCAGGCCGTCCACGCGCGGAGCCGACTGGCTCGTGGCGTCGAGCAGCAGGCACTCCTCCGCGCCGTCATTGCACGGGACGCAGGTGCCGCCGAAGTTCTCCACGAACGAGCACGGCTGCCCCGTGGGGCGCATGTCGAGCGCGCCGCCGAACGCGACGTCCTCGATCATCTCGGCGTCCGCGGTGATCGTGCCGGTCAGCGAGAAGTCCTCGATCGTCAGATCGCCGTCGGCGTCGAACGGGATCGAGAAGTCGGCAGGTCCGACCGTGAAGATCGGGTTCTGCGAGAAGTCGGCCACGATCCCGCCGAGCGCGGCATCGCACTCCGGCACCATGACCGCGCCCACGAGCGTGCCGGTCGTCGCCGCGGCCACGAGCGAGTCGTTCGCGGGGTCGTACGACTGGATGCCGACGAGGACGTAGAAGTCGGTGTCGAGGCCGAAGCTGCCCGCGAGGTCGATGACGACCTGCGGGGGCTCGCGGAACTTGAGGTCTTCGAAGTAGACGGCGTAAGTGCTGCCCGTCACGTCGTCCGGGTCTACGGTGGGCCCGGGCTCCGAGACCGTGGTGAACGTGGTCGTCTGCGTGGTCGTGCAGACGGACGCGGTCGCCGTGAAGGTCGTGTCGAACGCGAAGGGGAGGTCCGCGGTGAAGGTGGCGGTCGTGCCGT
>CAMCWU010000185.1 GCA_945882675.1 Klebsiella pneumoniae | reverse complement strand
GCGGCCGCTGCCGCGGAGCCGGTCGCATTGCTCGCGGACTTCGACGAGTCCGTCGCGCGCGAGCAGCCCACCGAGCTGACCGAGGAGATGATCCCCGACATGGTGGAAGAGGACGGCCCGCCGGTGCCCCTCGTCCGCACCGGGACCCCCGCCCCGCTGCGCGTCCAGTCTGCGCGGATCGATCCTGCTTCGCGGCCGACTCCGAGCGTGGCCCCGCGCCCCGTCGAGCGGTTCGTGCCCGTGGCGGAGCCCGAAGACTGGCGGCGCGCCGCCGGTGTGCTCGACGCGGAGGCCGAGCGCGCCCCCGCCGGGGACCGTGGCGCCCTGCTGGCGCACGCGGGCCGCCTGCTCGCCAACCGGGTCGGTGACGCCCAGGCGGCCGCTGCGCGGTTCGCCGCCGCCGTGGACGCGGGATCCACCGATCGCGCGGCGAGCCGCGGCCTCGAGGACGCCGCGGCGGACGCCGGGCGCTGGGAAGACGCCCTGGCCCACACGGAGGCCCGCGCGCGCCGCGAGTCGGGTGCGGCCGCTGCCGACGCCTGGTTCGACGCCGCCCTGATCGCGCGCCGCCAGCTCGGGCGCGTGCCCGCGGCGCTCGACGCGCTCGATCGCGCGCTCGAAGCCGAGCCGGCGCACTTCGCCGCGGCTGCGCTCCAGAGAGAGCTGCTCGCCCAGGCGCCGGGGGATGCCAGCCGCACGCGGGACGCGCTCGCGCGGCTCGCCGGCCTCGCGGACGGTTGGCTCGTTGCGGAGGTGTGGGCCGACCAGGCCGCGGCCACGGCCGATCCGGCCGCCGCGCTGGAAGCGTGGGGCCGCGCGCGCGCTGCGACCCCGAGCTGGGGGGCCGCCCGCGTGGGCGCGGAGGCTGCCCTGCGCGAGCTGGGAGATCCCGCCGCGCTCGCGTCCTTCTACGAAGGTGAAGCCGCCGCCGGCGGGCCGGAGGCCGGCTACTGGTGGGGCGAGGCCGCCCGCGCCTGGGCGCGCACCGGCCAGGCCGATCGGGCCCGCACGGCGTTCGCCGCGGCGTCCTCCGACGGAGATCCCTCCGCCCTGCGCGAGTGGGAGGCGTGGGAGCGCGCCAGCGGCAGCGCCGACGGCGGCGCGGTTGCGCTCGAAGCACAGCTCGAGGGCACGACGGGCACCGCCCGCGCCGCGCTCGCGTGGCGCCTCGGCACATTGCACGAGGCCGCAGGCCGTCCGCAGGCCGCGCTGACCGCGTGGAATATGGCCCTCGAAGCCGATCATGGCGCGTGGCCCGCCGCGGAGGGCGTGGGCCGCATGCTCCGGAGCGCCGGCCAGACCGACCAGCTCCGCGAGCGCTGGAAGGCCCGGGTGGACGCCGCGCCGAGCGAAGACGAGCGGCGCGCGGCGCGCGTGGTGCTCGGCGAGCTCGCGGACGCCGCGGGGGATGTGGACGGCGCCGTGACGGCCTGGTCGGCTGCCGCGGGCGGTGCGGACCTGATCGGGTGGGTCGCGACGGACGCGCTCGCGCGGGTCGGCCGCGTCCGCGGCGATCAGCGTGCTGCGGCTATCGCGGATCTCCGACGCGCTTCGTGGACCGCGGATCCCGCGCGCGCCGCGGACTACCGCTGGCTCGCGCTCACGGGCCCGGTGGACGCCGTGGAAGACGCGAGCGCCGAGATCCACGCGATCCTCGCGGCGGATCCCGGGCACCCAGGTGCGCTGGACTGGTTGGCGGCGCGCGCCGCCGAAGGCCCGGCCGCTGCCGTCGCGCTCGAGCGCGCCGGGAACGCTGACGAGTCGCCGGCCCGGTCCGGCGCGTACCTGTACCGCGCGGCCCGCGCCTGGCTCGCGGTCGGCTCGTCGTCGGACGCCCTGCGGATCGCCGAGGACCTCTCTGCGCGCTCGTCGGACCCGCTCGTCGCGATCCTCGCCGAGGACTGCGGCGCGGGCCGCCGCGAGCGCTGGCGCGAGCGCCTCCGCTCGGACCAGGGCGCGGTCCGCTCGTGGGCCGCGCTGGCGATCGGCGACGACGCGGAGCTCGCCCAGCACCTCGACACCGCGTCGGACGATCGCTCGGTCGCGGGCGCGCTGGAAGTCCTGCGCCTCGAAGCCGGGTACCGCTCTGGCGACGGCGCCAACGGCGGGGGCTCCGGAGGCCTGGTGGACCTGTACCGCCGCGCAGCGATGGGCCAGCCCACCGCCGAGAGCGCGTGGGCGTCGGTCCGGCTCGCTCGGGCGCTCCACGCGTCCGGCGCCCGCGCGGAAGCTGCTCGCGCCCTGGCGGATCTCGAGACCATGCGGGTCCCGGGGCGCCCGTTGCGCGCCGCCGCCCACCTGGCGGAGTCGTGGGGTGAGCACGAGCTCGCCGCGCGGCTCCTCGCGCCGATCGACGAGCCCGCGGCCCGGCTCGAGCGCGCGCGCCTCCTCGAGCGTGGCGCCGGCCAGCCGGCCGCCGCCCTCGAGATCTACCGGGCCGAGCTCGACCGTCCCGACGGGACGCGCCGACTCGACGCCGCGCTCGGCGTGGCCCGGACCGGCCTCGTCGGTGGCAATCGCGCAGCGCTCCTCACCGGCCACGAGGAGGTCGCGGCGCTCACCTCGTCCGACCCCATGCGGGCCGCGTACGCGGGCTGGGTCTCCGCCTGGCTCGAGGAGGACGGGGACGTCGCGGGCGCCCTGCGCCACGCGCGGACCGCCCTCGCGCTCCGCCCGACCTCGACGGACGCCTTCGACAGCGTTGCCCGCCTCCTCCGCGTCGCTCGCGACGCCGCCGCGCTGCGCGAGCTGTACGCTGCGAGCCGCCCGGAGGACCCGATCGCGCTCGCCGACGCCCTCGACCGCGTCGGGGACGATGCCGCACAGATCGAAGCGCTGACCGGCGTTTCGGGCGACACGGACGCTCTGCCGGCGCTCCTCCGCCTCGAGATCCTCTATCCGCGGGTCGGTGACTGGCAGGCTGCGTACGACGCCCTGACCCGCCGGCGCGAGCTGTGCGCGGGCGACGAAGCCCGGTCCGCCGTGGACTCGCGCCGGCGCTGGATCCTCGCCGAGAAGCTGGCGCAGACCGACCAGGCCTGGGATCTGTACCGCCAGCTCCACCTCGACGCCCCGCAGGACCGCGACGTGACGGAGTCCCTCGCCGGGATCGCTGCGGCGCGCGGTGACACCGGGCTGTCTGTCCAGTTCCTGCGCGAGCTGGCCGAGGGCGCTCCGTCCCCGGCGGACGCCGCCCGCTATCAGCGCCGCATCGGCGCCTCCTGCGAAGCCACCGGCGATCTCACCGGCGCGCGGCAGGCCTACCTCGACGCCCTCGACCACGTGCGCGACGACGGCGAAGCCATCGACGGCCTCAAGCGCCTGGCGCGCGGCGAGAACGACTGGCAGGGCCTCGTCGCCGTCCTCCAGCGGGAGGCTGCGCTCACCTCGGGCGACCAGCGCGCCGAGATCCGCCGCGAGATCGCCCGGGTGACCGAGCACAACGCTGCGGACCCGGCCCTCGCAATCGACGGCTGGCGCGCCGTCCTCGACGTGTCGCCCGGCGACGCGGAGGCCCTCGCGCACCTGTACCAGCTCGCCGAGAACGCTGGCCAGTGGCAAATGATGGTCGAGATTGGCGCGCAGCTCGCCGCTACCACCGTGGGCGCGCCGCGCGGGCACCTCCTGCAGCGCCTCGGACAGGTCGCGGCGGAACACATCGACGCGATGGAGGGCATGCGCTTCTACGAGCAGGCCATCGCCAATGATCCGCCGGACGTCCGCTCCGCCGTCGCGCTGGAGGCCTTGTGCCGGTCGCGCGGGGATCTCGTCGGCGCCGGCCGGGCGCTGCAGGTCCAGGCGCACCACTCGGAGAGCCCGGACGAGCAGGCCGGGGCCTGGGCCCGGCTCGGGAAGATCGACCTCGATCGCAGAGATCGCGAGGCCGCCGCGCAGAACTACCTGCGCGCCTTCCAGCTCAAGCAAGACGACGAGCAGACGCTGCGGTACCTCGCGGGGTACCTCGTCGAGAGCGGCCGGTTCTCAGAGGCCCTGCCGGTCTACGAAGCCCTCGAGCCGTACGCGTCGCAGGAGCAGGACCTCGACGATCCGGACGTCCGTTTGGAGATGTCCACGTTCTGGTTCAACTATGGTGAGCTGCTGCGCTCCGCCGACCGGGTGGACGACGCCATCCCGATCTACGAGCGGGCGCTTGCGCTCAACCCCTCGCACCTTCTGTCGCTAGAGGCCGTCGGCGCCGTGTATGTCGGCCGGAAAGATTGGGTGAAGGCGGAGCGCTCCTACCGTCAGCTCCTGCAGGTCACGGGCGGCCAGGGCGAGCGCGCCAAGGTCGCCAACGCGTACGCCCAGCTCGGGCTCGTGGAGAGGGCGCTCGGGAGCTACGAGAAGGCCGAGAAGCGGTTCGGAAAGGCGCTGGAAGCGTTCCCGAACCACGTGCCGGCGCTCAAGGGCATGGCGCTCCTCGCCGCCGACAAGCAGGACTGGAGCAACCTGCTGAACATCTACAACAACGTCATCTACCACGCGACCGTGCCGCAGGACGTCATCGACGCGTACATGACGAAGGGGCAGGTGCTCGACGAGCAGATGAACCGCCCGGACAAGGCCGCGCAGCACTACCAGCGCAGCCTCGACTTCGATCCGAACCAGCCGCTCGCCATCCTGCGCCTCGCCGAGCTGTCGCTCCGGTCGAGCGACTGGATCGCCGCGGCCGGGCACACGGAACGGGCGCTCAAGCTCGATCCCTCGAAGGAGCTGAGCCGCTGGCGGGGCGCGCTGCTCGCGGCGGAGGCCTGCGCGATGCAGGGCTTCGCGTCGCCGACCGCGCCCGTCAGGCTGCGGGAGGCTGCGGACGCCGATCCGCGCTTCGCGGACGCGTCGCTCGACGACACGTCGGGCCTGCTCGGGATGCTCCGGTCCGTGATGACGGACGCCCCGCGCCCGTAGGTCAGACCGGGGTGGCACCGTAGCGGGTCGAGAGCGACGCGCCCACCCCGAGCAGCCCGACCGCGACGAGCACGACGCCGCCGATCCATGGCAGGCTCGCGACCGAAGTGACGAGCAGCACACCGACCAGGAACGCCACCCACCGCCCGTGGGGGCGCCGGTCGAACGGCAGCCGGTCGCCCACGGCCTGGCACAGGCCCATGAAGCCGAGGAACCACGCGACGCCGAGCGCGCCGAGCAGCACCACCGCGATGGGGAACCCGAGCCCGAGCGTCAGCACGGTGACGAGCACGCTCAGCAGGCCGACGAAGAAGGTGGAGAGACCGCCGACGAACACCGAGTGTGCCGGGCGGCGCTCGACCGCGTTCGCGACGTGCGCCACCCGCTTCGGGAACACGCCCACGGTGAGCACGCCCGCGCCCGCGAACGACAGGATCAGCACCAGGCGGCGGTAGATCCAGTCGAACAGGCCGGGGGCGACCGCGGCCTCCCCGTCGGGGCCGATCGCCGGGAGCTCCATGCCCATGCCGACCCTGTTGCCCGAGAGCGTGCCGCCAGGCTCCACGATCACGTCTCCAGTGACCGCCACGGCGTCACCGTCCACCGCGCCACCGGGCCCGATGATCACGTCCCCGGCGAACGACGTGGCGTTTCCGATGACGTGGCCGTCCACCCGGACATCTCCCGCCATGGCGACGGCGTTGGCCGCGATCGCTCCGGCGGGCACGACGACGTCGCCGCTGTAGCTCTTGTAGTCGGGGGCGGCCGGTGGAATCTCCCCCTCGAGGCGGTCGATCTCTGCCCGGAGCGCGGCGAGCTCGGCGCGGGTGGCGGCGAGCTCCGCGTCCCGATCGAGGGCCGTGGCCGGATCGGCCGCGAGCGCCATGGAGACAAGGAGCGAGAGCGGCGTCATGCCACACCTTCCTGGGGATTGGATCCGGTCAGCGGGGAGTCGGAGAGCGCGAGACGCGCCGTGGTCAGGAGGCCGGCCACAGTCATGACCGCCGCGAGGACGAGGCCCAGCTCGTCCGCGCCGAGGCCGACGCGCAGCGCCTGGCCGGCGCCATGGAGCATCCCGAGGAGCACCCCGGCGCGCGAGAGCGCTGACGCCGGATCCGTGGCCGCCGACCACGCGTCCGCGTCGCCCGCCACCGCGAGTGCGCCCGCAGCCCCGAGGAGCCCGAGGCCCACGGCGGTCTCGCTCCACGGGAAGCGCGGACCGGGCGCCGGCGCGAGGATCGGGAGCGCGGCCTCCGGGGCCACGAGCGGGACGTCCGGCCGGTCGGCGCGCTCCAAGATCCGTCGGGTGAGATCCGGCGGGGGAGGGGGATCTGCCACCTGTGCCAGCACGGCGGCCAGCGGGTCCTCTGCCGAAGCCCGCGCCAGGCAGGCCGCGCATGAGTCGATGTGCTCGGCAATGTGGCTCGCGACGGTCTCGTCGACGTCGCCTTCCACGAAGGCCGAAAGCAGCTCATCCGGGATGTGATTCACGGCTCACCCCCTCGCTCTTCGTAGAGCGAGCGCAGCTTCTTCCGCGCGCGGAAGATGCGGTTCATGACGGTCCCGATGGGGATCTCGAGGACCTCTGCGATCTCGTGGTACTTCAGGTGCTCGAAGTGGTAGAGGACGAGGATTTCCCGGTACATCTCCGGGAGCTCCTCCAGCGCGCCGAGCAGCATCTTGGACCGCTCGGTCTCGAGCGCCAGCGCGATGGGCGACGGCGCGGGATCGAGCAGGTCCCCGGGCTCGTCCCAGGAGCGGCGCGCCCGGCGCCGGTGCTCGTCGATGCAGGTGTTCCGCGCGATCCCGAACGCCCAGGTGGTGAAGGAGCGGCCCGGATCGTACGACCCGAGGTTGCGCAGGATCTTCACGAGCGTCTCCTGGGTGGCGTCGCTCGCGTCCTCGTCGTTCGAGAGCATGCGGCGGCAGAACCGCCACACCGGCGGAGTCCACCGCTCGACCAGCCAGGCGCGGGCGCCCGGATCTCCGGCCGTAGCGGCGGAGATCCGCTCGCTCTCGTCGTCCGTGCCTTCGTAGAGTCTGAGGGCCAGCAGCTTCCTCTCCTGTGCCTGCAGGTTCCGCTCATTCCTACGCGCCGACCCCTCCCGCTATTTCACGCGACGTCAGGGGCGCACACGGTGCCCCCGCTCTGCTATCATGAGGTGCGGAGCCTCGCGCTTGATCGACAAGTCCTGGAAACTCCAGCGCTACGATCGAAAGGACTACACCGAGCTGGTGGAGTTCCCGGTCGAGATCGTCGGTCGGGACGGCGTGATTCGCCGCTACTCGTTCGAGGACGCGGTCCGCCTGTACCAGCGGCGCATCAGCTTCGCGGCGGTGCGCTACCGCGATCCGGACCTTGCGCTGGCGGAGTCGGCGCACTGCGCCGCGCGCGTCGACCAGCTCCGGCGGAGCTACTTCCACCGCTTCGGCTGGGCCACCCCGGCGGAGGAGCCCCCGGGCGATCGACTGCTCGGGCCCGTGGCCGGCGAGCTCGCGGCGTTCCTGGTTCGGGCGCTGCACCGCCTCGGGCGGCTCGAACTGCGCGTCCAGCCGGTGCGGGTGGAGGCGGATGGGAGCGGCCTCTGGTACGCGCGGCCACCGCCGGACGCGCCCGACGGCCCGTGGGGCGCGCTCCTGTACGTGTACCGGTTCGCGGGAGCGGTCGACGATCTCGGCGATCCCCCGGACAGCGGCCGGGACGCGCTCCAGCGCCACCTCCGCCAGCTCGAAGGCCTCCCGCCGGATGGCGACGACACCGAGCGCCTCATCGCGTGGCACCAGTCGCTCGACTGCGGCTTCCTGCTGACCGGCGACGGCGTCGCTGCGCGGGCCGTCAGCGCGCGCGAGGACACGGGGGACGACTTCGCGGACCTCGGTCCGACGCCGTGGGACGACGCCACGGAGGCGATCCGCACCGGCGAACATGCGCT
>CAMCWU010000184.1 GCA_945882675.1 Klebsiella pneumoniae | reverse complement strand
ACCAAGTTCGACGGCGCCGAGATGGGCATGCTGGGAATGGCGTTCCACCCAGACTTCCAGAGCAACGGCTACGTCTACCTGTCGTACAACGCGGCGGACGGCGGCCAGAACGTCTCCCGGATCAGCCGCTTCTACAGCCCCGACGGTGGAGCCACGCTCGATCCCGCTTCGCGGCTGGTGATCCTGCAGTTCGACCAGCCGTACACGAACCACAAGGGCGGCTGGATCGAGTTCGGGCCGGACGGTTTCCTGTACGCCGGCTTCGGCGACGGCGGCAGCGGCGACGATCCGCAGGAGCGCGCGCAGAACCCGGACGAGCTCCTCGGCAAGATGCTCCGGATCGACGTGGACGCCCCGTCGGGCGGCCTGGAGTACGGGATCCCGGCCTCGAACCCGTACGCCAGCGGCGGCGGGCGAGAGGAGATCTTCGCGATCGGCCTGCGCAACCCCTACCGCTGGCACTTCGACCCCGCGTCGCAGGATCTCTGGGTCGGCGACGTCGGCCAGAACGCGTGGGAAGAGGTCGATCTCGTCGAGCTCGGCGGGAACTACGGCTGGGACTGCAAGGAGGCGTCGGAGGACCACGAGATGAACACGCCGAACTGCAAGACGGCGACCCTCATCGAGCCGCGCGCGGCATACGAGCACATGGGAGGATCGAAGTCGGTCATCGGCGGCGTAGTCTACCACGGAGCCGCGATCCCCGAGCTCGCGGGCGTCTACCTGTACACCGACTTCTACGACAGCATCCTGTGGGGCCTGACGTACGACCCGGTCAGCGGAAGGGACGTCAGCTACAAGGTCATCGACGACACGAGCAAGACGATCGGACACTTCGCGTACGGCGACGACGGAGAGGTGTACCTCCTCGACTACATGGACGGAGTCTACCGTCTCGACCCCAAGAATGTCGCGCCGAACACGTTCCCCGCGCTGCTCTCGGAGACGGGCTGCGTGGACCCGGTCGACCCGTGGATCGCGAACGGGATGATGATCCCGTACGACGTCAACCACGCCTTCTGGTCGGATGGCTCGGAGAAGCACCGCTGGCTCGCGATCCCCGACGGGACCACGCTCTCGGTCGACGATGACGGCGACCTCGAGTTCCCGATCGGCACCGTGCTGATGAAGGCGTTCGAGAAGGACGGCGAGCGGATCGAGACTCGGCTGATGATGCTGCACCCGGACGGCGCGTGGGGCGGCTACAGCTACCGCTGGCGGGAAGATGGGACGGACGCCGATCTCCTCTCGAGCGGGCTCGCGGTCGAGCTCCCGAGCCAGACGTACCAGATCCCGTCGCGGGCCGAGTGCCTGCAGTGCCACACCCCGGCGGCCGGCGGGGCGCTCGGCCTCGAGCTCCGGCAGCTCAACCTCGACGTGACCTACCCGGCGACCAACCGGGTCGCGAACGCGATCGCGACGCTCGACCACATCGGGATGTTCGACGTAACCCCCGGGGATCCGGCGACCCTGGACGCCTTCGTCGCGCGGGACGACGCCGCTGCGGCCATCGAGGAGCAGGCCCGCACGTACCTGCACGTCAACTGCTCGAGCTGTCACCGGCCGGATGGCGGGACGCCGGTGCGCCTGGATCTGCAGTACGACACGGCATTCGCCGACATGGGCTTGTGCGGTGAGATCCCGCAGTCCGGCGACATCGGCATCCAGGGCGCGCTGCTGCTCACGCCGGGAGATCCCGCCATGTCCGTGATCTCGGGTCGCATGCACCGGCGGGACGCGGTGGCCATGCCGCCGAGCGGGTCGGCGCTCGTGGACGACCTCGGCGTCGGGATCGTGGACGAGTGGATCACCAGCGTGGCGAGCTGCCCCTGATCACGGGAAAGTCCCCGGCCAGGCCGGCAGCCGGGTGAGGTTGGCTGGTTCGTGGCCGGAGATCACCTGGATCTCCGGGTGCCGCTCGACCCACGCGTGGATCCGCCAGAGCTGTTCGTACTGCTGTCGCCAGTCGTCCACGAGGAGCTTCGAGGGCAGGTATCCGACCGGCGCCGGCCGCTCCCAGTTCGCGTCGACCCACGCGGCGTCGCCGGTGAGCAGGTAGGACCGCGTGGGGCGGTTAACGAGCCAGCAGACCTCGCCCGGGGTGTGGCCGGGCGCGTCCAGGGCCACGAGCGAGCCGTCGCCGTACACGTCCTGGTGACGCGGGAACGGTCCGTACGGCCCCGCCCACGTGATGAACACCGGCTTCCGGCCCAGGTAGGGCGCGGGATCGTAGCCGTTCGTGAGCGTCCCGCGCTGGCCCGCGAGCCACTCGCGCTCGTCGAGCACCAGGGTAGCGCCCGGCAGGTCCGCGGCCCCGCCCACATGGTCGTGGTGCAAGTGCGTCAGGTAGATCCGCCGGATATCCGCCGGCACCAGGCCGAGGTCGGGCAGCACGTCCACCAACGGCCGCTCCATTCGCAGATCGAGCAGGCGGGCGACCGAGCGACCCGGATATAATGCCGGATCCTCGATGGTTACCTTACCATAACCGGCGTCCACCAGTGACCACCCGGCGGTCGGGTGCTGCAGCAGGTACACGGTGATCGGCCCATCCGCCTTCACGCGGCTCCGCTCGCCCGCGATGGTGTCGTGCGGCGACATGCCCACCCGAGCCACATGGAGCGCCCGCAGCTGCAGGTCCGGCAGCGCGCTCCGGTCGATCTCCCAGGTCCAGGGGTCCAGGGCGGGTGGATCCGGCAGTCGGAGCTTGCAGGCCGCTGTCCCCGCGATCCCGCCGATCAGCGCGCGTCTGGACCACATCACTCCGTGCCCCCGTGTCTGGTTGTGTCTCGCGCAGGATGGCCGCCAGCGCCCGCGTGTCTATCTAAGTGGAACCGGCGCCCGGTTCTGCCGATGCTACCAACCCCCGTCGCGATGCTATCGGCAACCGGGCGCCACTCCTTTTTTTGCGCCACGGATCTCCGCTCCGAATCTAACGTCTGGGCGAATTTCGTCCAGCGTGGTCGAAGTGGCGGCGCCCCCGTGGTGGACGATATTCGCCTCCAGCCGTTCGCTTCTCCGCTGCGCCCGGTGTCGCTCGGCGTTCTGCGGGACGGGCGAGCCCGGCGGTACTGTCCGAGGTGCGAACCCGGCGCGTCCAGCTGTGCCTCGGTTCGAGCAGGGGAGCCCTCATTTCCAGGAGAGCCGGCCGTCCGGGGCGACGGTGACGCCGGTGTCGGGGAAGTCGGCGGCGGTGAGCTCGCGGATGTGCTCCAGGCCGAGGCCCGCCGGATCCGGGCGGGGGATGCTCTCTCCGTCGAGCGCGATGGGGTGCAGGCGCGCGCTGACGAGCTCGCCGCTCTTCGCGAGCTCGGCCTCCACGATGACGGTCGTGCCCCCGAAGCCTCCCTGCGTGCCGAACTGGCGGAAGCCCATAAAGTTTCCGAGGGAGTAGGCGATCAGGCGGCCCTGGTAGACCTCCATGGCGCGGAGCACGTGCGGCCCGGTGCCGATGACGAGGTCCGCGCCCGCGTCCACAGCCGCGCGCGAGAGCTTCTTCTCGTCGCCGCGCTGCTCGCCGAACGCGACCTCGGGCTTGCCCGTGACGTGGCGGGCGCCCGCGCCCTCGGCGCCGCCGTGGAAGCCGAAGACGACGATGTCCGCCCACGCGTCCACCTCGCCGATCGCGCGCTGGATCTCCTCGACCTGGTTGATGTTTAGGCAGCACTCGCCGAAGTGCGCGGCTACCACGCCGATGATCACGCCGTCACGCTCGATTCGGCCCACGTCGCCCCACCGGCCCGCATGGACGATGCCGGCGGCGTCCAGCGCCTTCATGGTCGCTTCCTGGCCGGGCACGCCGAGATCCCACGCGTGGTTGTTCGCGAGCTGCGCCACGTCGAAGCCCGCGTTCGTGAGCGCGGCTACGTACCGGGTGGGTGTGCGGAACGCGTAGCAGGATGTGCTGTCCGGGCGGCACTTGGTGGAGGGGAGCCCGTCCGCGAGCGGGCCCTCCAGGTTGACGAACGCGACGTCCGCCGACCGCAATATCGGAGCGACGGGGGCGAACAGGTCCTTGCCGTCGCCGTCCGGGATGCCGGCCGCGCCCTTCTTGAGATCGCTGCCCATCATGGTGTCGCCGGCCGCCGCGAACGTCACGGTCGGTCCCGCCTTGTCCCGCGAGATCGGCGCCGCCGGGAGCGGCAGCGTGGCGAGCCGCGCCCGCTCGCGCGCCGCGTTCTGCCAGAACCCCAGGTCCTTCCGGCCGGGCTCGAGGGCGGCCACCCGGGTCCAGGCGGCCCCGGCGTCCGCCCACTCGCGCTGGGCGTACCGCGCGAACCCGAGCTCCCACCACGCCGACGCGTGGGTCGGATCCGCGGAGGTAGCGCTCGCGAGCAGCGTCTCGGCCTGCGCGGCCTGCCCCGCGCGCAGGGCGGCCACCCCGTCCTCGTACGGGCCGGCGCTGGCGAAGCCGGTCAGCAGGTGGGCGATGGTCACGAGACAGTGGAACATGCGGGGCTCCGGGGAGCGGGGTAGGTGGCAGGGCGGAGGCGCGATGAGTCGGTTGGGGCGGCTGGCGCAGCTCGGCGGTCTGACCGGCCGGGTCACGGGCTCCTATCTCGGGAACCGCCTGCGCGACGCGTTCTCGTCGGACGACGACCGTGCGGTCAGCCGTGACAGGTTGAACCTGGAGAACGCGCGCGCGATCGTGGAGACCGTGAGCCGTATGAAGGGCGCGGCCATGAAGCTGGGCCAGCAGCTCGCGGTCGCAGGCGCGGCCCTCGACCTGCCGGAAGACGTCATGGCGATCCTCGGGAAGCTCCACTCCGACGGCGAGCCCGTCCCGTTCGACATCATCCGCGACGACGTGGAGAAGTCACTCGGCGCGCCGCTCCCGAAGCTGTTCCGCGACTTCGACCCGAAGCCGCTCGGCAGCGCGAGCCTCGGCCAGGCGCACGCCGCGCGGCTCAAGGATGGGGCGGACGTCGTCGTCAAGGTGCTCCACCGCGGGGTCGAGCACTCGGTCGGCACGGATTTAATGGCGTTGAAGGCCGTCCTCGTCTCGGGGCGCATGCTGCGCCGCCCGAAGGAGGAGGTCGACGAGATCTTCGACGAGATCCGGGTCCGATTGGAGGAGGAGCTCGACTACCTGCAGGAGGCCGCCAACATCCAGGCGTACCAGGAGGCGTTCGCGGGCGACGACCGCGTGCGGATCCCGCGGATCCATCACGCGCTGTGCACCGAGCGGGTGCTCACGATGGACCGGCTGCCCGGGAAGCACCTGGGCGCCTGGCTGCCGACCGCCACTCCGGAAGCGCGCCAGCGGGCTGCCGACACGCTCGCCCACTTCTACTACACGCAGCTGTTCCGCCTCCGCATGCTCCACGCCGATCCGCATCCCGGGAACTACCTCTTCGAGGACGACGGCCGGCTCGGGATCCTCGACTTCGGGTGCGTGAAGCGGTTCGACCCGTACTGGATGGCGTCGTACGCGGAGGCCGCGCTCGCGACCCAGATCGACGACAAGGAGCGGTGCATGGCCGCTACCGCCCAGATGGGATCGTGGGACGGCGTCCACCGCGAAGATGGGGAGCTCGTCTGGGAGTTCTGCTGCGCGGTCGGCCGTGGGCACAAGCTCGGACCCGTGGTCCTGGGGCAGGGCGAGCAGCTCATGGAGGAGGCGCTGCCCGTCCTCCAGCGGCTCCTGAGGAACCCGCGGGTTCGGATGCCGCGCGACGTTATCTACACGCACCGGACGCTGGGCGGGATGTACAGCCTCGCGCGCCAGCTCGGGGCGCGGGTCGACTACGGTGCCGTCTTGATGACTCACGTGAATGCGGCGATCGACGCGGGTCGCGGGTGACCCTCACGGTCTGTCACGGGAGTGTGATAGACTCGCGACGAGGGTAAAAACGTGTCGCGGGCGTAGGAGGGGTCGGCTAAGGTGGCGGCCACAGCTCGAGGCCTGAAAGATGCGCAACCGGTCCGCCTTCTCACCGATCCTCGCGATTGCTTTGTTCGGATGCGGAGAATCTCCCATCGAGGAGACCGCGGCGCCGGCCGAGCTCGACCTCGCCGGGCTCGCGTTGCTGGCCCCGCCCGTCATCGACGACCAGCCGTTCGCCGGTCCTGTCACGCTGCTCAGCCAGAGCTGGACGGACATCGGCATCATCACCACGACGGACGTGTGGCCGGCCAGTCTCGGGATCGTCGGCTACCGGGGCGACAACCTCGCCATCACTGCGCAGGACCCGCGGACCGTGACGGCGCTCGATACGGTGATCGACGTCAACGTGAACCAGCTGACGCCGAACACGTTCACCACCGGCGGCGTCACGGAGTTCCACATCGTGAACCCGGTCGTGGCCCTCGCCGGCTCCGGCACGGCGGACGCCCCGAGCCTCGTGGCCACCATGGACAGCCGCGGGCTCGAGTCCATCACCGTCAGCTACCTCCTGCGGGACCTCGAGACCGGCGCGGACAACGCCATGCAGCAGGTCGCCCTGCAGTTCCGGGGCTCGGACGCAGGCACGTTCACCAGCGTCTCGTCCGCGTACGTGGCAGATGCGTCGGTGCAGAACGCAACGCTCGACACGCCGGTCGCGGCCACCCTCCCGACGGACGCAGATGACCGCTCCATCCTCCAGATCCGCGTGCTCACCACGGACGCCACGGGCAGTGACGAGTGGATCGGCGTGGACGACTGGGTCGTCACCGGCACCGGCCACCCGTTCACCGTGGCGGAGGACGCCCTCGTCGGCGCGAGCGTCGACCAGGTCCGCGCGTCCGACCCGGAAGCCGGCGCGCTCACCTACGCCATCACCGGCGGCAACGCGGCCGGAAAGTTCGCGATAAACGCCGCTAGCGGCCTTATCACCGTCACCGGTGCGCTCGACTTCGAGACCACCGCCAGCTACCCGTTGACCGTCATGGTGACGGACGTGGAGGGCCTCTCGGACTCCGCCACGGTCACGGTCACCGTCACGGACGTCTTCGAGCCCGACGCGGACGGCGACGGCGACCCCGACGCTGCCGACAACTGCCCGACCCTCGCCAACGCCGACCAGGCGGACACCGACCTCGACGGCGCCGGCGATGTGTGCGACCCGTGCCCGCTCGACGCTCCGGACGACGCGGACGGCGACGGCGTGTGCGACAGCGACCTCCTCGGCCAGTGGACGTTCGAGTCCGGCACCGAGGACGCGACGGGGCACTTCGCGGGTGACGGCGTCTTCCTCGGCAACGTAGCCGGCGGCACGCTGAACCTCGACCCGGGCCAGCATTTCTACGCGTTCGACTACATCGGGCCGGTCATCACCAGCAAGACTCTGATCTCCTGGATCAAGGTCGATGATCTGAACGTCCGCGGCGGGTCGGCGATGACCCTCGACAGCCCGAGCACCGACAAGTTCGACGGCATCGTCTACGCCGAGCAGATTCCGCTCGAGTGGGCGAACGGCAGCAACGGCGCGCTCCGCACCCAGGACGTCTCCTCCTTCCAGGAGACGGGCGCCTGGACCCAGATCGCCATCTCGTACGAGGATGTGGGCGGCGGGAACGTCGACATCACGATCTGCCGTGACGGCGTGGACATCGGCGCGTACACGGACTCCCCGCTCGCGAGCTGGTCCACCGGCGACGCCGAGGTGCTGATCGGCACCCGCCACACCCTCGGCCTCGCGGCGCAGGGCCCGGGCATGGACGCCACGGTAGAGGAAGCGCGCCTGTACGGCGTCGCCCTCTCGTGTGCGGAGATCGCGGCGATCGCCCCGGACTGTGCGGACGCCGACGCGGACGGCGTGTGCGACCTCGCCGACACGTGCGACCTCGGGCCCAACGTCGACTCCGACGGCGACGGCATCTTCGACGCCTGCGACGCCTGCGATCTCGGGCCGAACGTCGACGCCGACAGCGACGGCCTGTTCGACGCCTGCGACGCCTGCGACGCCGGCCCGAACGTGGACGGCGACGGCGACGGTGTCTTCGACGCCTGCGACC
>CAMCWU010000183.1 GCA_945882675.1 Klebsiella pneumoniae | reverse complement strand
GTAGATGCGGCCCTGGTACTTCTCGACCAGCCCGCGGTACGCCTCTGCATCTCCGGCCTTGACCGCCGTCAGCAGCTCGAGGTCCGCCTCGTGGCTCGCCGTCCGATCCTCCACGCCAACCTCCCCGCGCGGCAGTCTAGCCCACTACCCGTGCGCCTGGTTCCAGTTCCGCCCGATCGCCGCGTTCACCTGCAGCGGCACGACCAGATCGGCCACCCCCATCATCTCGCGGACCACCAGCTCGCGCGTGGCCTCCGCTTCGCCCTCCGGGACCTCCAGCAGGAGCTCGTCGTGGACCTGGAGCAGCAGCCGGCCGGTGAGGCCGGCGGCCTGGAGCGCACTCTCCACCTTGATCATCGCGAGCTTGATGATGTCGGCAGCGGTCCCCTGCACGCGGGTGTTCACGGCCTCGCGCTCGGCGGCGGCGCGCGCCTGGTGGTCCTTGTCGTAGATCTCGGGGATCAGGCGGCGGCGGCCGAACATCGTCTCGACGTACCCGAGCGACCGGGCCTGCTGCTTGCTCTCCTCGATCCAGGCGGAGACCGCGGGGATCCGGGCGAAGTACTCATCCATATACTTCTGCGCCTCCTCCCGCTCGATCCCCTGGTCGCGGGCGAGACGGAACGCGCTCATGCCGTACAGGATCCCGAAGTTGATGGCCTTCGCGGCGGAGCGCTGCGTGGAGGTGACCTGGTCGAGCGCGAGCCCCCACACCTCCGCGGCCGTGCGCCGGTGGATGTCCTCTCCCGCGCGGAAGCTCTCGACCATGGACTCCGCCCCGCAATAGTGGGCGAGGATCCGCAGCTCCACCTGGCTGTAATCGGCGGATACGTACACGTTGCCGGCCTCCGGCACGAAGCAGTCGCGGATCCGCCGCCCCTCGAACGTCCGGATCGGGATATTCTGAAGATTCGGGTCCGACGAGGACAGTCGGCCGGTCGCGGCCACCGCCTGCTGGAACACGGTGTGGATCCGCCCGTCCTTCGCGACGTAGGTCGGCAGCTTGCGCAGGTACGTGCTCTCGAGCTTCTGCAGCGCGCGCCATTCGAGGATCGCGGCCGGTAACGGGTGGACGTCCTCCAGGCCCTCCAGCACCTGGCTGTCCGTGGACCAGCCCGTCTTGGTCTTCTTGCCGGTGGGGAGCGAGAGCTCCTCGAACAGAATCTTGCCGATCTCCTGCGGGCTGCCGATCTTGAACTTCCGCCCCAGGATCTCGTGCGCCGCCGTCTCGGCCAGCGCGGCGCGCCCCGCGACGTCCACCAGCACGACCTCCAGCGCGGCCTGATCGAGCTTGATCCCCGCCTCTTCCATGCGCACGAGCACCGGGAGCAGCGGGAGCTCGATGTCCTCGTACACGCGGAGCACGCCGTCCGCCATCCGCTTGCGGAGCTTGTGGTGGACCAGCAGGCTCACGTGCGCGGGCTCGACCGATGGCGTGACGATCTCGGCGATCATCATGGGTTCCTGCGTCGGCACCGGCGCGAGGTTGTGCCCGAGGTACCGCTGGCTGATCTCCTCGAGCGTGTGCGTGCGGCGGTGCGCCACGAGGACGTAGTCCTGGAGCCGGGTGTCGTCGCCCAGGCCGCGCAGGTCGCAGCCGTGGCGGTGCAGGACCCGGATCTGGGTCTTGTGGTCGAACCCGTGCTTGGTGACCGCAGAATCGGCGAACAACGCGAAGATCTTGCGCTTCGCGTCCTCCATGTCGTAGTCGACGCCCTGGCGCAGCTCCAGCGGAGCGTACACGACGTCCGGCGGGGCCGCGTCCGGGTCGCCCCACGCGAACGACGCCGCGAGGATCTGGGCGTCCTCCGGAGCCTGGCTCGTCAGGCGGAGGCTGTAGCCGCACGATCCTGCGGCGCGGATGCCGGCGATCGCCGCGTCGAGCTCGTCCATGGTCGTGACGGCGCGGTAGTTCGTCTGGTCCACCGTCACCTTGTGCGGCAAGAGCTGGCGTGCGACCTGCCCGAACTCCCAGCGGTCGAACAGGTCGCGGAGCTTCGCCTCCTGAATCCCCTGCGGCAGCATGTCGTCGAGCTCGAGCTGCACCGGCGCGTCCGTCACGATCGTCGCCAGCTTGCGCGAGATCAGCGCGTCGTCGGTCGCCGCCAAGATGGACTCCCGACGCTTGCCCGGGATCTTCCCTTCGCGCGCCGCTTCGAGCACGCCGTCGAGCGAGCCGTAGTCGGCCAGCAGCTTCGCCGCCGTCTTCTCGCCGATCCCCGGGATGCCGGGGATGTTGTCCGACGTGTCCCCGGCCATCGCCAGCATGTCGATGACGAGGTGCGGCGGCACGCCGAGCCACGCCTCCGCCTCCGCGGGGCCGAGCGTCTCGCCCTTGCGATCGTCCTGCACCTTGATGTGCTCGTTGACGAGCTGGCAGAAGTCCTTGTCGCCGGTGACGATGTAGACCTCGAGATCCTCGCCTGCGAAGCGCTTCGCGAGCGTGCCCAGCACGTCGTCGGCTTCGTAGCCCTCCACGCTCGTGCAGGCGTACCCGAACGCCCGGACCAGCTCCGGGAGGAACTCCCACTGCCGGCGGAGATCCTCCGGCATTTCGCGCCTGTGCCCCTTGTACGCCGGGTAGATGCCGTGGCGGAACGACTTGCCGGAGTCGAAGCTCACGGCCACGTAGTCCGGCCGGTACGTCCGCATCATCTTCTGGAAGAGGAGCGTGAAGCCATAGAGTACGCGGGTCGGGAAGCCGTCGCTCGCGTGCTGAGGCGGCAGCGCGAACTGCACGCGGAACGCGTGGTTGCTGCCGTCGACCAGGAACAGGCGCTTGGGCATCCGGACCCTCCGAGCCCGGGAAGGTACCCCGGGCGGTGGGCACGCCGCCACGCCGGGTGTACCATCTCGGACGAGGTGCGTGCGTGAGCGAGACCCATCCCGTCCCGGCCCGTGTAACGGAAGGTTCCAACTCGATCGTGCGGAGCCTCGACGAGCTCCGGCGCGTGTCCGCCGACGCCAGCAACGATCCGGATGGGTTCTGGCTGCGCGTCGCGAAGGAGCGCGTGAGCTGGCGCAAGGAGCCCACGCTCGGGCTGGAAGGAACCTACGCCACGATCGACCAGGAGCCGCTCCGCTGGTTCGCCGACGGCGTGCTCAACGTGACGGAAACGCTGCTCGATCGGCACCTTCCGGTGCGCGGGGACAAGGTCGCGATCCTGTGGGAGGGCGACGAGCCGACGGACGTCCGCAAGATCACCTACCGCGAGCTACACGAGCAGGTGTGCAGGTGCGCCGCCGCGCTCAAGCGGTTCGGCGTGCGGCCGGGCGAGCGCGTCATCATCTACATGGGCATGGTGCCGGAGGCCGTCGTCGCCATGCTGGCGGTGGCGCGGCTGGGCGGCGTCCACTCGGTGGTGTTCGGCGGGTTCTCCGCGGAGTCCCTGCGGGATCGCGTGCTCGACTGCGGCGCGACCGTCGTGATCACGCAGGACGAGGGCCGGCGCGGCGGGAAGCCCGTCCCGCTCAAGTCCACGGTCGATCGCGCGCTCCAGGGCCTCGGCATCGACGCGTGCCTGGTATACCGCCACACGGGCGCGGAAGTCGGCTGGACGGACGGCCGGGACCGCTGGTGGCACGAAGAGGTGCAGCCGCTCACGGAGCCCTGCGACGCCGCGCCGGTGCCCGCCGAGCACCCGCTGTACATCCTGTATACGTCCGGTTCGACCGGCAAACCGAAGGGCCTCGTCCACACCTGCGGCGGCTACCTCACCTACGCGAGCTTCACGCACGCCCTCGCCTTCGACCTGCGCGAAGACGACGTCTACGCGTGCGTCGCCGACGTCGGCTGGGTCACGGGCCACAGCGACATCGTGTACGGACCGCTCGCGAATGGTGCTACGACCTGCATGTTCGAGTCCGTGCCCACGTACCCGGACGCCGGGCGATACTGGGACTTCGTGCAACGGCACAAGGTCACGATCTTCTACGCGGCCCCCACGGCATTGCGCGCGTTGCAGGCTCACGGCGACGAGTTCGTCCGCCGCTACGACCGCAGCAGCCTCCGCGTTCTCGGCAGCGTCGGCGAGCCCATCAACCCCGGCGCTTGGCGCTGGTACCACGACGTGGTGGGCGACGAGCGGTGCGCCATCGTGGACACCTGGTGGCAGACGGAGACGGGCGGGATCGCGATAGCACCGGTCGCGAACGTCACGCCGACGAAGCCGGGATCCGCGACGCTCCCCATGCCCGGCATCCACCCCGTCCTGCTCGACCAGGACGCTCGCGTGGTGGTGGGCCCGGGAGAGGGCCGGCTGTGCCTGGCGTGGCCGTGGCCCGGCCAGGCGCGCACCGTGTGGGGCGACCACGACCGGTACGTCGGTACGTACTTCCATACCTTCCCCGGGTACTATTTCACCGGCGACGGCTGCCGCCGCGACACCGACGGCTACTGGTGGATCACCGGCCGCGTGGACGACGTGGTGAACGTCGCCGGCCACCGCATGGGCACGGCGGAGCTGGAGTCCGCGCTCGTCGCCGCAGACGGCGTGTCGGAGGCCGCGGTCGTCGGGTACCCGCACGACATCAAGGGCCAGGGGATCTACGCCTACCTCGTGGCGTCGCCGGGGACGACGCCCGGTCGCGACCTGGAAGATGCGTTGAACCGGCACCTTCGCGCGGCCATCGGCGCGCACGCCCGCGTGGACCTGTTCCAGTTCGTGCCGGGCCTCCCGAAGACGCGCTCCGGCAAGGTGATGCGCCGGATCCTGCGCAAGATCGCGGAGGGCCACCCCGACCAGCTCGGCGACGTCTCGACGCTCGCGGACCCGGGCGTCGTGGACGCGATCGTGGCCGGCGCGCGGGTTCCCCGGGCGGGATGAGGGCCAGCCTGCTAAGTTCAACCGATAGGGGGATCGTCATGCGTACCTGGATGTGGCTCGCTGTGCTGACCGGACTCGTTGCCTGCGGCGACGAAGGCGAGGTCAAGGACGACACGGACGTCACCGACGGCGAGACGGACACGGTCGGCGACACGGACACCGACGCCGACGCCGACGCCGATTCGGACGCCGACACCGACACCGACATCGACACGGACGCCGAGGAGAGCGGGTTCACCGACTCCGGCGGACCCGCGGTCCGTACGGCCGGGTGTGCGCCGGACTTCACGCTCCTGGTCGAGCCGGAGTACGTGGACTGCAGTGCTTCGTCCGTCAACATGGACCTCCTCAACGGCGGGGTCCTCGACACCGTCGAGCGGACCTGGAACACCGACGGGCAGCTCGCCACGGCGTACTACCGCATCCCGGCAGACGGCGTGGACCAGCTCGAAACCTACACCTACGACGTGGACGGCGCGGTCGACACCATCACCATCGACGTGATGGGCGACGGCGCGATCGAGCTCACGCTGGACTACACGTTCGCCTACGACGGCAGCGGGCGCGTCGTGACCCAGCAGGTCGACTTCATCACCGAAGCCGGGACGACCACGGAGATCATCGACCAGACCTGGGGCGTCTGCGACGTGGACCTCCTCGAGTACGATATGGACGGCGACGGCACGTACGACGCGAACGACGCGTTCACCTACTTCACGGACGGCTGGCAGCTCGAGTCGGACGAGGACGGGGACGGCAGCACCGACGTCACCGCCGACTACTTCGTGGACGCCGCCACCGGTCAGCCCATCCGGTACGAAGAGGAGAACTTCGCCCCGAACGGCGCGATCGACTTCGAGCAGGACTGGACGTCCTTCGACGCGAACGGGGCCGTCACGGCAGTCGACGCGATCATCGCGATCGACTACCTCGGCGGCGGCTACAAGGGCCAGACGGTCGGGATCGAGCTGTCCTGGGCGTACGACGCCGACAACCGTGAGACCTCCAACACGCAGACCCAGCGATACATGGGCCAGGTGATCTACGCCGCGGAAGAGACGACCACCTGGACCTGCCCGCCCTAGCCCTGGCTGCCGGGGACGGACAGGCCCGGTCGGTCAGGCGCGGAAGATCTCGATCTTCGAGAGCTTCGTCTTCGCGTTCCCCGCGCGGGCGATCTCCGTGACGAGGTCGAGGCCCTTGGTGACCTTGCCGAAGATCGCGTGCTTGCCGTCGAGCCACGGGGTCGGGACCTCCGTGACGAAGAACTGGCTGCCGTTCGTGCCGGGGCCGGCGTTCGCCATGGACAGGATGCCCGGCGAGTCGTGCCGGTACTTCTTGTTGATCTCGTCGTCGAACTTGTAGCCCGGGCCGCCGGTGCCGGTGCCCTGGGGGCAGCCGCACTGGATCATGAAGTCCGGGATGACCCGGTGGAACACGAGGTTCTGGTACAGCGGCTCCTTGCTCTTGCTGCCGTTCGGCTTGGTCCACTCGACGGCGCCGGTCGAGAGCGCGACGAAGTTCGCGACGGTGCGCGGGACCTCGTTCTCGTAGAGCTCGGCCTCGATGTTGCCCATCGACGTGACGAGGCGGGCCATGAGCTTGCCGGTACCGGGGACGTTGACGGGCGGCGCGGGCGTGTCCATTCGGATCTCCAGGAGTTCGGGAACCGCCAGGGCCTCGCCCCGCGGAGCGACATCCTACCCCGACCGCGGCCGCCGCGCCGGTTAGGGAGCGGTGGATGTCCACCCGCCCTCCCCGCTGGCTCTTCGTGTGCTCGGCCAACATCTGCCGGTCGCCCATGGCACGCGCGATCGCGGCGTGGGAGGCGGATCGTCGCGGCCTCGATCTCGACGTCGACAGCGCGGGGACGCTCGGCATCCTGGACGCCCCGGCCGACCCGAAGGCCGCGCAGGTGGCGATGGAGATCGGCCTCGACCTGCTGGCGCACCGAAGCAAGGGCGTGACGCCCGAGCTGCTCGCGTGGGCGGACCGGATCCTGGTGATGGAGGACGAGCACCTGGCGGCCATCGGGACCCTGGCGCCGGACGCCGTGGATCGGGTGATCCCGATCGGGCGGGTGATCGGCGTTGGCGGGATCACCGACCCCCACGGGAGCTGGTTCCTGCGGCCCTATCGGCGTTGTCGGGACGATCTCCGCGCGGCCGTCGACCGCCTGATCGCAGGCCCTGCGGGGCGGCCGGTTCCGACCTGACAGCGCAGGGGTACCGCGATAGGACGCGACCCCAAGGAGATCTCCCCCCATGATCGGCTTCAAGCCCTCCGACGAGCAGGACGGCCTGCGCGACCTCGCCCACGACTTCGCCGAGCGGGAGATCCGCCCGGTGGCCGAGCACCACGACAAGACCGGCGAGTACCCGTGGGACGTCGTGAAGAAGGCGCACGAGGTCGGCCTGCTCAACACGCACATCCCCGAGAAGTGGGGCGGCCTCGGCCTCGGGTGCGTGGACGCGTCGATGATCGCGGAGGAGCTCGCCTGGGGCTGCACCGGGATCGGAACCGCGATGGAAGCGAACGGCCTCGCGCTCGAGCCCGTCATCGCCGGCGCGAGCGACGCGCTGATGGAGAAGTACGTCGTCCCCATGACGCAGGCCCCGAAGATGGCCGCGTACGCCGTCACCGAGCCGGGCGCGGGCTCGGACGTCGCCGGCATGCGGACCACCGCCGTCAAGAAGGGCGACCGCTACATCCTCAACGGCACGAAGATGTGGATCACCAACGCCGGCGTCGCCGACTGGTACTTCGTCGTCGCCTACACGGACCGGGACGCGAAGTACCGGGGTATGACCGCCTTCCTCGTCGAGCGCGAGTGGAAGGGCGTCGACGTCGGCAAGAAGGAGTACAACATGGGCCAGCGCGCGAGCGACACGCGCGGCCTCACCTTCACC
Source organism: Klebsiella pneumoniae (assembly GCA_945882675.1). Classification (GTDB taxonomy): domain Bacteria; phylum Myxococcota_A; class UBA796; order UBA796; genus CANLGQ01. Next base: position 268 of record CAMCWU010000183.1, on the reverse strand, counting down.
GACGTCGAGATCCCCGAAGAGAACGTCATCGGGAAGGTCGGCGGCGGTCGGCCTCGCGCGCGCCGCGTTCGAGCACGCGCGCCGGTACGCGACCGAGCGCAAGACCATGGGCGTCCCGCTCGCCCAGCACCAGGCGATCTCCTTCATGATCGCGGATATGGCCAAGGACATCGAGGCCGCGCGGCTGCTCGTCCGCCAGTCGGCCTGGATGAAGGACGCCGGCGAGAAGAACACGATGTACGCGTCGATGGCCAAGTGCTTCGCCGCG
>CAMCWU010000182.1 GCA_945882675.1 Klebsiella pneumoniae | reverse complement strand
CAGCAGGAGATCGAGGAGGAGGTGCTTCTCCGCCTGGAAGACGAAGTCCTCCTTGTACTGCTTGAGCTCTTCGTACAGGGAGTCGAAGGCCTTCTCGCGGACCTTCTCGCCCTGCGCGCGCTCGTCCGCGAGGAGCCGCCGAAGCTCGGCGACCTCCGTGGTGAGCTTCTGGAGCTCCGTAGAGTTCGCAGTGCGCGCAATTTCGGGGTTCTCGGACACGCGGAGCCTCGCGGCTTAGGGGTTGGCGGCGGGTGCCGGAGCGGGAGCGGGCTCGCGCGCCGACAGCTCGGTGGCCAGGTTGATGAAGGTGCCCTCGAGCTCGAGGGACTCGTTGCAGTAGTGGAAGTCGCGGGGCCCCGACGCGAGTGCGGCGAGGAACACCCGTTGAACCTGATCTCCGACGCCGATCGTGATGATCCGCGCGCCGCTGGTCCGCAGCTTGTGGATCTCCTTGACGGTCTCGTCCGGGTCGTCCGGGTGCCCGTCCGTGAGGACCACGAACACGCGTTGGACGCCGGCTCTCGGCCGCAGGAGGTTCCGGGCGTCTGCGAGGCCCTCGCTCATGGGCGTGCTGCCGATGGGCTGCAGGCTGTCGATCGCCCACTTGAGGCGGTCGGGATCGGCCGTGGGCGTGGTCTTCACGCCGCCAGGGACCGCGACGACGGCGACCTGGCGGTTGGCCTGGCTGAGCGTCCGGATCGCGAACCCGAGCGCCGCCTTCTTGGCGTTGCTGATGTTCGATCCGTACATGGAGCCGGAGCAGTCCATGATCAGCGCGACCTGAAGCGGCGTCCGGTTGTTGGCGAGATCTTCCAGGCTCACGCTGCCGGCGGCGAGGCGGTGCGGCAGGATCTGCCCGGAGACGAGGTCCATGGCCTCCACCTCCACGATGCCGTTCGAGTTGTACCGGTACGTGACCGCGAGGCGCGTGTTGCCGGCCGGTCGCGGCGTGATGCCATAGAACTCGAAGTGGCCGAGGACCGCGCACTCGAGCGGATCCTCGTTCTCTCCCTGCACGAGCCACAGGTCGACCGTAGACTGGCCGTCGTGAGTGGCACTGTAGTCGTCCCGCGTCTTTTCGGCGGGGATCCGGCTGTTTCGGCTGATAATCTTGCTGTTGGACAGCGCGCCGTCGCGGTAGACGACCATGCCGAGCGCGTGGCTCGTGACGTCGTGGGTCCGCAGATCGACGGGGCTCTCCTCTCCCGCGAGATCGGCGGCTTCGATCGCCGCGGTCAGCGCCGCGCCGAGCGCCACGCACTCGTCGGGGTTGATGTCGGTCGACGGGTCGCGCCCGAACATCTTGGTGAGCATGTCCCGGACCATGGGCATGCGCGTCGAGCCGCCGGCCAGGAGCACGCTCGTGATGGTGTCGAGGCCGAGCTTCGCCTCTCCGACCACTTTCTCGGTCAGCTCGCGGCTGCGATCGAGGAGATCCTTCGTCAGCTCCTCGAACTCCTCCCGACTGACGGTCAGGCGCAGGACCTTGTCGCCGTAGTCGTGGAAGATGTTGACCTTGGGCCGGCGCGTCAGGCTGATCTTGGCGTTGACGCACTTCTGCCGCAGATCGTGCTGGGACGTGAGATCGTCGCGGGGGTCGACGCCGTGCTTCTCGATGAACTTCTGGGCGACGAAGTCGATGAGCCGGTCGTCCCAATCCTTTCCGCCGAGGCGGTTGTCGCCGTCCGTGCCGAGGACGTGGATGTCCGTGCCCGTGATCTCGACCAGCGTGACGTCGAACGTGCCGCCGCCGAGGTCGTAGACGAGGACGCGCATATCCTTGCCCGCGTTCGTCAGGCCGTAGCTGAACGCGGCCGCCGTCGGCTCGTTGATGAGCTTCAGGACCCGCAATCCGGCGAGCTCCCCGGCGCGAAGCGTGGCGCGCCGCTGGGCGTCGTTGAAGTACGCTGGGACCGTGATCACGGCCTGCTCGACGCGCGTACCGAGCCTGAGTTCGGCGTCGTGCTTGAGCTTCGCGAGGATGAAGCTCGAGAGTTGCTCCGGGCTGTACTTCTTGCCGCGGTAGCTGAACGAGTAGTTCGGATCGCCCATATGGCGCTTCACGAACTCGACGACCTGCTCGGGGTAGACGACCGCCGCCTGCTTGGCGTAGTCGCCGACGATGACCTCTTCTTCCTCGAAGAGGATCACGGACGGGGTGATGCGATCGCCCTCCGCGTTCGGCAGGACCTCCGGCACGCCGTGCTGGTTGACGTACGCGATCGCGGAGAAAGTAGTTCCGAGGTCGATACCGACCGCCACTGTCATGGGGAGCGGCTCCTGCGGGGGGCGGCGTGGAGAACGGTCACGGCGCCATGCGCCGCGGCTGGGCAAAGAGTATACCTGTCCAGAGCCCGCGCCGGGAAGGGGAGTGGGAGGTGAAGCTGATCCTCGCGTCGACCAGTCCCACACGCAGGAAGATCCTTGCCTCCGCAGGGATCCTCGCGGAGGCGATCTCTCCCGGAGTCGATGAAGATCCCCGTGGCATCGAGGACCCCGTGGCGCTCGCGGGGGCGCTGGCCCTCCGGAAGGCCCTCGCGATCGACCCGCGACGGGGCACCTGGGTGCTGGGCTCGGACCAGGTCGCGTACGATCCGGAGCACCGCTCCGACAACTGGGGCAAGCCGAAGAACCCCCTCGACCACCTCGACCGCCTGCGGGCGTGTCGCGGGCGCGTCCACGATCTCGCGACGGGGTGGGCGCTGGTCGGGCCGGACGGCGCGGCGCTGATGGGTGTGGAACGCGCGCGTATGCACGTCCGCGGCGATCTCACGGACGACGAGTTGCAGGCCTACGTCGGCACGGGAGAGGGCGCGCACTGCGCCGGGGGGTACGCGGTAGAGGGCCTCGGCGGCTTCCTGTTCGAGAGGATCGACGGCGACTGGTACACGGTCCTCGGGCTTCCGCTGTTCCCGATCGTCGGCGCGCTCCGCCAGGTCGGGTGGCGCTTCGGGAGCCAGCCGTGAGCGATCTGCACGAGATCCTCGCGCTCACGGCGGACGTGCGCGCGGCGCTGGACCACGCGGCGGTCCGCGGCTGGCGGGAGGATCCGCGCGAGATGCAGGCGGTGGCAGCCCCGGTCGTCGCCGCGCCGGTGGCCCTGCCGTTGCCGCCGCCTCCGCGGGGCGACCCGTGGGCGAAGCTCGCCGCGGAGGCCCGGAGCGCCCGTGATCCGGCCGCCGGGCTCGCCGCGGTGCGCGCCGACCTGGGCGACTGCCGGCGTTGCCCGCTCCACAAGGACCGCGCGAAGATCGTATTCGGGGTCGGCGATCCGGCCGCGCACCTCGTCATCGTCGGCGAGGCTCCGGGCTACCACGAGGATCAGCAGGGCGAGCCGTTCATCGGCCCGGCGGGCCAGATGCTCGACAAGATGCTCGAGAACGTCCTCGGCCTGCCGCGTTCGTGGGTCTACATCCTCAACGTCGTGAAGTGCAAGCCGCCGAAGAACCGGAGCCCGCTGGCCGAGGAGATCGCGGCGTGCCGCCCCTTCCTGGAGGGTCAGATCGAAGCGATCGCGCCGAAGGCGATCCTCGTCCTCGGGGGTGTGGCGTTCCAGGCGCTCTTCGGCGTGCCAGGGACGGCGCAGGGCCGCGGGACCTGGCACGAGTATCAGGGGATCCCGACGCTGCCGACGTTCCACCCCGAGCACCTGCTGCGGACACCCGACGCGAAGCGCCTCACGTTCGCGGATCTCAAGCTCCTGCGCGGGCGATACGACGAGCTGGGCGGGAAGCGCCCGGCGTTCCAGCTCGGCTCGTAGACCAGCTACTTCTTCGCTTTGAAGCCTTGAAGCAGATCGGCGAAGGTGCCGAGCGCGCCGGTCTTGCTGGCCGGGCCCTGGGCGCGCATCTGGCTGCGCCAGTTCTTGTCCTCATCCTCCATGCGGGTCGTGAGATCCACGCGCTCGCCGCTGGTGGAGAGGACGCGGGCGGTGATCGCCTTGCCCTTGCGGAACCGCTGTGTGAGCACCGTTCCGGCCGGAAGATCGACCTCGCGCGCCCCGAGCCAGCCGGTCCGACCGTCCGCGAGCCGCACGGCCACGCCGTTGGCGAGGACCTCCATGACCGTGCCGTTCACGACCTGGGCGGCGGGCTCCGCCGGGCGATCCTCGGCGACTTCACCCGTGACGGCGGGCGCGAGCTCCAGGCGCTTGCGCTCGTGGTCGACGGAGATCAGCCGGAAGTCGATCTGGTCGCCGGCAGCGATGTTCACGTCCCGCAGGCGTGACGCGTGCGCGAGGCCCTGGAGGCCCGGCGCGAGCTCGACGAACGCGCCGAAGGTCTCGAGTTTCACGACCTTGCCCTTGTAGATCCCGCCGGCGTGGAACTCCGAGCCCACGGCGTTCCACGGGTCGTCGTCCGCGCTGCGAGCGGACAGCGTGAGCTTGCGGTTCTCGAGATCCGCCTCGAGGACGCGGACTTCCACCGCCTGACCGGGGCGCAGGGTGCCGGAGGCGTCGCCCGAGCCCCACGACATCTCGCGGCGGGGCACCAGGCCCTCGAGGCCGCCGATGTCCACGAACGCGCCGAACGGCAGGACGTTGCGAACGATCCCGCGGAACTCGTCGCCCGGGGCGATCTTCTGCCACAGGATCTCGGCCTTGGCCTTGGCCTCTTCTTCCTGGATCGCGCGGCGGCTGACGACGATCTTGTCGCCGGTCTCGAGGACGCGGAAGGACAGCGTCTGCCCGACGTAGGTGTCCGGGTCGACGTCCGGGAGCCGGCTCATCTGCGAGGCGGGGCAGAACGCGCGGGCGCCGCCGACACGGACCTCGAACCCGCCGGCGTTCCGCGACATCACCTTGCCCTCGACGGGCACGCCGCTGGTCTTCGCCTGCTCGAGGTGCTCGGACGCTGCGTTGCCCGAGAGCTTGAGGGACAGGATGATCCCGTCCTCGCCATTCTCCAGAATGTACGCGGTGATCTCGTCGCCCACCTTGGCATTCGGCAGCTCGAGGCGGTCGACCTGGCCCTCCGACTTGCCGCCCAGGTCGACGTACACGTCGTCGCGGCCGACACGGGTGATCCTGCCCGTGACCCGCGTTCCCTCCTCGATCTTGTTGGCTCGGATGCTCTCGTTCATGAGCGCGGCGATCTCGCGGGGGTCCATGTCGACGAGCGCCATCAGGTCGTCGGTGTGCATGCGCATATGGGGCTCGCGCGGCGTCACGGGCTCTACGGGGATACCGCGCGAAGGTCGAGGCGCGTCCGGGGAATCTCGGCGGACGACCGTGGGGGAGGGCAGCTCGGAAGCAGTGTCGGCCAGGGCGGCCTGGTCGCGATCGGGGGCGGAGGGCGTGCCCTTCTCGCGGCGGATGGTCTTCGGCTGCATATCCCTGACTCCGGAACGGCCGTGGGAGGTATCCCGTGCGGGCGATCCCGACCATGCGTCAGGCGCGGGCGGCCTCGGCCCGGATCGCGGCGATCCCGTCGGCGTCGCCCGCCATGATTCGCTCCCGCACCCGTCGCACGATTCCCTGGTAGTACCACAGGTTGTGCAGTGTCAAAGCTCGCTTCCCGAGCAGCTCGTCCGACCGGTGGAGGTGACGGAGGTACGACAGCGAGTACGTGGTGCAGGTGGGACATGCGCACGCCGGGTCGAGCGGGCCGTCATCCTCCACGTACTTCGCGTTCTTGAGGTTCCTCCTCCCAACGGACGTGTACGCGTGGCCGTGGCGGCCGGCCCGGGTGGGGAGCACGCAGTCGAAGATGTCCACGCCCTCGAGCACCGCGTCCACGATGTCGTGCGGGTGCCCCACGCCCATGAGATAGCGCACCTTGTCCGCCGGCAGCTCCGCGACGGCCGCACGCGTCATCCCGAGCATCTCGTCGCGGGACTCGCCGACCGACAGCCCCCCGATCGCGTAGCCGTCGAGGTCCATGGCGGCGAGCTCGCGGGCGTGCTCCGCGCGGAGGTCCGCGTACGTCCCACCCTGGACGATGCCGAACAGCGCCGTCGACCCCGGCTTCTTGCGGGCGGCGAGGCAACGCTTCAGCCACCGGGTGGTCCGCTCGGTGGACGCGACGACGCGCTCGCGGGTGGCCGGCACCTCGATGCACTCGTCGAACGCCATGGCGATGTCGACGCCGAGCGCCTCCTGGATCTCGACCGCCAGCTCGGGCGTGAGCGTGCGGAAGATCCCGTCCTCTGGGGAGCGAAATCTCACGCCTGCTTCGCTGACCTTCGCGTGGTCCGACAGGCTGAACACCTGGTAGCCGCCGGAGTCGGTAAGCAACGGGCGATCCCACGCCATGAACTTGTGGAGCCCGCCGCGGCGCTCGATGGACTCGTGCCCCGGCCGGATCCATAGGTGGTACGTATTCGACAGGACGATCGTGGAGCCCGCGCCGGCGAGTTCGTCGGGCGAGATCCCCTTCACCGTGCCGCGGGTGCCCACCGGCATGAAAGCCGGCGTGGGGACTTCACCGTGGGGCAGGCGGAGGGTGCCCGCCCGCGCCGCCCCGAGCTTCGCTTCCACCTCGAACGAGCAGCATCGCGTCGCCATAGCTGTAGAACCGGTACCCATGTTGGATGGCGTGGTGGTACGCGGCGAAGAGCCGCTCCCGTCCGATGATCGCGCCGACGAGCAGCAGCAGGCTGCTCCCCGGCAGATGGAAGTTCGTCACGAGCGCATCGAACGCGCGGACCTCGTAGCCCGGCCGCACGAAGAGATCCGTCTCGCCGGTCCCTGCGACCGGGAGGCAGGCGCCCGGGGGCGTCGCGGCCTCGAGTGTGCGGGCGGCGGTTGTGCCGACAGCGACGATCCGGCCGCCAGCGGCGCGGGTGGCCGCGATCTCGGCGGCGGCGGCTTCCGTCACCGTCCAGCGCTCGCGGTGGAGGCGGCCGGCGACCAGGTCCTCGTCGCGCAGGGGGCGGAAGGTGCCTATGCCGACCCGCAGCGTCACGGTGGTGAGATCTACGCCGCGATCCTTCAAATCCGCGAGGAGCTCCGGCGTGAAGTGCAGGCCCGCCGTGGGCGCCGCGGCGGACCCCGGCTCCCGCGCGAACACGGTCTGGTACCGGCTCCGATCGGACGCCTCCGCGGTGCGCTCCATATACGGCGGAAGCGGCATGGAACCCAGGCGTTCGAGCACGTCGAGCGGCTCGCCCGGCAGCGCGATGGTCGCGATCCCGTCCACGGGATCGTCCACGACGCGGGCCACAGTGCCGTCGGCGAGGGTGAGATCGTCGCCTGCCCGGAGCTTGCGTGCCGGCCGGACCATCGCCCGGATCGGGCCCGGACCCGGATCGAGCGCGAGGATCTCCACCGCGCCCCCGGTCGCGCGCCGGGCCGCCAGCCGCGCCGGCATCACCCGTGTGTCGTTTACTACCAGGCGATCGCCCGGGGCCAGCAGGTCGCGGAGATCCCCGAACATGCGGTCCTGGACCGGCCCGCCGTCGAGCGGGACCACGAGCAGGCGCGACCCGTCCCGGCGATCCAGCGGCTGCCGCGCGATCCGCTCCGGCGGGAGATCGAACGACCAGTCGCGCAGGTCGATGGCTTCCGGATCTGACGGTGGCACCCGGGACTCCCGGCGGTTAACAGCGCGGCGCGCCGGGGGTCCGTAACTCGCAGCCCGTGCCCGGCGCTTGACGAAACCCCGCGCCGTGCTTCAGTTCCGTCGCCCGCGAGACCCGGCCCACGGCCCGAGTCGGAAGCCGGACGCCGAGGTTCGATCCGTGACCCCCTTCGACCTGTTCCCGATCGTCGCCATCGTGGCGGTGATGTACTTCCTCCTCTGGCGGCCGCAGCCGCAGGAGCGCCAGGCGCTGGACAATATGCTCCGGTCGCTCCAGAAGGACGATCGAATCGTCACCATCGGTGGGCTCCATGCCACGATCGTGGAGGTCGGGGCGGAGACCCTGGTCCTCGACCTCGCGCTTGGTCAGCTGATCACCGTCGACAAGTCCGCGGTCGCCCGGAAGGTCCCCGTCGTCGTGAGCGCCTAAGGGCACTCCAGGAGAGTCGTGGAAACGTACACCTTGTTCCGCATCGGCTCGATCGCCGCGCTCTTCGTCGGCTCG
>CAMCWU010000181.1 GCA_945882675.1 Klebsiella pneumoniae | reverse complement strand
ACGATCCGTCCTCCACCTGCTCGTCGGGCCGCGGCGTCCGCGGCTGGATCCCCCAGGTGTACTCGTCCCTTCCGCCCGGCGCGAACGGCGCGGGCTCGATGCGGCACGCCATCTCGACCGGGCTGCCGGCCGCCGAGCCGCCGAACAGGTAGCGGGCGTTCACGTCGAACGTGATGGCGTCGGCCGCGCGGAAGTCGGTGCCGCTCGCCACTGCGGTGACGCGCATGCGCTCCGGGACGAACTCCTCGACCGCGATCTTCTGCGTACCGACCACCTTCCCGGCGACCTCCAGGCTCGCCTCCCAGCTCCCGGTGGACGCGAACGCCGCCAGCGGCAGGTCCGCCGCGACGAGCCCGCCCGCGTTCGTCACGAGCGAGATCGACTTCACCGTCTTGTGGCGGGAGTCCTTGAGCTTCACGGTGACGGGGATGGCGCTGTCCGGCGCCGTGTTCCCGCGGTCGCGCAGGGCCGCCGCCAGGTGGATGGTCTCGCCCGGCCGGTACACGCCCCGCTCGGTCCAGAGCGTGGCGCGATACGGCACTTCCGACAGGTACGGCTCGCCCGCCACCTTTTCCTCGCCGATGCCGACGCGCAGGTCCGAGAACCGCAGGTACGTCATGTCGTCACCCTGGCTCGCCACGATCGCGATGGGCGGCTGGGGATCGACGTCGGTTTCCGGCATCTCGAGGACGCACCCGCCGTCCCGGCCGGTCGTGCACTTCGCCATCGCCTTGCCGGACGGCCGGACCGCCTCGATCTCGACGCCGGACGCGGCGCCCGCCGTGCCCATGTCGAGCGCCCCGACGTGGATCTTCGGCGCCCAGTGCTTCCCGGGCGGGATGGCGCCGGTCTTGGCCACCAGGTTCAGATCCGTGAGAACGAGCCGCGAAGCGTCCTGCTGGGGTGGCGGCGGCGGCGGCACGTACCCCCCGTCGGTGTCCTCCTCTTCGACCTCGGCGACCTCCGCCTCGGGGACCGGGGGCGGCTGCGGCGTGATCAGCCGGACCTCGTAGACGCCGCGTTGATCGCCGGGCATCAGCTTGCCCAGGTCCACCCACGTCGTCGCCAGCACGTCGGCGTCCCCGCTCACGGGGATCGAGGTGTCGACGACCAGATCGCTCGTCCGGCTGTCGGTGCTCTCGCCGCCCTGCGCGAGCCAGTACACCAGGTTCTGCGGCGGCACGTGGCGGATCTCGAGCTCCACGTGATCCACGTTCATGTGGCGGATCGGCAGGTTCGTCCAGGCGTTACGCGGCAGGTACCGCCCCTGGCTCGCCAGCATCTCGACCTTCGCCGAGCGCGCCGGGATCTCGATCGCCTGCTCCACGGCTGCGCGGAAGCCGCCGCCGTCCACCGTACGCGTCCCCGCGTCGATGACTACGGTGTAGCTTCCCCGCCCGAAGTCGCCGAACAGCCGGAAGCCGCCGGACGCCTCCACCACGCGCAGGTGGTCGACCGGCGGGGAGACGTGCACGTGCTCGAGCGCCTGCTCGGGGTCGAGGGCGCAGCGCTTCGACAGATAGTGGTACGCGTAGCCCGGCGCGTTGACGTCCCGCCAGTACTCGGCCTCCCCCGCCGACGGATCGTGGCAGATGACCTCCACCATCCAGCCCTCGCCGGTCTCCACGCGCCGCAGCGCCTTGAGGTCGACGGCCGGGAACCGCGAGTCGTACGGGACGTCCAGCTTGACGGCCGGCGCGGTCACCGCGGCGTCCACCTCCGAGCGCGACCCGGCGATCGACACCTGGATCACCCCGTGATCTCCGGTGACGGGCACCTGGATCCGAATCCGGTTCGGCTGGGGCCGCGACGTCCGAACATTCACCGGGATTCCGCCCACGCGGACCTCCGGCTGCACGCTGGCCTCGTCCACGGGCCCCGAGAACACGACGTCCACGTCTGCCAGCTTCGACGACGCGTTCGCCGACGCCACCACCGCGCGCGTCGCCGTGAAGGCGGGCGTCGTGAACGTCAGGGTCGGCCGGGCGTCCGCCGGGATGTCCACCGGACCGGGCGCCCCCGCGAGCGCGTCGAGCGTCGCGGTGTACGTGACGCCGGGTCGGAAGCCGACCTTGGGCCGGAACACCAGGCGGCGGCCGTCGGTCCACACGAGGTCCCCGTCGACCGGGGGCTCGATCCGGAGCGTCGTCCCCTCCGCGGGGCGCTCCGTGTCGGACTCGGGCTGCAGCGCCCGCACCAGGCTCACGGACAGCCCGGACGGCGCTTCGCCCTCGCCGGCCATCGCCGTGATCACGGGCGAGAGGTCCCCGAGCTTCGCGGGCTCGATGGGGGTCTCCCCTTCCGGCGTGGAGGTCACCTCCGGATCCTGCGGCGCCAGCGCCGGCGGGATCAAGGGATCGAACACGGAACACGCCGCCAGCCACATCACCCAGATCGAACCCATCGCAGGCCTCCGCAGCACCCCGGGGTGCAACGCGCGGGCCAAGCATACACGAGGCGGCGGGGCTCGATCCTGGGCGCTTCCGTGTCGTCACGGGCCGGGCTCCGATACACGAATCCTGTACGCAGATCTCTTTTTTGTGTACTCGGGTCCCGGCTGGACGGGACCCGCCCGCCGGTGTACCGTGCCCGCGCGCAACCTGGAGACGCCATGAACCGCCGCCACTTCCTCGCGACCGGGGTCGCCCTCGCCGTGCCGACCCTCGTGTGGCCGACCGTCGCCTGGCCTGCAGACGCGACGCAGCCCCACCCCCATCAGGGCGTCCTCCCCCAGTTCTCCGGCAACCCAGCCGTGCCGGCGCTCACCGACGCCGACCGCGCCACCCTCGCGGGCGGCAAGCCCGTCCTCAAGCAGAGCAAGTCCGAGTCCGGCGGGCGCGGCACGGCGATCCAGGACATCCACGCCACGCCCGAGCGGATCTGGTCGCGCATCACCAGCTACGCGAGCTACCCGCAGTGGGTCGACGGCGTGAGCGAGTGCGCCACGTACAAGACGGTCGGATCCGAGATCTTCACCCGGTTCCTGATCAGCGCGGTCGGGATGAAGGTCGAGTACTTCGTGAAGCACACGTACAAGCCCGACCTCGGATATATGACCTGGACGCTCGACTATTCGCGTCAGTCGGATCTGGACGACTCGGTCGGCTTCTGGCGGGTCGAGCCCATCGCCGACAAGCCGGGCTGGTCCCGCGTGTACTACTCGGTGCAGGTCCGGCTGTCCGGCTGGGTCCCGGGCTTCGTCGAGGATATGCTCGCGAGCAGCGGCCTGACCAAGGCGACCGCCTGGGTCAAGCGGGAGTCGGAGAAGGCCTGAACACGTCGCACGCCGCCCGGAAGGTGTTCACGTGCACCTCCACCACGCGGGATACATCTTTCGTGTATCCGCCGGCGAGCACATACGCGATCGGGATACCCGCGGCGTTCGCCGCCGCGAAAACGCGCCGGTCGCGCTCGCGCAGGTCGGCGTGGTCCAGGTTCAGCGGGCTGTACGGGTCCTCGCGGTAGGGGTCGGCCCCGGCCTGGTACAAGATGGCGTCGGGGCGTGACTTCTCGATAGCAGGGCCCAGCGCTTCCTCCAGGATCGCGTGGTACTGCTCGCCGCCTGCGCCCGCCGGCACGGGGTACGACCTCGCGTTCTCGGTGTCCGGAGCGCGCGCGTGGGTGACGTCGCGGTGCGCGAGGTTCTTCTCGTACCAGTTGCCGTAGATCGAGAGGGCGAACAGGTCCGGCCGCGTGGCGGCCAGCGCGGCGGTCCCGTTGCCGTAGTGCAGATCCATGTCCACCACGAGCAGGCGTCGGAGGCGGCCTTCGGCGCGGAGCCGCTCGTACGCCACGACGAGCCCGTTGAACGTGCAGAACCCCTCGCCGTGCGGGCCGTGGCTGTGGTGGAACCCGCTCGCCAGGTTCCCCGCGATCCCGTCTTCCAACGCGGCGTCCAGCGCCGCGATGCACCCCCCGTTCGTCCACCGGACCGACTCCGCCAGGCCCGGGGACCACGGGAACTTCTGGCTCTGCGCGAGCGCGAGCGGCTCGCCGGTGCGGATCGCGGCGATGTACTCGGGCGTGTGCACGCGGAGCAGATCCTCGTCCGTCACGGGCGTCGGCGCGCGGAGATCGGCGCGCGGGTCGGCCTCCAGCGCGGCGCGCACCAGGCCGAACTTGCGGATCGGCATGATGTGCTCGCCGATGTCGGCTTCGTACCTGGGGGAGTGGAAGATGCGGATCGGGTGCATGGGGAGCTCCAGGGACGATTCACCACGAAGACAGAAGGATCGAAGGTAGCACGAAGAGCGGCAGCTGCTGGCAGGCCTCTCCTGCGCGATCGTTCTTCGTGTGCAGGTCTTCGTGTCTTCCCGCCTTCGTGGTGAACGCAGGGCCGAACTGCGAGAGCCTACCCGTCGATGTAGAACCTGTGATCGAAGCTCCACTTTCCGAGCCGCCCCTCCGCCTCCGCGAGCCGGCCGACCTCGTCCAGATACCGCGTCCGCGCGATCTCCATGCCTCCGAAGCGCTCCAGGTGTTCCGTGTGGACCTGGCAATCGACGAGCGGGTATCCCCAGCGCTCGAGCTGCCTGACCCAGTGGACGAACGCCACCTTCGACGCGTCCGGCGCGTCCGCGAACATGCTCTCGCCGCTGAAGAACCGCCCGACCGCCACGCCGTAGAGCCCGCCGACGAGCTTGCCTTCCGCCCAGGCCTCGCACGAGTGCGCGTACCCGAGCTCGTGGAGCTGCTGGAGCGCCCGCATCATCGCGGGGGTGAGCCAGGTGCCGTCCTGGCCGGGCCGCCGAACGGTCGCGCAGCGCGCGATCACGTCGGAGAACGCGCGATCGAGCGTGATCTCGTACCGTCGCTGGCGGATCCGCTTGGCGAGGCTCCGCGGCACCACGAGCTGTTCCGGGTAGAGCACCATGCGCGGGTCCGGCGACCACCACAGGATGGGCTGGCCCGCCGAGTACCACGGGAAGATCCCGCGTTGGTAGCCGAGGATCATGCGCTGCGGCGACAGATCGCCGCCCACGCCCAGGAGCCCCGACGGCTCAGCGAGCGAGGGATCGGGGAACAGCAGCTCGCGCGGGATGCGGAAGATCGGCATGGCGGGCCCGGGGAGCGAAGGGTATCCCATCGTGTGGTGATGTGGAGGATCGGATGCGCGGTGCGTGGTTGGTGCTCGGGCTGGCGGCTTGCGGTGGACCCGAGAAAGACACGGGTGAAACCCTCATCGACACGGACGTCACCGACACGGACACCGGCGGCGGGGGCGACACGGACGCGGACGAGCCGCAGAGCCTCACCGGCACGCTGAAGGACCAGGACGGTCAGGCCGTCGCCGGAGCCAGGGTCAAGTTCTGCAACGTGTTGCGGTGTGTATACGCCGACTCCGACGCGACCGGGGCCTACTCGTTCCTGGACGTCCCGCCCATGGCGTACTCGCTCGAGCCCGTGCCGCCGGACGGCAAGGCGACCGTGCTCGTCCCGCTCACGCTCGAGCCGAACGAGAACGCGAACGTGGACATCGTGATCCCGGACCTCGACCCCGCGAAGCCGCTGACCGGTACGCCGGCGGAGATCGAGCTCGGCTCGGGGCTCTTCGTGACGGTCTCCACGGATCTGGAGGCCCCCTTCGGCCTCGATGCGGCCACGGAGGCCGCGGGCGTGCAGGCGACCGTGCTACCCCCGCTGGAGGGCGTGACCGGCACGGCGATCGCCAGCTGGTACCTCGACCCGTTCAACTACAAGTCGGCGACCGGGCTCCCGTTCCGCATCGAGAACCAGTGGGGCCTGGCAGAGGGCGCCGAGCTCCACGTGTGGGTCGGCTCGTACGACGACTTCGCATGGTTGGACGCCGGAATGGTCACGGTGACGGACGGGTTTCTGGTCGGCGCGGGGAAGCTCCCGCTGCTCTCCACGGTGATCCTCGTCCAGGAGTAGTCACCGCTTCTTCGCGCCTACGGATGCGGCGGCGATGCCGCCGACGAACCCGCCCAGGTGCATCTGCCAGCTGATCCCTGCGTTCCCGATGGGCAGCACGCCGAGCAACATGCTCCCGAAGAACCACGCCACGGCGAGCGACAGGATCACCGGCCACGGCCTGCGCTCGAAGAACCCGCGCGCCATCAGGAACCCGAGCAGCCCGAACACGACCCCGCTGAACCCGATGTGCGTCGACCCCGGCGCGCCCACGAGCCACGCGCACAGCCCGCCGAGCACCGTCGCGAGGAACACCACCCGCCAGAAGTCCACCCGGTTCCGGCTCATCGAGAGCGGTCCGAGCGTCCACAGGCCGATCGTGTTCGCGGTCACGTGCGCGATGCCGGAGTGCAGGAACGGCGCCGCGAAGATGCCGAGCAGCCCGTCCATGCTCCGGGGCTCCACGCCGTACCGCACCAGCCCGTGGCCGAGCAGGAGATCCACCACTTCTACCGCCCACAAGGTCGCCGTGATGCCGGCCAGCGTGACGCCGCCCGTCTTCAGCTCGCGCCCGACCTCCGCCACCTGATCGCGCACCAGCGCCGCGCCCTTCGCCATCACTCCCCCCGGATCGTACGCGCTACAGCGGCGTCCATTGCACGGCCGGCACGCCCGACGAGCTCGGCGGCGGGTTCGCGCCCACCATGTACAGCGCGCGGCGGTTCGCGGCGTTGTCGGCCTCGTCCGGGGTGGCGACGGCGAGCAGGGCCTCCCCGAAGCCGTGGTAGAAGATGGGCCGGTCGAAGCCGTGGGCGCGCAGCCAGCCCGCGATCGCCTTCGCCCGCGCCCGCGAGAGATCGAGATTGTGCGCGCCGTTCCCGACGGTGTCCGTGCACCCGGCGATGTACAGCTGCACGGGCACGACCGCGCCGTACTTGTCGATGACGTCCGTGAGCTGCGCCAGCGTCTCGCGCAGCTTCGGCTCCTCCGCGGCGGCGATCGCGGCGGCGTCGCTCGCGAAGAGCACGTCCCGATGCGGGATGTCGAGGAACCACGGTGAGTACGTGAACGTCGTCCACGCGTTGCCGGACGTCAGCTTCACGTCCAGCAGCACCACGTCCGCCACGTCCCCGATCCACGGGATCTCGACGGGCCCCGGCCCCGCCCCGATGCGCACCGTGCGGCGGTCGAGCTCCGCCTTGTGCGCGCCGTACGCCACGATCTCCGCTTCGTCGACCCGTCCCGTCACCGGCACCACCAGCACCCGGCGGCCCACGTCCGCCGCCGCCCGCCCGAGGTCCACCGAGAGCGACCCGCCGTAGCTGTACGTCACGTGGACCGCCAGCTCCTCCTCGTTGCCGTCCGTGAACGTCGTGAGGATGTGGACGTCCGCGGCCGTCACCGACGGATCCCGAGCCCAGTCGAAGGTGTAGGGCACGCCCGCCTTCACGTCGGCGAACTCGTGCTTGAACGCCTCGTTTCCTGCCTGAACGACGATCTGGAGCTCGGCCACGTCCGTCGGCGAGGTGACGGTGAACTCGGGCTTCTGCCCCGGATCGAGCGTGTCGTCGAACGTGAAGCGCAGGTCGCCCGCGATCGCCAGCCCCACCCACCACCACATCGGTCTCTCCCTAGCGGGTGAGGAGCGCTTCCACGTCCGCGCAGTGCTCCGCGTCGAACCTTACCACCACCTCGCCGTCGCGCGCGCCGTCGTCGGCTTCCGCGGCCTCCGTGGTGAAGACGCCCGAGAGCGAATCGCCGGGTCGGTGGCCGTGGATCTTCAGCAGCCCGCGGTGGCTGTACCAGGTCGGCGCGCCCTCCCCGAGGCCCGGGACGCCCGAGTGATGGGTGAGCGCGGCGTAGGCCTGGCCGGGCGCGGTGGCCTCCTCGTCCCAGGCGGTGCCCGTGAGCCACTCGCCCTGCTGGCTCGCGTGCGGGTCCGTGACACGCAGCACCACGTCGACCTGCCAGAACCGGTCGGGGAACGCCGCGCTCCACGCGTCCGTCAGAGCGACGGGATCGCGGGTCTCCTGGCTGACGGCGAGCCAGCCCGTGAGGGCCGCGCACGCGTCGTCGCCGGGCAGGAGCCACACCAGGACGGCACCCTCGCCCTCCCACACGCCCGGGACCTCTGCGAAGGTGGCGCTGGTGACGTCCACGTTCGC
>CAMCWU010000180.1 GCA_945882675.1 Klebsiella pneumoniae | reverse complement strand
CCGGTGTTCGTACCGCCAGGATCGGTCTCGAAGCCTAATTATTTTCGTGATGCGCGCGGTGTCCCGGGCGCGCGGACATGCGCCTTTCACGATCAGGCCGCTCGAGCCCCCCACAAGATCGGGCGCGAGCGAGGATCGTGTGGTGCATCGGCTCCACTGGTTCGCGGTGTGCCGTCCGCATCGGCCCGAGGGCCGCGCGCCCGTGGCTCACGCGCCGTCTGCGACCGCTTCGGCGTCCGGGGGGTTCCCGCGGCCGAACCCCAGCTCGGCGAGGTAGGTCTTGTCGAGGGTACTGTGACTGCGCGCGAACTGGCTGCGCACGAACATGGCGCCGCCCGCGGCCATGGCCCGGTACCGGCCGAGACTGCCCGGCCGTTCACGAGGGTAGAAGCCGAGATCCTGGCTCTGTTTCACCACGCGCCGGGCCACGTGGTCGGCGAACGGGCGGAGGTGGGCCAGGACGGGGTGCCCGTTGGCCTGGCGCTCGAACGCGGAGACGAGGTACGGCAGCACCGCGAGCTGCAGCTCGACGACCCCGTAGAACGGACGGGCGAGGCTGGGGTTCTCGGCGAGCATATGCCGGACCTCCTTCTCTCCCCACGCGACGTGCTCGAGCTCTTCCGCGCAGACGACCTTGAGCTTCTTCTTGATGCTCGCGGCCGCCGGGTGATCGTCCGGCAGGGTCTGGAGCAGGACGTCCCGGAAGATGTCGAGCACCATCCCCTCCCCGATCGCGTGCTCCATGAGCACCTTGAACGGGTAGTAGTTGTTGTGCGAAGACAACAATCGCACGACCCAGTGCGGGCCGACGGGCTCCAGGCCGAGCTGCCTGAAGATCTCCGCGAACAGCTCGAGGTGGGCGAGCTCCTGGCGCGCCTGGCGCACGTAGAACCTGGCGGCTTCCAGCGAGCGGGCGGCGTACAGCGACTTGCCGCAGTACACGCCCGTGGCCTCGCCGAACAGCGCCTGGGACAGCATGAAGCATACGATCTCGCGATCGCGCTGCTGCGACATGTCGAACTGCGCGCCACCGAAGTCGTACTCGGGGGCGACCGCGCGCACGTCGATAGCCATGACCCGCCTCCAGACCGACAGCCGGCGCCACGCCAGCTCACAGCATGGAGTAACGCGCTACGGAGTCTTCTTGTCGACGAGGATGAACTCGACGCGGCGGTTGAGGGCCTTGCCTTCCACCGTGGAGTTGGTGTCGAGCGGAACGCCCTCGCCGTAGCCCTTCGCGAGGAGGACGCTGGCGTCGCAACCCCGCTCGATCAGGTACTTCCGGACCGCTTCGGACCGGCCCTGCGAGAGCTTGAGGTTCGCCTTGTCGGAGCCGTCGCTGTCGGTGTGACCCCCGACTTCGATCCGGCCGAGCTCCGGGTGGGTCTTGATGGTCTCGGCGACTTCGTTCAGCAGATCGAAGGATTCGGGCTTGATGATCGTCTTGTTGACCTCGAAGAACACCTTCTCCATGATCACGATGGCCTTCTCGGTGATCTGGACGCGCTGCGGCGTGAGCTGCACGATGATCGGGCGCTTCTCGCCCCGGCCGAGCGTGACCATGCCGGTCGCGGGCTGGTAACCCTGGGCCTGGACCTGGTAGCTGTGCGTGCCGCCTCCGACCGCTGCGGTCGCGCGACCGCCGCCTTGCGCGATGTTCTGGGGTCAGCAGATCGCGGGATCCGTGTTGATGACGATCTGGGCGCCCTGGACGGGCGCGCCGCTCGGGTCCTGGAACTCGAACGACAGCTCGGAGTCGAGGACGGGAACGACGTTCACGAGGAGGAGGTTCGCGCCGTTGTCCTCGATCACCGTCTGGCCCTGGCCGCCGAGGCAGGTCCCGGCGGTCGCGGTCGCCGACCAGGTCTTGCCGGACCACGCGTCGGCTTCGTACGGGTTTGTAGTCGAGTCGAACGGCGTCACGGGCGCGTCCGGCGGGGTCAGGAGGACCTTGGCGCCGGCGAGCGGCTGGCCATTCTGGCGCACCACGACGCGCACCTTGGACGGGCCGTCGGGGCACCCGTCCTCGTCGAGGTAGCCGTTCTTCGTCTCGGGCTCGGTGACGCAGTCGTCCACCGGGTCCAGCAGGCCGTCGAGGTCCGTATCGAGCGGCGGCGGCTCCTGGACGCGCCCGTACCCTCCGCCGACGAAGATGCGGTACTCGGCCGCGGACGCCCCTTCGAGCACGCCCATGGCCCCGCCGGCGAGCAGGTGCCCGCCCGACTTCGTGGACTTGCGGAGGGACAGGATGGCCTCTCCCGGCGCGCCCGCGCCCGCCTGCTCGTTGACCGCGAACGGGGATTGGAAGTGGCCTTCCAGCGTGAAGCCCAGGTCCTCTGTCGGGTTGATGCCGATGGCGGCGCCATACAGCAGGGCGTCCGAGTCCGTGAGGTTCTCGACACCGATTGCGGGCCCGAAGATCGTCCCGACCTCTCCCGTGAGCGTGACGTTCGTGAGCTCGTACGTGAGCGCGAGGCGCCCGCCGCCGGCCACGCCGCCCTGGCCGAGGAACTCGCCGTCGTTGCCGACGGGGATATCCAGGAACGGCACGATCCCGAGGCCGAACCCGTGCTCCTTGTAGGTCGCGCCCTCGACGTCCGGGTAGTCGAACCCCGGCTGGAGCGGCGCGATCATAGCCGCGAGGCGGATGTCGCCGATGCCTGCGCCCTGGCTCAGCGCGTCCGGGCCGGTCGACGTAAAGTACAGTGGCGCCGCGACGTCGAGGCGCAGGATGTCGAGCACCGAGTAGCCGAACGACGCGTTGAGGACGGCGAGATTATCGAGGACGACCCTCTCTTCTCCCGTGGGCTCTAGCGTGTTCGGATCTGCGAGGACGTAGACGAGGGGCTCCTTCGCGTACTCGAACACGGCGCCGAAGAACCAGTCGCCCTGGGTGAACACGCCGGGGCGCTGGACGGTCAGCGGATCGCGCACGTCCGCGTCGAACGCAGCGAGGTTGAAGCCGTGGGCGTCGAAGCCCTGCCCCTCAGTGGAGGCTGGCTCCGCGGGATCCTGGGCGAAGGCAGGCGCAGACCAGGCGGCGAGGAGGAGGATCGGCAGGCGGGTGGGGGACATCGCGGCACCTCGAGGACGCCCGACCTTACAATACGGCGCCGGCCGTTGCAAGCCGGATGGCATACTCCCGGGCGGAGGGGACGTGGTTCGCGTCGGGTTCGCAGGGTTCGGGGTGCTAGCGCTCGGTCTGGCGTGTGGAGGTCCTCCTCCGACGCCGCACATCCGCGCGCTCGACGTGGTCGCCGATGCGTGCGGCGGCTGGCGGGCGAGCGTGTCCGTCGCGGACGTGGAGGGCGACACGGTCGCGCTCCTGGCGGATGGTGCGCCGGTGCGGTCGTGGAGCGCGGTCACCGGCGACCAGGTGCTAGACGCCGGCGGGTTCGGCACGCCGGATGTGCCCGTGCGGGTGGAGGCGCGGGTGGGCGCGAGCGCAGCCGACGCGGAGGTGACGCCGGTTTTCACGGGCCAGGTGCGGATCGGGCCGGATCGGGCCGAGTTCGCGCGGCTCGCCCCCCCGGTCCTCGAGATCCATGTCGACGGATCGTGTCGGACTGAAGGACTGATCTACCGCGCCCAGACGCCCCGCTGGGTCGGGAACGGGCCGCTCGCGGCCGGCGGGCCGACGCTCGTGGCGCTTCCGCCCCAGCCGGACGGCGTGCACGCGCTCCAGGTCGACGTGCTGCGCGACACCCACGTGCTCGGCAGCGCGGTCGCGACGTTCTTCGTGGGCGATCCGGACGCCGACGGCGACGGTGATGGCTGGCCGAGCCGGTGGGGCACCGGGGACTGCGACGACGCGGACGCCGACGTGCACCCCGAGGCCGCGGAGAAGCAGCTCGCGAACCGGATTGACGACGATTGTGACGGCCTGGTGGACGAGGGGACGGCCGCGCACGACGACGACGGGGACGGGACGTCCGAGCAGGAGGGCGACTGCGACGATGGAGATCCCGCGCGGCATTCGGGCGCCGTGGAGGTCGCGGACTGCCGGGACCAGGACTGCGACGGACGGGTGGACGAGGGCGTGACGCTCGCCGAGGTAGACGACGCGTTCGAGGCCAATGACACGCGGGCGGAGGCGCGCGCCGTGGAGCCCGGCGAGCTGGCCTTCACGAGCCGAGACGCGGCCGACGAGGAGTGGTTCACGCTCGACGTGCCGCCGACCGTGACGATCGACCGGCTGCCGGAGGGCGCGGCATACGACGTGGAGATCCGGGACGCCTCGGGGTCGGTCCGCGGAGCGGGGCGGATCGTGCGGGACCACGAGAGCGTGGCGGTGTCCACCGACGGCGGCGGGCCGTACCTGGTCCGGATCCGGCCTGCGAAGCTCGCGAGGGCGTGGTGTCCGGTGGAGGCGCGGTTCGAGTGACGTCAGCCTGCGACGTCGGCGTCGAGGGCGAGGAGCGTGAACCGCGCGGTCTCGTCGCGCTGGACCTCGTGCCAGGCGGCGGCGAGATCCTCGTGGCGGGAGACGCGGCGGGCGGCCCCGCCGAGGGCAGCGGCGACCGGGACGGGGTCCAGCGTCGACTCGGGGGTGCGCGCCACGACGACGAGGAGCCGCAGGTCGCCGTCCGCGGCGGCGCACAGCTCCGGGAGCGCGCGCTCGAAGCCGCGCGGGTCGACGAACAGGGCGCACCGGCGCCCGCTCTCGGCGACCGCGAGCGCGGCGGCAACGCCCGCCCCCGGCGCGTCCAGCAGGCGATCCGGCCGCTCGCAGCGCCACGCGCCGGCGATCCGCTGCGACAGGGCGCCCGCGTCCACCACGGCGGCGTCCCCCCCGCCAGCGAGCGCGCGCAGCGCCCGCACGGCCCCGGCGAGCCCGGCGTCCGGGAGCGCCGCCGCGAGGTGCCGGCGGACCACCGCGACGTCCCCAAAGGACCAGCCGCTCGCGCCGAGGGTGGCGCGCTCCGCGAACGCCGCGACCAGCGCCGGCAGCCCGCCGGAGAGGTGTGCCCCGCCCCACGGCGGCGGCTCGGCGCCCGGCTCGGCCAGCGTGATCCGGGCCGCCGACGCGGGGATCGGCAGGGCCCACCGGCCCTGCGCCTCCGCCGGGTCCCACCCGATCGCGAGCACGCCGTCCACGTCCCCGAGCGCGCCCGCGAGCGCGGCGTCCCAGTCCGGCAGCGCGCCGAGCGGCCCGAGGGCCCACCCCTCCTCCTCCGGGAGCACGCCGCGGGCCGCCGCGGACGTGAGCACCGGCGCCGCGAGCGCGCCCGCCAGCCGCTCGAGCCCCGCGCGCCGGGCGGCGCCACCGACCAGGATCAACGGGCGCTTCCAGCCCCGCGCTACGTCCACCGCCGCCGCGACGTCCGGGATCCCGCCGACAGCCGGATCCGCGGCGACCGCGGCGTCCGCCACGTCGTAGCGGCCGATCTCCGCCGGGATCGCGATCCAACACGGCCCACCGGCCAGCCACCGCCCGAGCTGCGCGTCCACGTGGTCAGGCGCCACCACGCCGCCCCGGCCGCCGACCGCGCGGAGGACCGGCAGCGCCCGATCCCACGGATCGAGCACGTCGATCCCCACGAGGGCCACGACGTTGGCGTCCCCGAGCCCCGCCGCGAGCCCCGCGGCGTCCGCGGCGCCGCCCACGCACACGCCCACGGATCCGCCGAGGCGGCCGCTCCAGGCGGCCGCGGCCACGGCGGTCCCGGCGTCGCGCACGGGCTGGTAGCGGAGACCCGCGCGCGCGAGCGCCTCCGCGCTCTCGCCGCCCGGGAGCGTCCCCCAGGCGACGCGCGCCCTGCGCGCAGCGAGCGCCCCAGCGATCCGGTCCACGATCCGCATCCGACCTCCGTCGGCGCGGACTCTACCGGCGGCGGCGGGCCAGGGTCAACAGGAGCGCGAAGGGCGCGAGCCACCCGGCACCCGGCGTGGTCTGGCAGCCGCAGCCCTTGTCGACCACGGTGCCCGGGCCGTCGTCGGAGCAGCCCTCGTCCACCGCGCCGTTGCAGTTGTTGTCGATCGCGTCGCAGGTCTCCCCGAGCTCCGGGTTGATCCAGCCGGACGTGTCGTCGCAGTCGCCGGCGGCCTTGGTCCAGCCGTCGCCGTCGGCGTCGTCCGGGGTCTCGTCGACCGTGCCGTCGCAGTCGTCGTCGACGCCGTTGGCCGGGATCTCGGTGGCCCCAGGGTTCACGGCGAACTCGTCGTCGTCGCAGTCGCCACCGACCTCGGCGTAGCCGTCCGCGTCGTCGTCGCCGCGCTCGGTCTCCTCGTCCACCAAGCCGTCGCAGTCGTCGTCCCGACCGTTGCCGATCTCGACCGAATCCGGACCGATCGTGTCGTCTTCGTCATCACAGTCGCCGTCGAGCTCGGACGTGCCGTCGAGATCGTCGTCGCCGCCCGCGGTGCCCTCGTCCACGAGGCCGTCGCAGTCGTCGTCCAGCCCATTCGCGAGCTCCGCGGCTCCTGGCGAGATCTCGCCGTTCGCAGGCTCGCAGTCGCCGGTCACGTAGCCGTCGCCGTCCGGATCGAGCCCGCCGGCGTCCACCTGGCCGTCGCAGTCGTCGTCCACCCCGTTGCCGTCGATCTCGAGGGCGTCCGGGTTCACGAGCGGGTCGCTGTCGGCGCAGTCGCCGCCCTGCTCGGTGAAGCCGTCGCCGTCGTCGTCGCCGCAGGTCGTGCCGTCGTCGTCCACGCCGTCGCAGTCCTGGTCGGCCCCGTCGCAGATCTCGGCCGCGCCCGGGTGGATCCCCGCGTCCGCGTCGTCGCAGTCGCCTCCGAGCGGGGTCGACCCGTCGCCGTCGCCGTCTGCCCAGGGCGTGCCCTCGTCCACGTCGCCGTCGCAGTCCTGGTCGATGCCGTCCGGGAGCTCGCCCGCGCCCGGCTTCACCGTGGGATCGACGTCGAAGCAGTCTCCTGCGCAGGTGCTCACGCCGTCGCTGTCGGCGTCCGCGAGGTTCAGGACCGCATCGAAGTCGTCGCAGTCGTCGCAGCCGAGGTCGCCGTCGCCGTCGAAGTCCGGCTCGCCCACGAGCAGCGGGCAGGCGTCGCACGCGTTCCCGAGGCCGTCGCCGTCGGTGTCCGCCTGGCCAGGATCGGCGTCGTCTGCGCACACATCGCAGGCGTCCGGCACGCCGTCGCCGTCCGTGTCCGCGCCGGCGTCCACGTCGTCGGGGCAGGCGTCGCAGTCGTCCGCGAGCGTGTCGCCGTCGGAGTCGACGAGGTCGTCGCCGCCGGGGCAGACGTCGCAGTCGTCCGGCACGCCGTCGCCGTCGGTGTCCACGCCGGCGCTGCAGTCGTCGCAGGCGTTGCCGACGCCATCGCCGTCCGTGTCGTCCTGGGCGTTGTTCGGGTCGATCGGGCAGTTGTCGCAGGCGTCGGGGACGCCGTCGCCGTCCACGTCCTCGGTGTCGTCGCCGGGGAAGCACAGGTCGCAGGCGTCCGGCGTGCCGTCCGTGTCGAGATCCACGTCGTCCGGACCGAGATCACACAGGTCGCAGCCGTCGAATACGCCGTCGCCGTCCGCATCCACGTTCGGGCCGGCATCGCAGGCGTCGCAAGCGTCCGCGATCCCGTCGTTGTCGGCGTCCACCGGGGGGCCGAGGTCGCAGTCGTCGCAGGCGTCGAAGATCGTGTCGCCGTCGGCGTCCGAGTTGGGGCCGAGGTCGCAGGCGTCGTCCGTGTCGCAGATGCCGTCGCCGTCCGTGTCGTCCGGGGCGTCGAACGGGCAGAGATCGCAGGCGTCCGGCACGGTGTCGCCGTCGGTGTCCACGCTGCCGCCGTCGCACACGTCGTCGCTGTCGCAGATGCCGTCGGCGTCGGTGTCGTCCGGGTTGTCGAGCGGGCACGGGTCGCACGCGTTCGGGACGAGGTCGCCGTCGGTGTCCGTGCCGTCGTCGAAGCCCGGGCAGGTATCTACCGAATCGCAGGACCCGTCGCCGTCGCTGTCGTCCGCGGCGTCGTCGGGGCAGGCATCGCACGCGTCCGGCACGCCGTCGGCGTCGCGGTCGTCCACCGCGCCGGCGCAGTCGTCGCAGCCGTTCGGGACGCCGTCCCCGTCGTCGTCGAGCGTGTCGTCGAAGCCGGCGCAGATGTC
>CAMCWU010000179.1 GCA_945882675.1 Klebsiella pneumoniae | reverse complement strand
CTGCAGCTCCTGGTGATCCGGCAGATGATGGGCGTGCTCCGCCTGCTCCCGGAGGCTGGCGGCGCGCTGGCCGTGGCGCTGGCGCTGGTGCCGCTCTTGGACCGAACGTTCGGTCCACCCTCGCTGGCGGCGCCGTGGTGGGTGGCGGTAGCGTACACGCTCGTGCTGTTCGCGGCCTCGGACGCCAGCCGGTACGTGCTGCATCGCCTGCTGCACGCGTCCGACACGCTGTGGGCGTTCCACCAGGTCCACCACTCGGCAGAGGGCCTCACGCCGCTGACGTTCCACCGGATCCACCCGGTCGAAGAGGCGCTCTACGCGATCCGCGGCGCGCTGGTGAACGGGGTCGTCGCCGGGACCGCGTGGTGGATGTTCCGCGGCGGCGCGGCGGAGATGACGCTGCTCGGCGTCAACGCGCTCGGGCTGGTCCTCAACGCGTTCACGGGGAACCTCAGGCACAGTCACGTGTGGCTACGGTTCGGGGACGGGGTCGAACGGTGGCTGCTCTCGCCGGCGCAGCACCAGCTCCACCACGGGCGCGAGGCGGCGGAGAACGGCTCGAACTTCGGGACCTGGCTCGCGATCTGGGATCGCGCAGGGGGAACCCTGCGGATCGCCCCGGAGGACGCCGTGCCGGTCGGGCTCCACGCCCACGACCGGAACCACGCGCCGGACGACCTCGTGGGCGCGCTGGTCGGGCCCTTCCGCGCAGTGGGCCGCCGGTGGGTGGTCGGCCTCCTCGCCATCGGCGGCGTCGCCCGCGCCGAAGAGCCGCCCCCGTACGAGGTCATCGTGGAGGCGGAGGATGGCGTGGCGCGCGTCGCCGGCTCGGCCTACGTCATCGGCGAAGCAGAGCTCGAACGCTACGAATACGACGACATCCACCGCGTCCTCGCGAAGGTGCCGGGCGTGTACGTCCGCGGAGAGGACGGCTTCGGCCTCCGCCCGAACATCGGCATGCGCGGCGGATCCTCGGACCGCAGCGCCAAGATCACGCTCCTCGAGGACGGGATCAACATCTCGCCTGCGCCGTATGCGGCTCCGGCAGCCTACTATTTCCCGATGACCACGCGGATGGTCGGCGTGGAGGTGTTCAAGGGCCCCGCCGCGATCCGCTACGGGCCGCAGACGATCGGCGGCGCGGTGAACCTGATCACGCGCCAGATCCCGGAGGGCACCGCGGGCGCGGTGGACGTGGGCGTCGGCGGATACGGCACGGTGAAAGCGCATGCCTGGGGCGGCGTGAGCTCGGATCGCGCGGGGCTCCTGCTCGAGAGCAGCAACCTCACGAGCGGCGGGTTCAAGGTCCTCGACTCCGGCGGCCCGACGGGGTTCCAGCGCCAGGACCTCATGCTCAAGGGGCGCGTGGGCCTCCCCGCGAACCGCGTCGAGCTCAAGCTCGAGTACGGCCGCGAGAAGTCGTACGAGACGTACCTCGGGCTGTCCGGCACCGACTTCGCGGACGACCCGTACCGTCGGTATGCGGCGTCCGAGCTCGACGAGATGAACTGGGATCGCTTCGGGGAGGAGCTCTCCTGGACGGTGCGGCCCGGGTCGGGCGTCCAGATCCGCACCGTCGCGTACCACCACACCATCCACCGCGTGTGGACCAAGTTCAACCGGTTCGCCGGGCCGATCAACGTCCACGACCTGCTCCAGGCGGAGCCGGGCGGGCAGGAGGGCGTCTACCTCGCCATCCTGCGCGGCGAAGAGGACTCGTTCACGCCCGACCAGACCGTGCAGATCGGCACGAACGACCGCAACTTCCACAACGCGGGCCTGCAGACGACGCTCCGCCACGAGATGAACGGGGAGCGCGTCGACAACGACCTCGAGGTCGGCGTGCGCGCCCACGTGGACCTGGTCCGGCGGCTGCACACCGAGGACCCGTTCGCGATGACCGGTGGAAGCCTGGTTCCGACGGGTGGCGACACCCTCGTCCTGCTCGACAGCGTGAGCGAGGCCCGCGCGCTCGCGGCCTGGATCCACGACGATCTCGAGATCGGGGTCCTCCACCTGGTCCCCGGGCTCCGGTACGAGCTCATCCGCACGGCGGAGGGCACGCCGGAGACGGGCGCGGTGGACCCCGTGACGCTCGGGATCCCGCTGCCGGGCGGGGCGGCGCTGGTCCGGCCCGTCGATTGGCTCGACGTGTTCGTGGGGGCGCACCGGGGCTTCTCGCCGGTCGCCCCCGGCTCCCCCGTAGGCGCAGAGCCCGAGACCGCCATCAACTACGAGGCCGGCGTGCGCGCCGCGCCGGGCGTGACGCACGCGGAGATCGTCGGCTTCCTCAGCGACTATGCGAACGTCACCGGCCAGTGCACGCTCTCCGGGGGGTGCGCGCCCGAGCAGGTGGACCAGCAGTTCAACGGCGGCCGGGCGTACGTGTGGGGCCTCGAGAGCCTGGCGTCGCACACGGTGCGGCTACCCAGCAAGATCCAGCTCGACGGCGAGCTCTCGTACACCTACACCCGCACCCGGTTCCGCACGGGGTTCGTCTCGGAGTTTCCCCAGTTCGGGACTGTGCAGATCGGCGACGCGCTCCCGTACGTGCCGGTGCACCAGGGCGCCGCGCGGCTCACGTTGATCGGGGAACGCGGGTCCCTCGGGGTGGGTGCCAACGCGCGCGGCGAGATGCGCGACGTCGCCGGCCAGGGAGATGTGCCCGTGGAGAGCGCGATCCCGGCCGCCCTGCTCCTCGATGCCGCTGGGGAGGTTCAGATCGGGGAGGACTGGAAGATGTACGGGACGGTCACGAACCTGGCGAACGCGACGGTGCTGGAGTCGTGGCAGCCGTTCGGGGCGCGGCCGGCGGCGCCAATTCAGGTGATGATCGGCATCAAGGCCGGAATCTAAGCCCCACAAGCAGAAGGGGCCGCCGCGAACCGCGACGACCCCCTTGCCTGTACCGACCCTCCGGAGAGGGAGCGGATCAGAGCTTCTGCGAGTAGAACTCGATGATGGCGGCCTCGTTCAGGTCGAACGGGACGTCCGAGCGCTCGGGGATCGCCACGAGCTTGCCGGTCATCTTGGCCGGGTCGAACTCGAGCCAGCCCGGCTTCGGCAGGTGGGCGGACTGCTCCACGACCTCCGTGAGGTAGGTCTTGGTGCGGTCCTTCTCGCGGACGGCGATGATCGAGCCCGGGCGGACCGAGAACGACGGGCGGTCGACGCGGACGCCGTTCACCTGGATGTGCCGGTGCACGACGAGCTGGCGGGCCGCCGCCATGGTGCGGGCGAGGCCGAGGCGCCAGACCAGGTTGTCGAGCCGCGACTCGAGGAGCTGGATCAGGTTGATGCCCGACGGGCCCTTCATCCGCGAGGCTTCGCGGACGTACTTCTGGAACTGGGCTTCCTGGACACCGTAGTGCCAGCGGGCCTTCTGCTTCTCGGTCAGGCGAATCTTGAAGTCGGACGGCTTCGTCCGACGGCGGGTGCCGTGCTCACCGGGGGGAAACGGGCGGTCGAGGGTAGCGACCGTCGTCAGACCGGGAAGCACCACGCCCACGGACCGGCACTTCTTGAGCCGGGGTCCACGATAACGAGACATTGTCTCTCCAATGGGTGCTTTTCAGGAACGCGCGGCGGGGGCTTTACAGAGGACACGGTCCGAAGACCGCGATCATGGGCCGCACGCGCGTGAGACCAGTTGGTCTCAACTAGCAGGAACCGAGGTTCCCGCGATAATATTTACTTCACTTCGCGATGGACGGTCACGCGGCGCAGGAACGGATTGTACTTGCGACGCTCCATCCGGGCCGGCGTGTTCTTCTTGTTCTTCTCGGTCGTGTAGCGGCTCATGCCGGGCACGCCGGACGCGGCCTGCTCGGTGCACTCCAGATGGATGACCTGGCGGGCAGCCTGCTTCTTCTTGGCCAAGCTTCACCTCTTGATCTCGGGTGGGGCCCCTGACGGGACCCACGCGAGCCTCCCCGCTTATCGGGGTCGGAGCCGTTGTCAACGATCCATCAGTCGACAACGACGCGGAGACCGGCGACAGAGGGTCGGGAGGCCCCGCTGACCCGCACTCGCGCCACCCCCTGGACTCTACCACCGATCCACTTCGACGAGGGCGTGATCTGGCTCGGCTGGCTCCTGCGCCTGCGGTGGGTCGCGATCGTCGCCCAGCTCGTGACGTTGGCCCTGACCTTCGGCCTGATCGACCGCCCGGGAACGACGTTGCCCGTGCTCCTCGGCGTGATCGCGGTCCTCGGGGTGGCGAACCTCGCGTCGATCCCGCGGCTTCATCGGCGCACGCCGATCCGTCGCGGCGGCCTGCTCGCCCACCTGGTCCTCGACGTCGTGGCGCTCACCGTATTCTTCGCCTTCGCCGGGGGGAACGAGAACCCGTTCACGGTCCTGTACCTCATCCACGTGGCGATGGCGGGCATCATGCTCCCACCGCGCTCCGCCGCGACGCTCACTGCGATCGTGCTCGCCTGCTACTGCGCGATCCACGTGTGGCACCACGACCTGCACCTGGAAGGGCACGCGATCGCCGCGGACACGATCCGCTCCGGGGGCCAGCTCCTGTCGTTCGTGGTGACGGTCGGCTCGGTCGCGGTCTTCGTGCTCGGTCTGGCGGGCAGCCTCCGCGATCACAAGCAGCAGCTCCTCGACACCCGCGTCCGGACGGCGCGCATCGATCGGCTGCGGGCGGTCGGCACCCTCGCGGCGGGCGCCGCGCACGAGCTCAACACGCCGCTCTCGACCATTGGCCTGCGGATTCGCCGCATCGGACGCCGGCACCCGGACGACGCGACGCTCGACGATCTGACCATCGTGCGCAACCAGCTCGAGCGGTGCAAGGGCGTCGTCGACCAGCTCCTGCTCGGCGCGGGCGATCCCAGCGCGTCCGGGATGGAGCGGTGCGCGCTCGCGCCGCTGACGCGGGAGGCCGTGGCCCTCTGGAAGAAAGGCGCTTCTGTCGGACTCGATCTCGTGGACGAGTCGGACGGCCTGTACGTGGAGGTCCCCCGGATCGCGTTCACGCAGGCGCTGATCAACCTCCTCGAGAACGCGCGCCAGGCGCAGGAGGAGAACGGCGCGACCGACCCGCTCCTCGTCACGGTCCGGCGCGAGGGGCCCAACGGCGTGCTGGAGGTCGTGGACCGCGGATGCGGCCTCCCGGCCGAGGCCGAGCATGTAGGCGATCCGTTCTTCACGACGAAGGAGACGGGCACGGGCCTCGGCGTGTTCGTGGCCCGGGCGCTGGCCGACGGCGCCGGGGGCGGCTTGAGTTACAGTGCACGACCGGAGGGCCCCGGGACCATCGCGCGCTGGTGGTTCCCCGAGCATTCCCGGTAGCGCTGGAGGACGAGATGACGGTAACCCGTGTCGCTTCCGAGGCCCGACCCACTCCCAGGACCGCCGCCCAGAAGCGGCTCCTCATCGTCGACGACGACGACGACTTCCGCACGTCCCTCGAGCTCGAGTTCACGGACCGCGGGTACGCGGTCACGACGGCACGCGACCACCGGGAGGCGCTCGGCCTCGCCGCGATCCACCGGCCGCAGTTCGCGGTCATCGATCTGCGCCTCGGCGGCGAGCGCGGCCTCGAGGTCCTGGCGGACCTGGTCGAGCGGTTGCCGGGGATCGTGGCCGTCCTACTGACCGGGTACGCGTCGGTGGCGACGGCGGTGGAGGCCATGAAGCTCGGCGCGCACCACTACATGCAGAAGCCGGCCGACCCCGACCAGCTCGAGACCGTGTTCAACTCGGACCGGAAGGGCGATCCGCTCGTGGCGATCCCGGATCAGCCGCCTTCGCTCGCGCGCCACGAGCACGAGTACATCGAGCAGGTGCTGAGCGCGACTGGCGGCAACATCTCGGAGGCCGCGCGCCGATTGGGCTTGCATCGGCAGAGCCTGCAGCGCAAGCTGCGGAAATACCCCCCGCGCAGATGATCACCTTCCTCTCGCTCGCCGCCTACGCCCAGGACATCGACGGCTGGAGCCCGTCGGGGTCCCTCGTGTTCGGGCGGGGTAGCCCCACCGCGGAGTCGGCGCGCGTGGTCGAAGACGAGCGGGGCTTCGGGATCCTGGGAGCCGTGGGGCAGGACGCCGGGCCCGCGGACGGGCCGCAGGCGGAGCTCCTGGTGCCTGTCGTGCTCGCGGGCGGGTACGCGTTCGGCGAGAGCGTGCGGATCGATGTGCAGCTGCCGCTGTACGCCCAGGTTCGTGCGGACGCGGCCGGCTGGGACGGCGGCGCAGCGGGCAACCTGCGCCTGGGCGCCGTGATCCCGCTGATGTCTGGTGAGACCTGGGGGATCGCGATCGTCCCGCGTCTCGGGCTGCCCACGGGAACGGCCGCTGCCTGGGTGGACCGCGGGACCACGGGGACGTTGCTCCTCGCGGCCAACGGGGAGCCGAACCGCGTCGGGTGGGCGCTGCAGGCCGGCGGGACCGTCGCGCCGCGCGCGCAGATCGGGCCGGGCGTGGCCTCCGGCAGCACCGCGGACGGCGTGGGCGCGCTGTGGTACCGCCCGGCCGACACCTTCCGGTTCGGCGCGGAGATCGGTGGGCAAGCCGGCGTATCGGCTGCGGCGCACGCGGACGTGTTCGCGCAGGTGGCACACCCGAGCGGCCTCGCGCTCGCGGTGACCGCGGGCGGCGGCGCGGGCCTCTCGCCGGAGACCCGCCTGTCGGCGGCGGTGACCTGGCGGCGGATGGGCCCGTCCGACGCGGACGGCGACGAGATCGTGAACGCCGGTGGCGGCGACGAGGACGGCGACGGCGTGGCGGACGCCGCGGATCTGTGCCGTTCCGCCCCGGAGGATCCGGACGGCCGGGACGACGCCGACGGCTGCCCCGACCTCGACGACGACGCCGACGGCGTGCCGGACGCGGGCGACCGGTGCCCCACCTCGGCGGGGCCGGCGGCGACCGGCGGCTGCGCCGACATCGACCAGGACGGCCTCGACGACTCGGTCGACGTCTGCCCCGGGAAGCCAGCTCCGAGCACCGAAGTCGGCGGCGACGGGTGCCCGAAGGAGGCCTGGCTCACCACGTCGGGCGTCGCGCTCGCCACCCCGATCCAGTTCGAGGTCTCGGGCGGCTTCCTCGGCGACAGCGGCGATACGGCCGTCGCGGTCGCGCTGCTGCTCCTCGCGCACCCCGAGATCCCGCTCCTCGAGATCGCAGCGCACGTCCACACGGGCTTCGGGGCGGACGCCCTGCCGTTGTGCCGGGTGCGGGCCGAGCGCGTCCGGAAGGCGATCATCGCCGCCGGCGTCGCACCCGAGCGCGTCGTCGCCCGCGGCTACGGCTCGGAGCGCCCGATCGACACCAACCGCACGACCACCGGAAAGGCCAGGAACGAGCGCATCGAGCTCGTGTTCCCGCCTCCCACCGTCGGATCGGAGCCGGCGCCCTGACGCGGAAGTCCCCCGCGCGATAACCGGTGTGGGGGGTGCGGCGTGCTCGCCACCGTGGACGATTGCCGGGTCATCACCCTGCCGAAGATCAGCGACAATCGCGGCAACCTCACGTTCGCGGAGGGCGGCGGCCACATCCCGTTCCGGGTCGAGCGCGTGTTCTGGGTCTACGACATCCCGAGCGGCGCCGAGCGCGGCGCGCACGCCCACCACGCCCTGCACCAGTTCCTCGTGTGCCTGTCGGGTGGCCTCGACGTCCAGCTCGACGACGGCGAGCGCCAGCGCGTCGTGCACCTGAACCGCCCGTGGCTCGGCCTGCACATCCCGCCGATGATCTGGGCGTCGGAAGGGAACTTCGACACGAACACGGTCTATGCCGTCATGGCGAGCGCCGCGTACGACGCGGACGACTACCTCCGCGATCACGACGGCTTCCTCGCCGCCCGGAAGGCCAGGTGAACGTTCCCTTTCTCGATCTGAAGGCTGGTTGGGACGAGCTGCGCCCCGGGCTCGCCGAAGCGCTCCTCCGCGTCGGGGACTCCGGCTGGTACATCGGCGGGCCGGAGGTGGAGGGGTTCGAGCGCGAGTACGCGGCGTACGTCGGCGCGAAGCATTGCGTCGGCGTCGCGAACGGCCTCGACGCGCTGTGGCTGTCCCTCGTGGCGCTCGGCGTCGGCCCGGGGGACGAGGTCATCGTCCCGTCCAACACCTACGTCGCGTCCTGGCTCGCGGTCACGCAGATCGGGGCCGTCGTGAAGCCCGTCGAGCCGGA
>CAMCWU010000178.1 GCA_945882675.1 Klebsiella pneumoniae | reverse complement strand
GCCCGGAAGTGCGGATGCCCGGGGCCCGCGCGGGACGTACCTCGCGCTGCACCGCGAGTGGACGCGGGAGCTCCGCGTCTACAACGGGTTCCTCACGGCGCTCCTGTCGCGCGGGACGCTGCTCTCGCCGGAGTTCCGCCTGGCGATGGCGGAGGAGCGCCGGCGGCTGTTCGACCCGGACGACGCCGATCACGCCGCATGGGTGGAGCGGATGCGGGATGAGGGCGCGCGGTACCACGAGGTCGTGCTGGCCGTGGACTCGTCCTACGACAACGCGGACAAAGTCGGCGGCCAGGGCGACGATCGCTGGGTCCTCCGCTTGGAAGCCGACGGGGTGGAGCAGCCGGTCGCGGACGTCTCGCACATCCGGCAGCCGACGCCGCTGCACGTCCAGCTCTTCCCGCAGCTCAACATCTGGTCCGAGCTGCACCTGTGCCGCTTCGAGAACCTGAACCCCGCGCCGTCGACGGTGATCCTGCACATCGGCGGCGGATACGGAAACGGTGACATGATGTGGGGACTCGATCGCTGACGCCGTCTGTTACGATTCGAGGGAGGGCCCTCGGTGATGATGACGCACGCGATCCCCGCCGCCGAGCACGCCGCACGCCGCGAGCGCCTCCTGGGCGACGTCGGCGGGCCGATCCTCCTGCTCGGAGGCCGAGTCCGGGACCGGAACCTGCCGGGCTACGGCTACCCGTTCCGGCAGGACAGCACCTTCCTGTACCTGACGGGCTGCACGCTGCCGGATGCCGTGGCGCTGGTGACTTCGGAAGGTTCGACCCTGTTCCTCCCCCCCACCGCGGAGGGGGACGCGCTCTGGCACGGGGAGGTCCCGACGGCCGACGCGATCCGCGAGAGCCACGGGTTCGACCGGATCCTGCCGCGTGACGAGCTGGCGCGTCACGTGACGCCCGCGACGCGCGCGCTGGCGTGCTCGGACGCCGCCGTGAACGCGGAGGCGAGCGCGCACCTGGGGCGGCCGCTGTCGTGGGGGCGCGAACATGGGGACGCGGAGCTCGTGCGCGCGATCATCCGCATGCGGCGCCGGAAGAGCCCCACGGAGCTCGACGCGGTCCGGGCGATCGGCCGCCGGACCCGCCTCGCGTTCGAAGCCGTCATGCGCGCCACGCGCCCCGGAGTGTCGGAGCAGGCGTTGAACGCGCTGTTCGAGGCCGTGCTCGCGTCGCGCGGGAACGAGACCGGCTACGCCACGATCCTCACGCAGCGCGGGGAGATCCTGCACAACCACGCGCACGACGGAATCCTCGAGGCCGGGCGGCTCCTGCTGCTCGACGGCGGCGGCGAGGCGCCGAGCGGCTACGGCTGCGACATCACGCGGACCTGGCCGGTGAACGGCCGGTTCGACGCCCGCCAGCGCGCGGCGTACGCGGCGGTCCTCGAGGCGCAGCTCGCGTCGATCGCGACGGTGCGGGTCGGGGTCGAGTACCGCTCCGTGCACGACGCGTCGTCGCTGGTGATCGCGCGGTTCCTCGCCGACGAGCGGCTGATCTCCTGCGACCCGGAGACGGCGGTGGAGATCGGTGCGCACGCGCTGTTCTTCCCGCACGGCGTCGGCCACCACCTGGGGCTCGACGTGCACGACATGGAGAACTTCGGCGATCTCCCGTCTTATCCGGACGGCGTCGGGCGGTCGGACCAGTTCGGCACGCGGTACCTCCGGCTGAACCTCCCGCTGGAAGCCGACTGGGTCGTCACGATCGAGCCGGGCTTCTACGTGGTGCCGGCGATCCTGCGGGACCCGGTGCTGCGCGAGCGGTTCGCCGGGGTCGTAGACTTCGCGCGCGCCGAGAGCTGGATCGGGTTCGGCGGGATCCGGATCGAGGACGACGTGCGGGTCACCGCCGACGGCCGCGAGGTCCTCACGGACGTCCCCAAGGAGATCGTGGAGATCGAGGGGATCGTCGGCAGCGGCGACCCGTTCCGGGACCTCCTGTGATCCCGGGCTGGGAGATGCCCCAGGTGGACGCGTACGCCGCGTTCACGATCTGGATGACGGGCGTGATCGTCGCGCTCGTGGCGATGAAGATCCGCTCCGCCGGGGGTTGGATCGCGCTGCGGAACTCGTGGACGGGAGAGCCCCCGTGCCCGTCGTGCCGGATCCCGATGCGGGCGATCGCGACGCGCCCCTTCCCGGTGCGCAGCTACGACGTGTGGGTGTGCATGCGGTGCACCAACGCCGTGACACGCGCGGTCGAAGGCGACATCCCCGAGTGCGGGGCGTGCCACCAGCGCTCGCTCCTGACGCCCACGTGGCGCCTCCCGGCGGACGGGCACGGTGACCCCGCGGTCCAGGTCCACGAGCACTGCCCCGTGTGCGGGCACGACGCGATCGTGGACTTCCCGGAGATCGAGGGAGATCCCAAGCTCGCAGTGGTGATCCCCTTCCCGGGCCGGATCAAGCGGGGCGACTGATCCCCACGGGCGCGCGGACCGGCGCCCCAGAGCGGTGGTCGGCGTAGAACCTACCCCATTGCGTTTCTAGAGCGGACGCGCGATCACCGTGTCGTGCAGGAACCGGTCGTCGGGGACCGGGAAGTCGAGCGTATAGTGCAGCCCGCGGGATTCCCGGCGGCGAAGCGCACATTGCACGATCAGGTCGGCGACCACGACGAGGTTGCGGAGCTCGATCAGGTCCGCCGTCACCTCGAAGTCCCAGTAGTAGCTCTCGATCTCGTCGATGATGAGCTGCAGGCGGCGGCGCGCGCGCTTCAGGCGCTTGTGCGTGCGGACGATCCCGACATAGTTCCACATCAACCGGCGGATCTCCTCCCAGGTCTGGGTGATGACGACGGCTTCGTCCGGCTGTGCTGCGTGGCTCGCGTCCCACTGCGGGATGGCGGCAGGCGCGGGGATGTCGGCGAAGCGGGTGGCGACCTCCTTGGCGGCCTGATCGGCGAATACGAGAGCTTCGAGAAGGGAGTTGCTCGCGAGGCGGTTCGCGCCATGCAGGCCCGTGCACGCGACCTCGCCGATCGCGAACAGGTTCCGGATGCTGGATTCGCCGCGGAGATCCGACTGGACGCCGCCGCACATGTAGTGAGCCGCGGGGACGACCGGGATGGGTGTGACCGCCATGTCGATGCCGAGCTCGCGGAGCCGGGCGTCGATGTTCGGGAACTTCTGCTCGATCTCGGCGCGCGTCAGGTGCCGCATGTCGAGGTACACACACTCGATCCCGCGGCGCTTGAGCTCGGCGTCGATGGCGCGGGCGACGATGTCGCGCGGCGCGAGCTCTGCCCGGGGATCGTAGGCGTCCATGAATCGCTTTCCGTCAGGGCCGATGAGCTTGCCGCCTTCCCCGCGCAGGACCTCCGACACGAGGAAGCTGTGCTCGTCCGGGTGGAACAGGCAGGTCGGGTGGAACTGCACGAACTCCATGTTGGCCACCCGGGCCCCGGCGCGCCACGCCATGGCGATGCCGTCGCCCGACGCGATGGGCGGGTTGGTCGTGTACAGGTAGACCTTGCCCGCGCCACCGGTCGCGAGGACCACGACCTTCGCGGCGTACGCCTTGACGTCTCCCGTGTCGGTGTCGAGGACGTACGCGCCACGGACCTCGTCGTCCTCGAGCGGGATCTGGCCGTCCCGGCGCGCCAGCCAGTTGTGCGTGACGAGATCGATGGCGACGTGGTGGTCCACGATCTCGATGCGCGGATCGGCTACGCAGGCCGCGTGGAGCGCGCGGACCATCTCCCGGCCCGTGAAGTCGTCCGCGTGGAGGATCCGGCGGTGGCTGTGCCCGCCTTCCCGGTGCAGCGAATAGTCGTCTCCGTAGGCAGTGAACTTCGTGCCGAGCTCGATGAGGTCGCGCACGACGTCCGGCGCTTCGCGGATCGTGAGCTCGACGGCTTCACGCCGGCACAACCCGGCGCCGGCGACGAGCGTGTCGTCGATGTGGTTCGCGTAGCTGTCGTCCTCCGACCACACGGCCGCGATCCCGCCTTGCGCCCAGCTCGAGTTGCTGTCCGACGGCGCGCGCTTCGTGAGGATCGTGACGGAGCCGAGATGCGCGACGCGCAGCGCGAACTGCATGCCGGCGACGCCCGAGCCGATCACGAGGAAGTCCCGGACGATCTGCGGAGAAGGGACGGGGGGCTGGGGCATGGGTGGGCTCCTCGGACCCGCCCCACGTATCACGCGTTAAGGAGTGCCCATGCTCCGCCACGTGCCCAACGCCATCACGATCGGGCGCGGTCTCGCGGGGCCGCTGGTCGCCTTCCTGCTGCTGCGGTACGACGCGAACTGGCTGTGCTTCTGGATCTTCGTCGGGGCGATCGCGTCGGATCTGCTCGACGGGTTCGCGGCCCGCGTGCTCGACGCGCACAGCCGCGCCGGGGAGTGGCTCGATCCGCTCGCCGACAAGGTCCTCACGGTGCCCACGTGGATCGCGGTGGCGCTCATGGGCTACGGGCCGTGGTGGCTGACCCTCGCGTGCATCGGGCGGAACGCGCTGGTACTGGCGGCCTGGGCGCTCTTCGGCCAAAAGGAGATGCGCGTGGCGCCCACGGCCATCGGCCAGACGATGGTGGCGTTCGAGGGCGTGGCGCTGTCGGTCCTCGTGTTTCACGGCCCGTGGAACGGCACGCACTGGCCCACGGTGGGGACGGTGCTCGGCGTGATCAGCCTCGGCCTTTCCTTCGCGTCGCTGGCGCAATACGCGGCACACCATCCGCTCCTCGCGAGCGGCCGGCACGGCGACGACTCGCGCACGAGCCTCCCGAGGACATGATGGCGGGCACCCCGACGATCTCCCCGAACCTGATGACCGCCATGCGCATGCCGCTCGCCCCGCTGGCCGTCGTGTTCATGACGACCCACACGGGCTGGGGGTACGCCGCGGCCGCCTTCCTCTCGATCCTGCTCGAAGTCACGGATCTCGCAGACGGCCACATCGCGCGGAAGTACAAGCAGGTCACGGACTTCGGGAAGCTGTTCGACCCGTTCAGTGACGCATTTTGCAGGTACACCCTGTTCCTCGGCATGTACGCGGTGGGCGTCGCCGACCTGTGGATGATCATCGCGATCTTCTACCGCGACTCCTCGATCTCGTTCTTCCGCACCGTCTCGGCGGTCCGAAACGTCGTGCTGGCGGCGCGGCCGTCAGGGAAGATCAAGGCGGTAGTCCAGGGCGTCGGCACGCAGATCGTGTTCCTGGCGCTGCTGGCCGAGAAACTGTCGCCCGGGCTGCCGTTCATGGACCAGATCCCGTGGTGGACGATGCTGATCATGACGCTCGTGACCATCGCGTCCTTCTTCGATTACTTCATCGGCAACCTGCCGATCCTGCGGGACGCGTGGACCGCCGCGCCCGTGGACGGGGGCGAGTAGTGCTGGACGTCGCATGGCCGCTCACCCGCCGCGTCCTGTTCAGCATGGACGCCGAGAAGGCGCACGAGCTCACTCTGGCCGCGGTGGGCGCGGCGCCGTGGCTCCTCGGGGCCGTGGCGCGGACGACGATGGGCGCCCCGGATGCGTCGCTCGCGCGGGTCGCGTTCGGAAACGTGCGGATCGCGGGGCCGGTCGGCCTGGCAGCCGGGCTCGACAAGGACGGCGTCGGGATCCCGTTCTGGCACACGCTCGGGTTCGGGTTCGCGGAGGTCGGGACGGTCACGCGGCATCCGCAGCCGGGAAACCCGCGTCCACGGCTGTTCCGCTTGCCGGAGGAGCGCGCGCTGATCAACCGCATGGGGTTCAACAACCACGGCTCCGAGGCCCTCGCAGCGCGGATCCGCGGGCTGCGTGACGCCGGACGGTGGCCGTCGGTGCCGGTGGGCGCGAACATCGGGAAGTCGAAGATCACGCCGAACGAGGAGGCGACGTCGGATTATGTAGAGTCCACGCGGCGTCTCGCGGGGCTGGTCGACTGGTTCACGGTCAACGTGAGCTCGCCGAACACGCCGGGTCTGCGGTCGCTCCAGGACCGCAGCGTGCTGGCCGAGCTCCTCCCGGCGGTCCAGGTCGCGGCGAAGGGCACGCCGGTGCTGCTCAAGATCGCGCCGGACCTGGAGGACGACGCGATCGCGGACGCCGTGGCGCTCGGGCGTGAGCTCGGGATCGCCGGCGTCGTCGCCACGAACACGACGATCCGGCGCGATCTCCTGCGGCGCGACCCGGGAGAGGCCGGGGGGATGTCCGGGGCGCCGCTCGCCGCTTTCGCCCGGCAGAAGATCGGTGTGGCGCTGGCGGCGGCCGGGGGTCGCCTGCCGGTGATCGGCGTCGGCGGGATCGAGACGGCGGACCAGGTCCGCGAGCTGCTGGCGGCGGGCTGCGCGGCGGTTCAGCTATACTCCGGGTTCATCTTCGGGGGGCCGGGGCTCCCGAGCCGCCTTCACCGGGAGCTCGCACGTTGAACCGACTGCTCGTGCTGCTGGTGCTCACCGGGTGCGGGAAGGTCCCGGCCCACCTCCAGGTCCAGGCGCCGTCCGCGGACGCCGTGGATCGCCGGGTGACGGACGGGGCGTCGGCGGTGGCGCTGCTCGGTCGCCGCGATCCGCTGGTCCGCGCGCCGATGGTGCCGGACCGCCCGTCTGCGGCGGCGCTCACGACGGAGCCGTGGCTGGTGGCGTGGATGGACGGCACGCTCGCGCTGGAGCGCCAGCAGGGCGACCCGGACGCGGGGTTGGAGGCGCTGGAGGCCCAGTGGCCCGGCACGCCGGTCGTGGCGCTCACCCGGGGCCAGCGGCTCCGGCTGGTCGAGACCGCCCTCGCCCGCTCGCAGACGCTGGACGACGCCACGGAGATTCAGGTCGCGGGCTGGCTCACGCCCCTGCGGCCCGACCAGGCGGACGTGGGCCTGCCGCGCAAGCCGCTCGACTGGTTCGCGACGCCGGACGAGCTCCCGACCGCCGCGCGCGCGTGGGGCGAGCGGTGGGTGATCGTGGGGTGGCTGGACTCGCCGGAGATCCCGGTCCCTGCACTGCTCCCGGCCATCACGGCGCCCATGTACGACGGCCTGCGCGCCACGCCGATGGGCGCGTTGCTCCTGGCGCGGGCCCAGGCCGCGGCGGGTCCCGTGGACGGTCCGTGGGCGGATCTGCGGCGGGCGACCGCGCTCGCCCTCGAGCAGTCCAGCGCGGATCGCGACTCCGAGCAGCGTGCGTGGTCGGATCACAAGAAGGCGGCGGCTGCCGAGCTCGGCGCGGAGGATCCGATCCGGTTTCTCCTGGAGCGCTCGCTGGCGGGCCTGACCGCGGCCGCGGGGGACGATCGGGCGGCTGCCGGGGCGCTGCTGGCGCACGGTGGGCTCCGGCTGCGCAACCAGTGCCGCGACGCGCCGTGCGTGGGCCTGGACCGCGTGGAGCAGCTCGCCACCGCTGGGGCGTGGGGCACCGAGCCCGCGGAGCTCGCCGCGATCTGGCGGGTG
Source organism: Klebsiella pneumoniae (assembly GCA_945882675.1). Taxonomy (GTDB): domain Bacteria; phylum Myxococcota_A; class UBA796; order UBA796; genus CANLGQ01. Next base: position 792 of record CAMCWU010000178.1, on the reverse strand, counting down.
ATCGCACTCAAGGACGCGGTGGACCGCATGGACGTGGGCGCGGAGTCCGTGGCGTTCCCGGCCGCCATGGTCGACCTGGTGGACGCGCTGGCGGGGACGGGCGCGGGCCCGATGGCGGCGGATCTCCTCCGCGTTCGCCGAGGTGAGGCGACCACCTGGCACAACCTCGCGCTCGCGCTCGGCGCGGACGGCGTCACGGACTGGTCCGGCGCGCGGCAGGCGCTGGGGATCCACCTCGATCGCGAGGCGAAGGACGCGATCTCGAGGTGCACCGATCCGACCCTGGTCCCCCTGCTGCAGCGCATCGACGTGCGGGTTCGGCCTTGACGGTCCGGCGACTCCGGTTAAACGGTGGGGGCTTGCGGGCGTAGCTCAGTTGGTAGAGCGACAGCTTGCCATGCTGTAGGTCGCCGGTTCGAGCCCGGTCGCCCGCTCCACAACGCCAGACGGCCCGATCCCTCCCCAGGGGTCGGGCCGTTCTCGTTGGGACGCCCGCGATCCGCGATCCGCACGGGCCGCGTTGACGGTCCGGCGGGGAGCGTTAAACGGTGGGGGTTGCGGGCGTAGCTCAGTTGGTAGAGCGACAGCTTGCCATGCTGTAGGTCGCCGGTTCGAGCCCGGTCGCCCGCTCCACAACACCAGTGCGGCCCGATCCCTTTGCGGGGGTCGGGCCGTTCTCGTTACAGCGGTGGGCTCGCGGGTTGATCGAGTCAGACGTGGCTCTCGGCGCGTCCTGGCCGCCCGGCCCCGGCCGGGTGATCCTGTCGGGGTGAGGACGCATGCCTGCAGCAT
>CAMCWU010000177.1 GCA_945882675.1 Klebsiella pneumoniae | reverse complement strand
ACGAGCTCGGGCTCGGCACGGGCTGCGGGTGTGATGCGTCGGGGTCTAGGGGGTCGAGCCTGCTCGGGCTCGGGCTGGTCGGGCTGCTGGCGCGGCGCAGGCGGAGCTAGTCGGTCCCACCCGCCGTATGGATCTTCATGAGGTTCGTCGTACCCTTCCGCGGCGCCTTCCCGGCGAGGATCACCATCTCCTCGCCGCGCTTCACGTGCCCCAGGTTCATCAGCACCTGCTCGCCGACCTCGATCAGCTCGTCCGTCGTGCTGACCCCCGGGATCACGACCGCGGTGACGCCCCAAGCGAGGCACAGCATGTCGGCGACCCGCGCGCTCGGCGTGAGCGCGAAGATCGGCCCCCGCGGCCGGGCCTTGCTCGCGTAGCGGGCGGTGTCCCCCGACCAGGTGAAGATCACGAGCGGGCGCGCGCCCTCCGCGGCGGCGTAGACCGCGGACCGCGCCACGATCCCCACCGGGCCGGCGAGCTCCGGCAGCTCGGTGATGGGCGTGGGGCGGAAGAACCGGGATCCCTCCACCTCTCTCGCGATCTTGTCCATCATCCGCACGGCCTCCACCGGGTACTTGCCGGTAGCGGTCTCGCCCGAGAGCATGACGGCGTCCGTGCCGTCGAGGATCGCGTTCGCGACGTCCGTGGTCTCGGCGCGCGTGGGGCGCGGGTTGCGCTCCATCGAGTCCAGCATCTGCGTGGCCGTGATGCACATGGCTCCGTGGCGGTGCGCGGCGGCGATGATGGCCTTCTGGTAGACCGGCACCTTCTCGATGCTGACCTCCACCCCGAGGTCTCCGCGGGCCACCATCACGCCCTCGCTGACCTTCAGGATCGAGTCGATGCGGTCCACCGCGCGCGGCTTCTCGATCTTGGCGATGACGGGCGGCGAGGCACCGAGCTCCTTCATGACCTTCTTGAGCGCCAGCACGTCGTCCGCGGACTGCACGAACGAGAGCGCCACGTAGTCGACGCCGACCTCCAGCCCGACCGCGAGATCCTTGAGGTCCTTCTCCGTGATCGCCGGGACGGACATGTCCACGCCGGGCAGGTTGATGCCCTTGTGCGAGCCGAGCTCGCCGCCGTCCGTCATGCGGATGTCGACTTCTGCCGGGTCGAGCTCGAGCCGGATGGCGTGGACCACCCCCGAGAGCGCGCCGTCCGCGAACAGCACGAGGTCGCCGACCGTGACGTCGCCCGCCATCTCCGGGTAGGTCGTGCCGGTCTTCAGGCCGACGCCGACGAAGTCCTGACTCATCACGATCGTGAGGATGTCCCCCGTGTTCAGCGGGAGCGGGGTCGGGACCTTGCCCGTGCGGATCTTCGGGCCCTGCAGATCGAGGAGGATCGCGACCGGCTTGTTGATGCGCATGGCGGCGCGGCGGACGCGCGCGACCTGCCGGCGGATGCTCTCGTGATCGGCGTGCGAGCAGTTGATCCGGCAGACGTCCACGCCCGCCTTGAGCAGGTTCGTGAGCATGGGCTCGTCCCAGCTCGCGGGGCCGAGGGTGGCGACGATCTTGGTGCGGGTCTGGAGGTTCGGGCGGTCTGCGTACATGGGCGGGCGCTCGGGGGAGAGGTCAGAGCCTACCCCGCGGAGCCGGTCCGCGCTGGCGTCTCCCGCGTTACGCTCGTGCCATGTACCTCGACTCGCACTGCCACCTGGATCCGGACGTGTACGGGAGCGACGCGGACGTGGACGCCGTCGTCGAGCGGGCGCGCGCGGCCGGCGTCTCGCGGATGATCTCGATCGGCTCTGGCTATGGCGCGCCGTCGCTGCGGAAGGCCGTGGCGGTCGCAGAGCGGCACCCGGACGTGTGGTGCGCGGTGGGCCTGCACCCGCATGACGCCGCGCTGTGGGATGACGCGTTCGCGGCCGATCTCGCGGAGGTAGCGCGCCACCCGCGGGTCGTGGGCCTGGGCGAGATGGGGCTCGACTTCCACTACGACAAGAGCCCGCGGGACGTCCAGCGGGCGTGCCTCCGGGCCCAGGTGAAGCTCGCGTTGGAGCTCGATCTCCCCATCATCATCCACGACCGGGAGGCCGGCGACGAGACCCTCGACATCGTGCGCGAGTCCGGCGGCTTCGATGGCGCGGGCGCGCTCTGGCACTGCTTCACGGGTGACCGGGCGTTGCTGGCGAAGATCCTGGACGCAGGCGGCATCGTGTCGATCCCGGGGATCGTCACGTTCAAGAACGCGGCCGAGATGCAGGCCGTGGCGCGCGAGTGCCCGCTCGACCGCATGCTGGTGGAGACGGACAGCCCGTTCCTCACGCCGATCCCGTTCCGGGGCCAGCGCAACGAGCCCATGCGCGTCCCGCTGGTCGCCGCGAAGATCGCCGAGCTCCGTGGCATCCCGGTGGACGACGTCGCCGCCGCCACGACCGCCAACTCCGTCCGGTTCTTCCGCCTCGACACCCGTTGATCTCGGAGTTCTCCATGCGCCCGCTGCTGCTCGTCCTGCCGCTCCTCGGGGGCTGCCTCGAGATCTCCCAGACGTACTACCGCTTCGATCTCAAGGCGCGGACCGGGACGATGGAGAGCCGGGACATCCGCACGGACTCCGCCGCGAACGCCGACGCCGACTTCGCGCAGCTCGTCAACGACATGGTCCTCGGCAGCGCCGCGCTCGACGAGCACCCGACCTGGCTCGTCACCGACCGCAAGCTCGAGGAGCGCGACGGCGTCGTCGTCGGCACCATGAGCTTCCGGTTCGCCGAACCGTCCGACGTCGGCCTGTACCAGTTCGACAAGAAGTCGGCGTACATCTGGTGCGGGAAGGAGGGCGAGCGCATCGCGGCCACGAACGGCGAGGTGATCCCCCAGTACCCGCACTGCGTCGCGTTCTCCCGCAAGGAGAAGGTGCTCGAGGTCGCCGTCGACCAGTCGGCCGGGACGCCGTCGTCGCGCAGCCTGATCTCGGAGCTCCGGGCGTGGGACGGCCAGCGGATCGAGGGCGTGGAGGGTAGCGGGTTCCTGGGCGGGCTCGACGCGCTCGGCGGTCTCGGCGACGCGATGAAGGGCCTGATGGGCGGCGGCGCGGAGGCGTTCGACCTCGGCGCGCTGCTCCCGTCGGTGGAGATGGCGCCGGATTGGACCGCGCTCGCGCTGCCCACGACCGGCGCGTCGATCGTCCAGTCGAACGCCGAGATGCTCGTGATGAGCCACCCGGACACGGATCACGCGGGACTGCAGGCCCGCTACGCGGCGGCGCTCACCCAGGCGGGGTTCGCAGGCGGGGAGACCGCGGGCGGGACGACCCCATTCACGAAGGGGAAGGCCACGATCTCCCTGTCCATCACCCCGGCGGGGCCGAGCAGCCTGGTGGTGCTGCAGCGCCGCTGAGCCTCCGTCAGTTGCTGGCGATGGCCGAGCCGACCGAGCTGAACTCGGTGGACATCTTCTGCCCGAGGAACCGCAAGGTGCCGATGCATACCACGGAGATGATCGCGACGATGAGGCCGTACTCGATCGCCGTAGCGCCCTGCTCGTCCCGAATGAAGCTCAGCATGGGCCCTCCCTGTTTGTCGCCCCACGACTCTACCCCGTGGCTCCCGGTGCGCAAAAATTCCCTTCACTCACTTTCTGAGGGTACGCACTAAACGGGTTTCGAACGCCCAGTGTGTGCCGCAAAAAAACTTCCGTCACTCGCGCGTGCGAGGATCACACGAGGCGCCAGATCAGGTGCACCCCGAACTCTGTCTCCACCGGGTTCGAGAGCTGGTTCACGTCGAGGGCCGCGCACGCGTCCGAGAACCGCCGGGCCATGTCGTCCGGGTGGAACCGGCCGAGGTCGCCGCCCTGCGCGCGGCTCGGGCAGTCCGAGTGCCGGCGCGCGAGGTCGTCGAAGTCCTCGCCCCCCAGGATCCGGTCGATGAGCGACTCCGCGAGCGCGAACGCCTCTTCCTTCGTGCGCCGGGCCTTCTGGCGGGCCGGCGGCCACGGTGCCTTGAACTCGAGCAGGATGTGCTTCGCGTGCACGGCCCCTCCTGGATGCTAGCGGCGACGCCCGCCGCCGCGACCACCGCCGCCGCCGCCGCCGCCGCCACCGCCGCGAGAAGGCGGCCGGTTGTTGCTCGTGCGCTGGCGCCCGTCTTCGGGGCGGACGCCGATGCGGTCCACCGCCACCGGGATCGTCTGGCCGATGGTGCGCTCGATGGCGCGGAGATCGCCGATCTCCTCTGCCTCCACGAACGTGACGGCGAGGCCGTCCTTGCCGGCGCGGGCGGTGCGGCCGATCCGGTGCACGTACGCCTCCGGGTCCGGGAGATCGTAGTTGATGACGTGGCTCACGCCCTCCACGTCGAGGCCGCGGGCCGCGATGTCGGTGGCGACGAGCACCCGCATCTCCCCGGAGCGGAAGCCGTCGAGCGCGCGCTGGCGGGCGTTCTGCGACTTGTTGCCGTGGAGCGCCGCGGACGCGATGCCGGACTTCTCGAGCCGCTCGACAACGCGGTTCGCGCCGTGCTTTGTCCGCGTGAACACGAGCGCCCGGTCGACGCGGGGGTCGCGCAGGATCTGCTCGAGGAGCTCGCGCTTGTCGTCGCGGCCGAGGAACGCGACGCGCTGGGTGACGCGCTCCGCGGTGGTGGCGGGCGGCGTCACCTCTACCCGGACCGGGTTCTTGAGGATCGACCGGGACAGCTCGGTGATCGCCGGCGGCATGGTCGCCGAGAAGAACAGCGTCTGGCGCTGGGTCGGGAGCTTCGCGAGGATCTTGCGGACATCCGGGAGGAAGCCCATGTCTAGCATGCGGTCGGCCTCGTCGAGCACGAGGACCGTGAGGCCATCGTACGAGACGTGGCCCTGGCCCATGAGGTCGAGCAGGCGGCCCGGCGTGGCGACGAGGATGTCCACGCCGCCCTGGAGCGCGTTGACCTGCGGTCCCTGGCCGACGCCGCCGAAGATCACGGCCGTGCGGAGCTGGAGGTGCTTGCCGTAGGTGCGGAAGCTCTCCTCCACCTGGATGGCGAGCTCGCGCGTGGGCGTGAGCACGAGGACCTTGGTGGAGCGCGCGCGGCGCGGGGTGGGCGTGCCCGAGAGGCGGTGGAGGATCGGCAGCGCGAACGCCGCGGTCTTGCCGGTGCCGGTCTGGGCGACGCCCAGGAGATCGCGCCCGGCGACGAGGTGCGGGATCGCCTCGAGCTGGATCGGCGTCGGGACGGTGTAGCCCTCCGCCTTGACGGCGCGGAGGAGGGGCTCGGCGAGGCCGAGGGTGTCGAAGCTCCCGGTCGCGGCGGTCTCCGGGGCGACGGTCGACGGGGCAGTGTCGAAGTTGCCCTGGTCGAGGACGGGAGATGCGGCGGAGGGAGTCTGGGAGCGGGAGTTGAGCACGGGGTTCCGATGGTCTTGGCGTCCGCAGCGGGCGGACGCACAGCCTCGTAACCCGCCGAACGCCCCGCGGTCACCACCGGGCGATCAGAGCGTGCCACCCCGCATCAGGTACACGGCGTCCCCGAACCGCTCGCCCACGACGAAGTCCGGCATGCAGTCCCCGTCGACGTCCCCGGCCGCCGCCATGGCGATCGGCCACGGCGCGAGGCCGTTGCCCCACATCGTCGCGTCGGGCAGCTCCTCCATCGCGTGGGAGCCCGCAGGGAGCGGGCCGTAGTAGATGTACGCGGCGCCGCGCTTGTCCATGTCGAGCGCCGTCCGGGCCACGCCGACGTCCATCAGGCCGTCCTGGTCCAGGTCCAGGTCCCCTGCGGACGCCACGAACGCCGCTTGGTCGTAGTCGTGGGTGCCGTAGAAGTGGGTGTCCGCCCGGTCCTCAATCCGGACGGTGCCCACCACCGGGCCATCCACGATGTAGACGCTGCCGCGAAGGTTTTTCCCCGCTACCCCGTCGGTGCCGTCCGTGGACGACAGACCGAACTCGCCGAGCCCGTCCCCGTCCGTATCACCGAGGAACGCCCCGATCACACCGAGGTTCTCGTGGTACTGCTTCTTACCACGGAGCGTACCCTCAGCGTCGCGGGTGTCGATGTCGGCGGTGATCGGCCCCTCGAACACGTAGGCCTCGCCGACGCCCTCCACCCCGTCGACCCAGGACGCGGGAGACGTGACGATCAAGTCGTGGACGCCGTCGCCGGACACGTCGCCCGCAAGGACCTGGTTGCCCATCGCCAGAGGGCCGCCGTTCGACGCACCGAGCTCTCCATAGCCGCGGATGGTCACACTCGCGTCCCGGTCGTCGAGCTCGCCGGGTGGGAGCGGGCCGTCGAACAGGTAGACGTGACCGCGGAAACCCCCGTCGAAGTCCTCAGTCGGGGGGGCGGACACTATGAGGTCGGTGGATCCGTCGGCGTCCAGATCGCCGACCGCGATGGAACTACCAAGATCGACCGAGTCGAATGCGGTGATCCGCGCGTAGGACGGGTCGACGCTCGCGGTGCCGCCCGGGATCTCCGACACCGGGCTGGCCACCACGTATACGGTGCCGCGGGCCGCCCCGGCGGTGTGCAGGTATGCGGCGAGCACCAGCTCGGGGAGTCCGTCGCCGTTCAGGTCCGGTAGAACCTGCATGCTCGTGTTGATCGGCGCTGTCCAGTAGTCGTAGTAATCACCCGGAGTGGCGTCCACGAAGCGCACCGCATCCTGACGTGCGACGTGTACGCCCGCCGCGAGCGGGCTGGCGAGCAAGTACACCCCACCCTGGTCGGTCCCGAGTGGCTCCAGGAGGGTGAGCGCGGCCATATCGTCCCGCCCGTCCCCGGTTAAGTCACCGACGCCGGCGACGGCGTAGCCGAAGCTGGTGTCATTCTCCCCTTGGAAAGTTGCCCATGCATCTACCCCGAGCTCCAGTTCACCCGCGAGCCGCCGCTGCGGGCCCGGTTCGGCGCAGGGTAGACCCGTCTCCCCGGTAGGCGAGGGCGTGATGTCGGTATCCGGCGGATCCGTCGGGGGCGTGTCGCTGTCCGCCGCGTCGGTGTCGGGGAGCGTGGTATCGTCGAGCGTCCCGACCTTGTCGGGGTCCGGTGCCGCGGAGCGGCAGGCGACGGCCAGCACGAGCAGGGACGCCCGCCGTGAGTTCACAGCCCGCCCCACAGCTTGAAGAACTCCGCCACCGCTTCCGGCGCCCAGTACGGCACCTCGTGGATCATGCCGCCACCGACGTTGGCGAAGCAGACCTGGTAGTCCGGGCTCCCACCACCCGGCTTGTTCCAGTTGGCCACGGTGAAGGTGGTGACGGCCACCACCGCAGCCGGGATGCTGCTCGGCGGAACTGCGCCTGCGACGAACGGCCAGCCGAGCGCCGTCGCGCGCGCCACGTACGCCGCGGTGGAGTTGAACCCCGAGATGTCCGCCCGCGCGTAGGTATCCACGAGAGCCGCCCCGACCTGATCGGTGATGACCGTGTTGGTATCGGTCGACTTCCCGTTCGCCGTGACGTTCACCTTCGTGTCGATGGTGCCGTGAACGTGGAACAACGCGGGCGGCTCACCCGTCGGGGTCCAGTCCACGTTCGGCGGGAGCGCGGCGACGCGGTCCACCTCACGGTACCAGCCGCCGATCGACGTCCCGAACACCGCGAGCGCCGGGCACTTCCATCCCTCTTTCGGAGCCTCGGAGGCCAGCCGGTAGGCGAACTGCCCGCCCTGGGAGAAGCCGACGGGCAAGAGCTTCTGCCGGTTGAACACCTGAGAGATGTCCGCGCCGCCGACGACGGGCCGGATCTCCTTGCGGAACCAGTCGATCAACCACCGCTCGACGCGGTTCATCGCGTCCCACGCGAACGCGCTGTCCTGCGCGCCGGGGAGCCGGTTGACGGTCCCCATGTTGCCCGCGTTCCAGTCGCCGCCGTTCGAGTCGAGGCTCACGCCCTGCGAGTCGATGGCGATCGCCTTCGCCGGGAAGGCGAACGTCGTCTTCCACCAGGAAGTGATCTTGAAGGTGGTGAACATGAAGTCGAAGGCGTTCTGGTCGCCGCCGTGGATGAACAGGATCACGGGGAGCGGTCCGTTGGTCCGAACCTGATCGTACCAGTCGACGGGGAAGGACGCGAGGATGCTGCGTGCGGAGTCCGCGGTGCCGTTGACGGGGAGGACGTACGGAAAGGCCATTGGCGGGTGCCTCGCGAGCCGGGTCCGATCGCTCACAGGATGCGCCGAGAACGTCGCATCCGCAAGCGAAAACCAGCGCAAATCCCTCCACGGGCGCGCGGACCGGCGCCCGGGGCCGGTCCGACCCACGGAGATCCCCCAAAG
>CAMCWU010000176.1 GCA_945882675.1 Klebsiella pneumoniae | reverse complement strand
GGACGAAGCTTTCATGCGGCGGATCCCGTACAAGATCCACGTCTACGACCCGTCTGAGGACGACTTCAGGGCGCTCGTGGAGCTGCTCGCGAGGAAGATGGACATCCAGCTCCCGCCGCGGTCGGTGCAGTACCTCATCGATCGGCATTACAAGATGAACAAGCGGTCGTTCCGCTTCTGTCACCCGCGCGATCTGCTGCTCCAGATCAAGCATATGTGCGCGTACGAGGAGCGGCCGCCGGTCGCCGGCACCCACGAGTGGGATCGCGTCGTGAAGAACTACTTTGGCATGCTGTCTTGAGAGCGGCATGGCTGGTGGCCCTCGCCACCGGCTGCAACCCGGGAGCGTCGGCTCCACAAGCGGACATCGGCGCGCCAGTGGCGGACGGCGAGCCCGTACCGGCGCCGCCCCCTCCGCCGCCGATCTCGGACCTGCTGCTCACGGCGGCCGAGAAGGGCGCGGTGGGCGATCGGGCCGCGGCCATCGCCGCCTGGCGCGAGTCGTACGCGGGGTTCGAGGCCACGATCGAGCCGGATCTGCGCAAGCGGTGCGACTCCTGCGCCACCGAGATCGAGTACCGCTTTGGCCTCGTGCGCGCCGAGATCGGGCGTCCGGGCGGCAAGCCGCTCGCGCTCGTGGAGGATCTCCGCAAGCAGCTGGAGCCGTACCTCCCGAAGCCCCCGCCCCCGCCAGAAGGCGGCCCCGTGGAGGCCCCGTTCAACCCCGCGCCGGACGTCCCACCGGAGTAGCTCCGGAATGCGGGGCGGCGTCCCCGGGTTGCAGCGATGACGCTTGCGCACGTCGCTCATCGGCGTATGCTGCACACACTTCCGGAGGATGACATGAGTTTCCGCACGCTGGTGGCCGCCGCGCTCCTGGTGCTCCCGCTCTCGGCGATGGCCGGGAAGAAGGACAAGCCCGAGCCGGTCCCGGCCCCCGCCCCCGCCCCCGCCCCCGCTCCCGCTCCCGAGCCCGTCGCCCCGCCGCCGGCCCCCGAGCCCGTGGCGGAGGCTGCTCCGGCAAACAACGCCGATATCCGCGTCGACATGACCTTCGCGGACGGCACCAAGAAGGCGGGCCACGTCGTCCGCATCGAGCGAGCCACCGACTGGTACGGCGAGAACGGCTGGGAGACGTCCGGCGCCAAGACCACGCTGACGCTCGAGGGCGAGGGTACGGAGGTCGAGAAGCCCTGGTCCGAGATGAAGGACGTCACGATCGCGTACGGGGCGAAGGACTCGATCGACTGCTTCTTCGAGAGCAACTTCGACCCGCCGATGTACACGTGCACGCTGAAGACCACGGCGGCCGCCAAGGACAAGGCCGGAAAGGCCTGGTCCGTGACCACGCGCAACAAGTGGCGCTTCACGTTCGAAGACGGCAGCAACGTCGAGTTCTACATCAGCAAGCTCCCGAATCGCGCGCCGGACGACCAGCAGGTCGATCTCAAGTCCGCGAACACGGAGAACCAGGGCCTCTACCAGCGCCTGCAGGACGAGGTCCTCGTCACGGCCAAGAAGTCCGTGACGAAGATCACGATCCAGTAGGGATCAGGGGGCCGCCGGAGCCGGCGTTCCCCGGGCCTTCTTCACGCGCTCGAGCACGCCCGCGATCAGGATCGGCCACGCGATCGTGGCGTCCGACATGACCTCCGAGTAGCGGCCGCCGTCCTTGACCGGGACGAACTTGCCCCACGACACGCCCTCGCTGTAGGTGCAGCCCGACAGGCCGCCCCAGTGCACGGGCTCGGGACAGATCCGCACGCCGTACTGGAAACGGCGGAGCGGCATCTCGATGCCCGCGCGGGACCCGAGCAGGTCCAGGTACGGTCCGACCTGCTGCGCCCAGTTCCGGGGAACCCCGCCGCCGATCGTGAAGATCCCGAGCTTCTTGCTGTTCGCGATGCGCTCCGTGTACGCCTCGAGGTCGAGGAACGGGTCGAACTGGATCCGCGGCCGGCCGTCGCGCGCGCGCATGCGGTTGTGGATCGCGACGTCGAGGCCGAGCTCGCTGTCCGTGAACGCCGGGACGAACACCGGAACGCCCCGGGCGAGCGCGGTCGGGAGGATCCCCCGGCCCTTCACGTTCGCGACCAGGTACTGTGCGATCTTCTCGAGGATCGTGTGGCTGCTCGCGACCACGCCATCCGGCCAGGTCTCCATGACGACCTGGATGATGTCCGACAGGTCGTTCAGGTTCTTCTCGAGCTCGAGCGTGTCGTACACGCGGTCGAGGCCGGCGTAGAACATGGCGCGATCGTCCATATCCGGCGGGACCTTGAAGTGGGTCGCGCCCGACGCTTCCACGAGGCCGTGCGTCATGAGCGCGCCGGTCGAGATGATGATGTCCAGCATCCCGTGGTCCATCATGTCGCACAGGAGCAAGCCCTGCTTCGCGACGGTCATGGCGCCCGAGAACGTGCCGACGATGAGCACGTCCGGATCGAGCACCATCTCCGTCAGGACGTCCGCGGCTTCGCCGAGCGTGCGCCCGCCGAAGGCCGTGTGCGCCATCTCGTGCAGGAGATCGGAGAAGCTCGTGGCCTTGGCGAGGTCGAGCGCGAAGACGGGCTCGAGGTTCAACGACTCGGGGGTCGGGACCTGATCGCCGATGCGGTAGCCGCCCGACTTAGACGGGTCGTCGCCGTCTCCGCCGCCGTGACCGCCGCCGCCGTGACCGCCGCCGTGGCCGCCGCCGTGGCCGTTTCCGCCCGGCCCGCCGCAAGGTGTGCCCGCCATCCCAACCTCCGAGCCGCTCCCGTAACCCGCGCCGCTTGCCCCCGGGGTCGGCGCGTGGGATCCTGCCGGCCGGGAGGGTCGGTGCCGGATCTGTACTGGACCATCGAGAAGGGGATCGTCGCCGAGCTCCACCTGTTCAGCGGGCTGAACTTCGCGGGCACGCGCGAGGTCGTGCGGATCTTCCACGATCAGCGGAAGCAGGGCCCGACCATCGACGGCAGCCGCGTGAAGTCCATCGCGCTCTCGGCGCCGTACGGCACGCGGGTGATCCTGTGCACGGCGACGGAGGCGCTCTGGCAGGAGAACCCCTGGCGCGCGTTGTGCTTCGTGGAAGGCGAGAAGTTCAAGATGCGGGAGGGCCTGCCGGTCATCCAGGTGCCGGACCTCGACGCCATGGACGACTTCAAGGCGGCTCGGCACGATGCCGAGATGTGGCGGGGTTACCCCACGGTAGCGCGCGCGGACGACGGCGTCGGCTGGACGTACGGCCACATCGTGTACGACCGCGACCTCAAGACGAACCTGAAGGGGATCCGCTTCGACAAGATCCCGGTTGCAAAGCCGGCTGTACCGGTCGTCGAAGCCGACCCGGACGCCGCGCCCGAGATCCGCTCCGCGCTGGCGGATGGCGAGGCCGCGGGTCCCGGCACGGCCCCCAAGGTGAAGCGGAAGCGCTGACGGTCACCCCGGACGTCCGACAGCGTCCGGAAACCGTAACGCCCGCTGATAGAATCCGGCGAAGCGCCGTCCTGGGTCGATGGCATGGCGATTGCAGCAGTAGAGGGTGGGGCGCGAAACGCCCCTCCCGGCTACCCACTCGCCTGCTGAGGGCTCCCATGAAATACGCCATCGCCGCGCTCGCGCTGTTGGCAGGATGCTCGGACTACGGCCTCCAGCCGCCGACGACCCTCTCCGACATCTCCACGGTGCGGGGAGACATCGACATCGTCGTCTACGCTGACACCAGCGACTCGATGCAGGACCAGATCGACGCGCTGTCAGAGAACTTCATCCGCGTCATCTCCCGGCTCGAGCAGGCGCAGTCGGACTGGCACCTCATCGTCGTCACCGGTCCGGAGGGCGGGTCCACGACCGGCGTGCTGTCGGCGGAGAGCGCAGATTGGGAGACATCCTTCACGGTGGGCATCAACACCCCGCCCGAGAGCGACGTTGCCGACGAGTGGGGCCTGTTCAACGTGCAGGCCGCGCTCGAGCAGTCGGACGCCGGCGAGCTCAACGAAGGCTTCCTCCGCGAGGATGCACACCTCCACCTCGTCTTCATCTCGGACGAGCCCGACAGCTCTCCGGGCTCGGAGGACGGCGGCACCTACTGGCAGGCGTACGTGGACGGCTACCTCGGCCGGAAGGGCGATCCGAACGAGGTCAAGCTCTCGGCGGTCGGCGGTCCCGCGCCGATCGGCTGCGCGTTCACGGACTTCAGCGCCGGCTACTACGACGCGGTGATGGCGACCGGCGGCGACTTCCTCTCGATCTGCGAGGACTGGCCGGCCCAGCTCGAGGCGCTGGCGGATACGTCCGTGACGCAGCTCTCGTTCACGCTGTCGGACGAGCCGGTCGGCGACTCGCTCCAGGTGTTCATCGACGGCCTCGAGCGTTCGAGCGGCTGGTCGTACATCGAGACGCGGAACGCCGTCGACTTCCAGGAGAGCCCGCCGTACGCGGGCCAGGAAGTCGAGATCCGGTACGACATCGCCGGCTGACAGGTGATGTTCTCCGGCATCCTGGAGTGGCTCGACCGCCCTTTCCTGGACATCGGGCCCGTGCTGCACGTCGGGACCGTGGAAGCGTCGCCCGCGGAGCTGATCGGCTGCGTGACCGGCGCCGCCACGGTGCTGCTGGTCGCGCGCCAGATCGGGTGGGCGTGGCCCATCGGCATCGTGAACAACCTCATGTTCCTGGCCTTGTTCCTCGCGTCCGGGCTGTATGCCGGGGCGGGGCTCCAGGTCGTGTTCATCCTCGTCGCGCTGTACGGATGGTGGAAGTGGAGGCCCGACGGCGGCGATCCCCACCGCCGGCACACGAGCCCCGGCAAGAGCGAGCTCGGCGTCGTTCAGGCTTCGCGCTCCGCTCTCCTCGTGTGGGGCGTGGGCGCGGCCGTGGTGGCGGTGGGGCTCTGGCAGCTCCTCGATCGCGTCACGGACTCGGAGGTCCCGCTGTGGGACGGGGTCGCCACTGCGCTCGCGCTCACGGCGCTCGTCGGCCAGACGCGCAAGCAGATCGAGGCGTGGTACGTCTGGATCCTCGCGGACCTCGTCTACATTCCGCTGTACGCCCACCAGCAGCTCTGGCTCACGTCGGCGCTGTACGTCCTGTACGTGGCGCTGTGCTGGCGCGGCTACCGTGCTTGGAAGCGGTCTCTCACGGAGTCGGGACCGGCGGCGTCGTCCCTGCCGGCGGCGGCTGCCGGTCGAGCAGGTTGAACTCGACGCGCCGGTTCTTCGCGCGGCCCGTCGCGGACGTGTTCACGTCGATCGGCTTGCTCTCGCCGTAGCCCTTCGGGAGAAGCGTCGCGGCTTCCACGCCCCTGCCCGCCAGGTAGTCGCGGACAGCGGCCGCCCGGCGCTGCGAGAGATCGAGGTTCGCGGCGTCCGCGCCCTGGCTGTCCGTGTGCCCGCCGATCTCCACGCGCCCGAGCTGCGGGTTCGTGCGGATGGTCGTCGCGACCTCGTCCAGCAGCCCGAAGGACTCCGGCTTGATGACCGCTTTGTTCGTCTCGAAGTAGACGACGTCGAGGATGACGATGGCCTTCTCGGTGAGCTGGATCTTCGTCGGCTGCAGGGTGATGGTCCGCTCGACCATGGCGCCACGCGCGACATCGATCACCTCCGTGTGCATCCGGTAGCCGGGCGCGTCCACCCGGAGCTCGTGGCCGCCGGGGCCGAAGCGCACGTTCGCCATGCCAGCGATCGTCGGCGTGGGATCCGCCGGGACGCAGCCGTCCGGCTCGGGTGCGAAGCGGATGCTCGAGGTGGTGATCGGCTTGCCCTTCGGGTCCTGCACGATCACCTTGATCTCGGCGGCGAGATCGGGCTTCAGCGGGATCTCGAGCCGGGTCTCGCCCTCGCGGGTGACCACCTGACCCTCCCCCGCGAGGCAGCTCCCGTGCGTCGCCGAAGCGCGCCACGCCCGCTCGGGCATGGACTCCACGGACCACGGCTGGTCGCCGGTGGTGGCCTCCTGAACCGGGCCGCCTGCGGCCTCCACCTGGAGCTTCGCGCCTGCGACGGGCTGGCCGTTCACGGTGGGCACGATCACCAGGCGGCCGGGGCCGTCGGGGCACCCGTCGCCGTCGCGGAAGGCGTTGACCGTCTCCGGCTGGTCCACGCAGGCGTCCACGGGGTCGAAGATCCCGTCGAGATCCGCGTCGAACGGTCCTTGCGGCTGGACGTGACCGAAGCCGCCGCCCACGAAGATCCGGTAGTCCGCAGCGGTCGCACCCGGCGAGACGGCCATCGCCGCGCCCGCCAGGAAGTGCGCGCCGCCGTCCGTGGACTTGCGGCCGGAGAGCAGCAGCTCCGACGGGGCGCCGGTCCCCGCGAACTCGCGAGAGCGGAACGGCGAGTCGAGGTGCCCCTCCAGCGTGAAGCCGAGGTCGTCCGACGGGTTGTAGCCGATCGCGAGGCCGGTGAGCACCGCGTCCGTCGTCGCCGACGCGAGCTGGCGCGACAGGAACACGCCCAGGTCGCCGCCGAGCGTGAAGTGCTCGGTCTGGTACGTCGCGGCGATCTTTCCGCCGCCGGACGTGGTCCCCATGCCGAGGAACTCGTCGGGATTCCCGAGCGGGAGATCGAGGATCGGGGCGAGACCCAGGCCGAACCCGCCGTCCGCGCCGTTCGGCTGGAGCAGCGCGAGCATGGCCGTGATCCGCGCGTCACCCACGTCCACGCCCTGGGCCCCTTCGAGGCCCTGCGAGGTGAGGTACAGCGGCAGCGCGGCGTCGAGCCGGAGCCGATCGAGGATCACCCAGCCGACCGACGTGTTCGCGACGAACAGGTCGTCCAGGACCGTGCGGTTCTCGACCTCGTTCCCGTCCGCGTCGATCACGACCTCGACCAGGGGCTCCCGCGCATACTCGAGGACCATCCCGGCGAACCAGTCGTCCCGCTGGTATGGGCCGGGCCGCAGCACGGTGAGCGGCGACCGCACGTCGCCGTCGAGCGCCGCGAGGTTGAACCCGTGGGCGTCGAACCCGTCCTGCGCCGCCGCAACCTCCGGAAGCGCCACGAGGGCGGCAGCGAGTACTCCGATCGGCCCGCAGGCTCCGTGATTTCCCGGACGGCGATTGTTCATGGTGGCCCCGCGCGATGGGCGATCAGCGTCCGTCGTGGACAAGGCCCGCTTGCGGCCGGGCGTATCGCGGTACCGCGATCTGCGGTAGTGGTGCGCATCTGGTCCCGCCGTTCTAGGCTGGCGCCCTATCCCGAGGTCCCCCATGTCCATGCTCTCCCTGTGGTTGCTCGCTTCGGCCGCGAACGCTGCGACCTGGCCCGCGGACAGCGCGTGGGTGCCGTCGATCGGCCCGGACGGCATCGGCCTGGTCGATCCCTTCGGGGATGTGGCGGGCGGCCAGCCGTCCTTCGACATCGTCGGCGTGGATCCTGACTTCGCCGGCTACTACTTCGTGGATGCCACCGCGCTGTACTTGCGCGTGCGCCTCTCCGGCTCCCCCCAGCAGAGCGTCAGCAAGTGGCGCAGCTTCGTGTTCCACGCGCTGCAGGAGACCAACGGCGACACGAGCGACGGCTCGTTCGACTACACGATCTACCTCGACGGCCTGGCGGAAGAGGTCGTCCTCTCGGCCAACGACGTCAAGGACCCCGACTGGTGCTCCGACGGGCCGGAGGACCTGGGCGGGGCCGCCTTCGCCTACACCGCGCCCCCCGACTTCAGCGGAAACGCGCGTGTGGTGGCCGCTTCCACCGCGTTCGGCGGCGCGACCGACCAGTTCCTCGACGTCCAGGTGCCGCTCACGGACTACGTCGCGTACACCGGCGTCACGGACGTCGCGGCGGTCGCATTCGTCTATGCGACCTCGTCGAACGTCAACAACATCAACAAGGACGTGAGCGGGGCCGCGTGCGGGGACTCCTGGACGACGGTGGCCGGAGACGACGACAGCGACGCCGATGGCCTGTCGGATCGCGACGAAGGGGCGCTGTATTTCACCGATCCGCTCAATTCGGACACGGACGGCGACGGCCTGAACGACGGCGACGAGGTCCTCACCCACACCACCGATCCCCTCGACACCGACACGGACGACGACGGCCTGTCCGACGGCGACGAAGTCCTCGTCCACACCACGGATCCCCTCGACACCGACACGGACGACGACGGCTTGTCCGATGGCGACGAAGTCCTCGTCCATGCCACGGATCCGCTCGTCCCGGACACCGACGGCGACGGCCTGTCCGACGGCGACGAGATCGCGGTCCACTTCACCGACCCGA
>CAMCWU010000175.1 GCA_945882675.1 Klebsiella pneumoniae | reverse complement strand
GCGACGCCCGACGTGGTGCAGGGCTGGACAGCAGCCCTCGATCGCTGGGGCACCGCGGCGGACGGTCGGAGCAGGGCGGTGACCGCGCTCCTCGACGAGTCGGCCGGCCCCGCGGCGATGGCGCGGCGCCTCGAGCGACTGGGCGACGTGATCGGCATGGGCGAGATCGACCTGGCGAGCCCGCGGATGCTCGCAGACGTCACGGAGGCCCTCGACATCGCCACGATCGGGGCCGAGACTCGCGAGATCGGCGGCCGCCGGTACGTGTGGCTGCCGGAGGAGGGCGCGACCGGGCGCGACGGCAAGGGCCTGATCGTCCAGGTGACGGACGGGCGTTACTCCGCCGTCATCGACACGACGTACGCCACCTTCGAGGACGTGGACTGATGGACCGCGTGGACCTGCTGGTCGAGGCCCTGGCGTCGCGGCCGCACAACGACATCGAGCACGAGGTGGCGTTCCGGCACGGGGGGCGCCGCCTGGTCGCCCGGGTGCTCCTCGTGAAGCCGGCGGATCGCGCCTTGTGGGCGGCGGGGACGTGCCACACGGTGCGTCTGCGCCTGGTGCGCGCCGGGAACGCCGTCAGGGTGGATCCCGATCTCCGCCCCGGCCTCGACGACGAGGGCCACGCGCAGTGGCGCGCTATCGGCCCGATCACGGCGTTAGAAGGGACTACCGTCACGGTGGACGTGGGCTTCCCGCTCGCCGTCGACCTCGACCCGAGCGCGCGTCACCCGGACCGCGTCCCACCCCTAGCGGTCGGGGACGGGCTCGCGGTCCGCGGAGAGCTGCGCCTCGACCCTACTTGAACTTCGCGAGGATGCGGTCGACGTCGCCCCAGCGCGATCCGGTGCTCGGCGCGCCGAGGATCGAGAGCGCGAGCGTCCGGCCCGACTCCGTTCGCACGACCGCCGCGAAGCAGTACGCCGCCGTGTCCGTGTACCCGGTCTTCGCCGCGAGCACGTCGATGTTCTTCCGCGCGACGATCCGGTCGGTCGAACCGAGCCAGCGGCGCTCTGGCTTGTCCGTGCGGACGAGCTGCCACTCGGGCGCGGTCGCCATGACGGCGAGGTCCGGGTACGCCGAGAGCGCCAGCGCGGCGCGGGCCATGTCGCGGGCGGTGCTGAGGTTGTCGTCTTCGAGCCCGGACGGGTCCACGAAGGTCGACTGGCTCATGAGGAGCTGCTCGGACACGTCGTTCATGCGGTCCACGAACACATGATACGGGAGCCCAGAAGCCACCTGCATGCCGAAGGCGCCGCGGTTGTCCGACGCCACGAGCGCAGCCCCGGCGAGATCCCAGCCCCGGTAACACTCGCCGGTCGACAGCTTGCTGCGTGCGCCGTTGCGATTCGGCCAGAAGCGCTGGTCGATGCACAGCTCCTGGTCGAGGTCGGCGCCCTCCGACGCCATGGTGAGCGCGGAGATCATCTTCGTGAGGCTCGCGACCGAGCGGCGGTTGTCGGCGTTGCGCTCGTAGAGGACCTCGCCCGCGTCCACGTCGTAGACGAAGGCGGCGTGCGCGCTCAAGCCGGGGATCGAAGAGCCGTTCGGCGCGTGCTGGTCGAGCGACGGCAGGTCGGCGAGGAGCTCGGCGCCGGGGTGCCACTCGGGCGGGCCCCACTCGACGGGCTGGTAGGGCGTCATGTGGGCGGACGCGGTGTTCTGGTAGAAAGCCACGAGCATCGCCGAGGAGGCGACGCCGCAGGCCAGGATCACGGGAGGGAGGAAGCGCATGGTGGGACCATCGGGGGGAACACGAGAGTGTCACGGCTGAGTTGACTGGTCAAGTCGACCCCTCATGTAAAATCTACCTGACGGCCCGAGCCAGGAAATGCGCGGCCCTCGACGGAATGACGGACCCGTCATATACTATAGATGACGGTCCCGTCACGGATCGTGGAGGTGGGCGATGATCGGGATTCCACTTGGGCTCCTCTACTCGAATGCGGCGGAGTGGTGGATCCACAAGCACGTCCTCCACGGGGACGGCAAGCGCAAGGGGAGCTGGTGGTCGTTCCACTTCCACGAGCACCACCAGGCGGCGCGCAGCCAGGAGATGCACGATCCCGGCTATCTCCGCCCGCTCTTCGGCCGGCACGCGCAGGGGCGCGAGGCGATCGGCGTCGCCCTGCTCATGGCGGCGCACGTCCCGCTCTTGCCCGTGGCGCCGTTCTTCACCGCGACCGTATGGTACTCGGCCGTCCGCTACCACCGCATGCACAAGCGCTCCCACCTGGACGTGGAGTGGGGAAAGCGGCATATGCCATGGCATTACGACCATCACATGGGACCCGACCAGGACCAGAACTGGGGGGTGACGCGCGACTGGATCGACCGCATGGTCGGATCGCGCGTGCCGTACCTGGGCACGCCGGTGGAGGCGCGCGATCGCGCCCGCCGCCTCGAGCGGATGGCCCGGAAGGCGCGGCGGACCGTCGCCGCCCCTACGGAGGATCGCGTCGCGGCGTGACGGACGGGCTCCGGCGTGGCAAGCTCCGTCCGTCCCCTCGCCCCCGGTGCGCCGTGAACCCGCTCGCTCTCGCGTTGCTGTACCCCGGGCTCGGCGGCGCCCCGCTTCCCCCGGTGGCGCTCGGCGGCCCGGCCCGGGTGGAGGTCGGGGCGCAGGCCGGCCTGAGCCCCCGGCTGTCGGCGGGCGTCGGCGTGTACCGCCCGGCGCGGCACGTCGGCTGGGATGTGGGGCTGAGGGGCGGCGCGCGGTTTGCCCGGATCGATCCCGGGATCTGGGTGCACACGAGCCATCCGGCCTGGGGCCTCGGCGTCCGGCTGGGCGGCATCGCGGCCGTCACGCGGTTCGCCGATCCGTGGTTCGGTGCGTCGGCGCACGGCCAGCTCGCGTTCGTCCTCGGCGACCGCGCCGCGATCTCGCTAGCGGGCGGGGTCGAGGCCGTGACCGGCATCTACATCGAGACCGGCGTCGGCGCGCACCCCTACGGCACCGGCGATGTGCGCCTCGACTGGGCGCTCGGCGAGAACGCCGGGCTCTCGATCGGCGTGGGCTGGCCGCACCTCGTCGGGATCGCAGCGTCCAGGCGGCTGTAGCCGGTGTATGATTGCCGCTCGGGAGGGCGGTCGATGTCCGGTCGGAGCAGGGGTCCCTGGGTCGTGGCGGCGCTGGCGCTCGCGGCCGCCTCGCCCGCGCACGCGCAGGAGAAGCTGTGCGCGGGCACGTACACGCACCCCGAGCTGCTCGCGTCGATGGACCAGGCAGACGCGTACATGCGGGACCTCAAGCTGAAGGAGGCGCGGGTCACCCTGTACGCCGCCCGCGAGCTCGTCCCGTGCCTCGACACGATCGTGAAGACGTCCTACCTGGGCCGGTTCACGCGGCAGATCGCGCTCCTCGAGTTCCTCTCCCAGGACGAAGACGCCGCGGCCCGCTGGGCGGCGCTCTCGCAAGCAGTCACGCCCACCCTCCCGTGGCCGGCGGATATCCCCGCGGATCACCCGTTCCGCGAGCTCGCCCAGGGCGGCGAGCCCCTGCAGCAGACGGGCCCCACGGACAAGGGCTTCATCGTCCCGAAAGGCGGCGGGGCCTTCGTCAACGGCGTGCTCGTGACCGTCCCGCTCGCGTGGGCGGACGCCCAGAACGTGTTCCAGGTCGCGGACGGGGAGGGCCGGCTCGTCTCGGCCTACTGGATCGACGGCGCGGGGTTCCTCGACTCGTCGCTCGGGCCGGTGACAAAACCGCTCAAGCCGCCAAAGTGGTGGGTCCCCGAAGCGCCGGAAGCCGTCACGTCCATGGTGCTGCCGCTCGTGTTCGGCGAGCCGGTCCCGGTGGAGGGAGACGGGGAGGACGGAGAGCCGGCCGTCGCCACGGTCGATCCCCCGCCGCCGGTGACCGACCCCGTCCTCCCGCCGGAACCCGTCGCGCCTGCGCCCCCGCTCCCGGAACGCACCACCCGGTCGGGCCCGAGCATCGCGCTGCTCGGAGCTGGCGGTGGAGCGGCCATCCTGGCCGGCACGCTCTACGCCGTCGCGGGTGCGACCGGCCGCGGCATGGAGACCGCTACGTCGGAGCAGGAGCTGGTGTCCGCGCGCTCGCGGACCAACGGCCTGACGATGGGCGCGGGCGTCGCGGGCGCGGCGGCGGTGGGCCTCGCGGGCGGCTCGCTGCTGTTCGCGGACGGCTGGGGGATCCGCATGGGTGGCCGGTTCTGACGGCTACGCCCGGTGACGGATCCGGATCGCCGGGATCCGCACGTCCACGCCCTTGAGCTCCGGCTCGAACGTGCCGCAGCGCTCGTGCGGCGGCAGATCCATCAGCCGGTCCAGCAGCTCTGCTGGGACCACGAGCTCCCCGCCCGATGCCGCGCCCTGGAGGCGCGCCGCGATGTTCACGGTCTGCCCGAAGTAGTCGAGCCGATCGTTGAGCGTCACCGCGTAGCACGGGCCGGCGTACACCCCGAGCTTGATGCGAACCCGTCCGCGCGTGAGATCTCCGGCGCGGAACGCTTCGAACGCCGCGAGGACGTCGATCCCGGCGCGCACGGCCTGGCTCTCGTCCGCGAAAGCCGCCATTACGGCGTCGCCGATCGTCTTCACCACGACCCCGCCATGGGCCCCGATCCGCTCGTTCACCACCGTGAAGTGGTCCTGTACGAGGCGCCAGGCGGCGGCGTCCCCGATCTCGCTGTAGAGCCGCGTAGAATCCGTCAGATCGCTGAACAGCAGCGCTACCCGCCCGACCTTGAGCGCCACGCCCGGCGCGAGGCACTCGAGCGAGAAGTCACGGCGAAAACCCGGAAGCGCGATGACGTCGGCTGCGGTCGCCGCCTGGTCGGTCCAGGTGAGCCGCTCGAGCTTCGCGTGCCGTGCGTCGTCACCGTCGTTCCGGACCTCCACGTGGCCGCCGGGAGCGACGCGGATGGGTCCGTCTCCCGCCACGGCATTCGCGGGCGCGCTGGCGTCGATGGTGACCGGAAAGCTGGCTCCCCCACGCACGAACAGGCGGAGCGCGCCGCCCGCCGGCACCGGCAGCCGGGCCGCCCCGTGCGCGGGAACGACCTTCTGGGCGAGCACGTGCGGGGTCTTTGCGGGCCCGCCGGTGCACCACCGGCCGACGACCAACGCGCGGACGGCCGGCGCCGGCTTGAACGTGGCCTCAACGGCGCGCTCCAGGCGGGTCTCCCATTGGATCTCGCACATGCCGCACTCGCCGTGATCGGCCACGTCCGCGAGGGCCGGCGCGGACGACGCCGGCTGCTGACACGACGGGCACACGAGCTCCCACCGCAGCTCCAAGAGCCCAGCGCGCACCGCGAGCAGGCACGCCCCGAGCACGTCCCGCCGCTCGAGCGACCATGTGTCCGCGAGCGCATACGGGCGGATCCGCGCCACTTCTGCGTCATCGGTGCACTGCAGCCACGTCGCGAGACGGTCCGCGATCCCCGTGTCGCGCGCCGGCAGCGCCTCCCGCAGGAGCGCGACCGCGCGGGTGAGCGCCGCCTCCTCCAGCGTCACGGACCCGACCGGCGGCGGCCGCCCGTCCGCGAGCGCGGCGTCGCCCTCTCCCACCGCGGCGAGGAGCGCCGCGATCGTGGCCGTCCCCTGCATCATGAGGATCGGTCCCGTGTCGGGCCAGCGCGGCGCGAGCGTGAGGACCATCCGCACCCGGCTCCCCGCGCCCTCCGGCTCCACGTCGAGCGCCAGGATCACCCGCGACACCGGCCCGCCGGTGTACCGCCGCTCTACCGAGTATCTTCGGTGGAGCTCCCACTCGAACGGGAGCTCCTCGTACCCGACGTCCATCCCCGCAATCCGCGTTCGCCCGACTACCCGCGCCGCGGACGGCAGCGCGGCGGGTGAGAGCTCCACGCGGTCGAGGCCCGCCGCCCGATTCAGCCGGTCGGTGTCCGCGAGGACCGGCCACAGGCGGTCCGGGGGGCAGCGGAAGCTCGCCCCGCTCTCGACCCGGATGTCGCCGTCGGCCACCCGCGCCTACTCGTTCGCGAGAAGCGCGCGCACGGAGGAGAGCTCCGCGCGAAACGCTTCCTTCGGGTCCTCGCCCGCGTCCGTGCGCTCGCGCACTCGCATGGCGAGCATGAGGTGCGTGAGCTTCTCGCCGACGTCGTCGCCCTGGACCCAGTGCGGGTCTTCCTCGCGCTCGGCGATGGCCTCCGCGGCCGCCGCGAGCTCCGCGATCGGGTACCCGAGGGCGAGCCGCCGCACCTCCGCCGCCTTCACTGGCCGGCCCCGAAGTGACGCGTCACGAACTCCCGGAACTTCGCCTCGTCCGCCGTGGAGACGCCCTCCACGAACACGCCGTCGCGATACGCGGCGAAGTACGGGAGATTGTCGATGGTCACGGTCTTGCGGGCGGCCGGCGCCTTCTCCCCGTCCACGAGGAAGAACGAGACCTGCGGGAAGCTCTCGGAGATCCGCTTGAACTTGGGCTTGAACATCAGGCACGGGCCGCACCAGCCCGCGTGGAAGTCCACGATGGCCGCCGGCGTGGCTCCGAGCCGGGCCGCGAAGTCGTCGTCCGTGAGGTCGGTGGCGGCCATGGGCTAGCCGATGACCTGCTTGACGCCGTCGAGCGACTCCGGCATGCCCTGATCACCCTCCTGCCAGTTCGCGGGGCAGGTACCTCCGTTCTCGCGAACGTACTGGTAGGCGCGGACGGTGCGGAGCACCTCCTCCACGTTGCGGCCGACCGGCAGGTTGTTCACGGTCGCCGTCTGGACGTTGCCGTCCGGGTCGATGAGGAACACGCCGCGGAGCGCCACGGGGCCCGCGAGCACGTCGTAGTCGCGCGCGACCTGCTTCGAGAGGTCCGAGAGCAGCGGGTACGCGAGGTCGCCGACGCCGGCCTCCGACCGCGGCGTCCGCATCCACGCGAGGTGCGTGTGCACAGAGTCAACCGACACGCCCAGGATCTCGGCGTTAAGCGCCTTGAAATCCGCCGCGCGGTCGGAGAATGCCACGAGCTCGGTCGGGCAGACGAACGTGAAGTCGAGCGGGTAGAAGAACAGGACCAGCCACTTGCCCTTGTAGTCGGAGAGCGAGATGTTCACGATCTCGCCGTCGCGAGCGGCCTCTCCAGAGAAGTGGGGGGCCGCGTTGCCGATGATGCTCATGGGACTCCTTCCGGGGACTCGTTTCTCCAGGCGGGGCTCGCCCGCACCGGCCGACTCTTCTGTGCACCCGGGCGGCGCAGTCAAGCGGTGATCGCGCGCCGAATGGCTTGACCGAGCGCCCTCGCGGGTCTACACGTCCCCGAACAGGAGACCCGCCCGATGACCCGCACCACGCTCCGCGCCACGCTCACCACGCTGGCGTTCTTCATGTCCACGGCCGGCGGCGTTACCGCCGTGGCGCTCGCGGCCGATCCGGCTCCTGCGAAGCCGGCCTCGACCCCGACCTCCGTGGGCACGCCGGCTGCTGGCGACCCCGCGAAGGCCGTGTCGTACCGCCACAAGGTGATGAAGGCGATGTCCGACCACATGGCCGCCCAGAACCTCCTCGCGAAGGGAGAGGTCAACCGGCCGCAGGATATGGCCATGCATGCGACCGCGCTGCACGATCTGTCCACGACGATCGTGAGCCTCTACCCGGTCGGCACGGGCCCGGATGTCGTCAAGACGGAGGCGAAGAAGGAGGTCTGGACCCAGGCCGACAAGTTCACGGCCGCGGCGCAGGCGCTCGAGACCGAGTCCGCCGCGCTGCTGGAAGTCGCGAAGAAGGGCGACGTGCCGGCGTACAAGGCGCAGCTCGGGAAGGTCGGCGAGACCTGCGGGAACTGCCACGACGCGTTCGCGGTAGAGGAAGAGCACTGATCCTCTGGGGGATCGCCGCCGCCTATGGCGCGGACGACGCGGTGGCGCGCGGGGAGCACCTCGCGGCGGTGGCCCAGTGCGCGTCGTGCCACACGGCCGAAGGCGGCGTCCCGTGGGCCGGTGGTTACGCGATCGAGACGAAGTTCGGCACCTTCTACGGGCCGAACCTCACGAGCGACGTAGAGACCGGCATCGGCGGCTGGACCGCCGGGGAGTTCGAGCGGGCCGTTCGCCACGGCCTCGCGCCGGACCGGCGCCTGTGGCCCGCGTTCCCCTACCCGTCCTACAGCGGGCTCACGGACGAAGACGTGGCGGATCTATGGGCGTACGTCCTTACTATTCCTCCGGTCCGCCAGGAGGATCTCCCGCACGATCTCGGCTGGCCGATCCGCGGGATGCTCGGCATCTGGCGCGCGCTCGCCTATCGCCCTCTCTCGACGCCGCTCGATCGCGGGGCCT
>CAMCWU010000174.1 GCA_945882675.1 Klebsiella pneumoniae | reverse complement strand
CGCTGATCCTCCGCGACAAGGCACCGTTTCCGGCGCAGCTCACGGGCGGCCCGCAGGAGCGGGGGCGCCGGGCCGGGACCCCGAACGTCGCGGCCGCGGTGGGCTTCGGCGTGGCGTGCCGGCTCGCCCTCGCCGAGCGGGACGAGCGGATCGCGCGCTGGACGGCGCAATCGTCCAGGATCGAGCAGGTGATCCTCGGGTGTGGGGGCCACGTGGCCGGCGCCGGCCGGATCGCCAACACCCTCTTCGCCGTCTTCCCGGGCCTCGAGGGCGAGACGCTGGTGCAGGCGCTCGATCTGCGCGGCTTCGCGCTCTCGGCCGGCGCAGCGTGCGCCAGCGGCAGCCTGGAGCCCAGCCCAGCGCTGCGCGCCATGGGGGACCCCGACCCTTCTTCCGGCCTCCGCATCAGCCTGGGCCCGCACACCACCGACAACGAAGTGTCAGCGTTTGTCTTGGCTCTTCATGGGGTCGTCAGCCAGCTTCGCGACGCGACCTAGTCCTGGAGATCCGGCCCCGCGATCAGGACCACGGTCCCGTCGTCCTCCGTCCAGAGCGGGTCCGCGCCGGACCGAATATCCTCCGGGAGGTCCACCCACAGCATCTCGAGCGCGTCCGCCATGGCCGCCGCGGAGGACCAGCGGTCGCCCGTTTCGAGCGCGGTCGCCCGGGACACGATTGCCCGCAGCTCGAGCGGCACCCGCGCCATCACCGCCGGGTCGAGGGCCGCCAGCGTGAGATCGAGCGGCCTGCGCCCGGTGACGAGATAGTAGAGCGTTGTTCCCGCTGCGTAGATGTCCGAGGATGGACCGGCCCTTCGCGGATCCATGCGCTGCTCTGGCGCCATGTAGGCGAGTGTCCCGAGCGTGTCCCCGGTGCCGGTGATCCGGGACGCCGAGTGGGCGTCCAGCAGCCGCGCGATCCCGAAGTCCGCGACGAGGATCCTGCCCTGCGGCCCGATCAGGATGTTCGCCGGCTTGATGTCGCGGTGCACCACACCGCGCTCATGAGCGTACTGGACGCCACGGAGCATCTGCGCGCCCGCCGCCACGGCCTCCCGCACCCCCAGCGCCCGCCGGCGGTCCTTCATCACGCCTGCGAGGCTGTGCCGCGCGAGGGCCGTGACGAAATAGAACTGACTGTCATCTTCGCTGATGTGGGTCACGCGGAGGATGTTCGGGTGGTGGAGCCCGGCCATCGTCTCCGCCTCCTGCAGGAAGCGACGGCGCGCCTTCAAGCCGGACGCATGTGGGTGAAGGAGCTTCAACGCCCGCTCTACGCCGTCCTGCAGGTCGAGCACGCGCCAGACGGTCGCCATGCCGCCCGAGCCGATCTTCTCCTTCAGCTCGAATCGGCCCGACAGGATCTCTGGAACGCCGCTCACGTGTGCTCCCCAGGCCCGCTCTGGCCACCCCGTGGCGAGTTAGGTAACTCGCGGAGGACGCCATGATGTGGCTGATCACCGCGTTCGCGCTCGCCGCCGAGCCGCCCTCGCCCCGGAGCCCGACCCAGCCCGCGCCGGCCCCCGAGTCGCCGGCTTCAGAAGCCGAAGCTCCCGATACCGCAGCCGGGCCGCCTCTCGCGATCCCCGCCCCCGGTGAGCCACCCCCGCGCCCGGCCGACGGCCGCCGCGGCAGCCAGGGACGGCAACATACCGCCGCGCTCCGCACCTACCAGCGTGAGGCCCTGACGGTCCGCACCCTCTCCGAATACTACATCCAACCCGGCATGACGACGTACTGGGGCGGTGGCGGTCGGTGGGGCTGGGGTGGCGGGTGGGGCTGGGCGACCAGCACCCCGTCCACGGTCTACCGCGTGGACGAGTGGGCGGTGTTCGAGGGCGACGCGCGTCTCGACGTCCCGACGCTCCTCGATCGGCTCGGCGACAGCACGGGTAAGCAGGACCTCGAGCGCCGGATCCGCACCAACCGCACGGTGGGCACGACGCTCACGACGCTCGGGGTGGTCGGGCTGGTCGGGTCGGTCGCGGGGATGATCGCGGCCCAGAACGTGTCCACCGCGGACGATTACGCGACGCTCACCACCGGCGCGCTGATCAGCGGCGCGTCCGGGCTGGGCCTCCTCGTCAGCGGGAGCTTCCCGAGCTCGCGCAGCCGCCGGCTCGGCAGCCTGGCCGAGCTGACGATGGACCGCAAGCAGGTGGAGCAGCACGTCGCGACGTACGACGAGCAGCTCGCGGACCGCCTCGGCCTCGACCCCGAGGAGGCGTTCCGGCTCGAACAGCGCGCCCGCAGGCCCGACCACCCATAGCCATCATCCGTGTAGTAGGATGCAGGCATGTGGATCATCGCGCTGCTCGCCGGCTTCCTCATCCCGCTGGTCGTGCTCGGACCGCTGCTCTCGCGAGTCCGCGACGCCGCGGTGTTCCGTCGCCCAGCCGTGCCAGAGGTCTCGGAGCGCCAGGCCATGACGATCCGGCGCGCCTTCGTGCCGCTCGAGCTCGACGAGGCGCCCATGCGCTGGCCGTCCGAGCTGCCGCAGCAGAAGAGCCCGGTCGTCGAGCTGCCCTGGCCGTCCGAAGCCTGGGACGACGAGGTGTTCGGGCGCTCCAAGGCCGCGATCGCCGCCCGCGCGAAGGCTGCAGCCGCAGCACCTCCGCCGCCGCAGCCCCAGCATCAACACCAGCCGGCCCCGAAGGCGAAGCAGGCGCAGCAGGCGCAGCAGGCGCAGCGGAAGGCCCCTCCCAAGCCGGCTCCCGAGCCCGAGTCAGCACCGCGTGCCGACAACGCCCACAACGCCCACAACGCCGCAGCCTTCTTCGACGAGGACGACGCCCCCCCATCCGATGACGATGTCCGGGCGATCATCCGCGATCAGGGCATCGTCAAGGCCGCCGAACTCGTCATGCAGGCGACCGGCTGGGACCTCTCCCGCACCACGAAGTACCTCCGCGGGCTGGCAACCCGCTAGGCCCCACCCCGTGAGCGAGCGTGGCGCGCGCCAACCGGTGAGCGCGCATAGCGCGCGCTGAAGCTACGGCTTGCGGTCCGCGTGCTCGCGCGCTCGCCGCAACAGGCTCCGCACGTTGAGGACCTCCCAGGCCTGCGCCCGGTGGAAGTCCGGGTGCTGCCACTCCGCGCGGAGGAACGCCTTGCTGTGCACCGCGCGGCGCGTCTCGCCCTCCACGGGCGGAACCACAATGTGGAGCAGCTCGTGGAATACGATGAACCCCACGAACCAGTCCGGGACGTCCGCGTGGTCCAGCACCGGGTGGATCTTCACGACCGGATGCGCCCCAGCGCTACACGAACCGAGGCGGATCGCGCGGTCCGGGCCGCGCGCCGACCAGCGCCCCCACCCGATGGGCGCCGTGACAGGCCGCGAGAGATGGGGGAGCTGCGCCATCATCAGCGCCTGCAGATCGTGGACCGCGCCTTGCGCCACGAGCACGGGCTCCCGCGAGGGCGGAACGAGCACCGCGTCCAGGCGGGCCGCCAGCCGCTTCCACGCGGGGTCCGACCGCTGGTGGACCATCTCCACGAGATCGTCCGTGTACGGGATCAACCGCCAGTGCACCGATACGGCCAGCTGGGCGCTGACCATCTTGTAGCGCACCATCGACCGCATGTTGTCGTTGACCCGCACCTCGATGCGCGCCCACTTCCCGATCGCGAGGAGCGCCGCACCGAGCCGCCGCCCGTCGTCGAAAGCGGTCGTCGCCGAGGGGATCCCGCTCGCGAGCACGATGTCGACGGCCGCGGCGGTGGCGCGCGCGGTGCTCACCCCTGGGCGACCATACCGGCCGCGACGTCCGCGATGTGCCGCGGCGTGAAGCCGAACTGCTCCGCCAGGATCTTCGCGGGCGCCGACGCGCCGAAGTGATCGAGCCCGATCACCGCGCCCGTCTCGCCGACGAACGGCTCCCACCCGAGCGACACGCCGGCCTCCACCGCCAGGCGCGGGACGCCGGCGGGGAGCACGCTCTCGCGGAACGTCGGGCCTTCGCGGAGGAACAGCTCGCGGCACGGCGCGCTGACGACGCGGGCGCGGATCCCGCGGGCGCCGAGCTCCTTCTGGGCGATCATGCAGGCCTCGACCTCCGACCCGGTGCCGATGAGGACGACCTGCGGCGCACCCGCGGGCACGCCCTCCGGCCGGTTGTCCGAGCTACTGCACGACAGGACGTACAGGCCGCGGCGCGCGCCCTCTGCAGAGCCGAGCTTCTCGTGGTCGTACTCGGGGAGGTTCTGGCGCGAGAGGACGAGCACGCTCGGGCCGTCGCTCAGCTCCAACGTCATCTTCCAGCACACGACGGTCTCCGCGCCGTCCGCCGGGCGGTAGACGCGCAGAGCCGGGATGGCGCGCAGGGCGAGCAGCGTCTCGACGGGCTGATGGGTCGGACCGTCCTCGCCGAGGAAGATCGAGTCGTGCGTGTAGATCCAGGTGACCGGCAGGCCCATGAGCGCGCTCAGGCGCACCGACGGCCGCATGTAGTCGTGGAACACGAGGAAGGTCGCGGCGTACGGGCGGGCGCCGCGGTGCAGCGCGATGCCGTTGCAGATCGCCGCCATCCCGTGCTCGCGGATGCCGAAGTGCAGGACGCCCGCGTTC
This sequence comes from Klebsiella pneumoniae, assembly GCA_945882675.1. Taxonomy (GTDB): domain Bacteria; phylum Myxococcota_A; class UBA796; order UBA796; genus CANLGQ01. The sequence continues at coordinate 3,697 of CAMCWU010000174.1, read as the reverse complement.
GCGAACGACGCCTTCGTGAACGGGGGCCGCTTGACCTCCGTGCCGTTCGAACCCGCCAGATCTGCCGACCCGCCGATGACCCAGCCCGCCGCCTTCGTGATCGCGTCGAGGCAGGCCTGGGACGTCTTGCGCGTCGCCATGGCCTTGCCGACGGTGAACGCGGGCCACGCGACCTTCTCCGAAAGCGCGCGTCCGTCGCCGTCGATCCACTCCTGGAACTCTGCGATCCGCGCGTGTGCCGCCGACCGCGCGACCCACTCCTGCCGCGCCGCGGGGCCCGGACCGGCCCGGAAGGCCGCCACGGCCTCCTGCGGGACGACGAAGAACTGGTCCGGGTCCATCCCCAGCTCGATCTTCACCTTGCGGCACTCCTCCTTGCCGAGCGGCGCGCCGTGGGTCCGCGACGTGCCCTGGAACGACGGCGAGCCCTTCCCGATGATGGTGCGGCAGGCGATGAAGCTCGGCCGCGGATCGGCCTTCGCGCGGGTGATCGCGGCCTCGATCGCCGCGGGATCGTGCCCGTCCACCTTGTCGGTGTGCCAGCCGTACGAAGCCATGCGGGCGCACGGGTCCTCGGACGTGGACAGGCTCGTCGCGCCGTCGATCGTGATCTGGTTGTCGTCGAACAGGTAGACGAGGCGGCCCAGACCGAGATGTCCGGCGATCGCCGCCGCTTCGTGGCTGATGCCCTCCTGCACGTCGCCGTCCGAGACGATGGCGTAGACGTGGTGGTCGCACAGCTCCGCGCCGAACGTGTCGCGCAGCAGCCGCTCCGCGATCGCCATGCCGACGCCGTTCGCGAACCCCTGACCGAGCGGGCCGGTCGTGGTCTCGACGCCGACGGTGTGGCCGAACTCCGGATGGCCGGGCGTGCGGGAGCCCCACTGCCGGAACGCCTTCAGGTCGTCGATCGTGAGGGGGAAACCTGCCATGTGCAGCAGGCCATAGAGCAGCATCGAGCCGTGGCCGGCCGACAGCACGAACCGGTCGCGGTCGGGCCACAAGGGATCCGCAGGGTCGACGCGCAGGAACTTCGTCCACAGGACGGTCGCGACGTCCGCCATGCCCATCGGCATGCCGACGTGGCCCGAGTCGGCGGCTTCGACGGCGTCGATCGCCAGGGCCCGGAGGGTGTTGGCGCAGGTGTCGTGGATGCTGGCGGTCATGCGGAGCCCCGATGGTTGGCCGGCTTTGGTAGCGCGGGCGCGCCCCTCCCGCAATGGACCGCGGACCGTCATTCGACGGGAGCTGGCGTCTCCGGCTGATCGGCCCCGGCAGGCTCCTCGCGGCGCAGGAACCCGAGGATCCGGCGCGCGGGCTCGTCGAGCGGCTCCTCCACCGACGCCACGGCGCCGTGCTCCCCGCACTGAGCGACGGGCGGCGTGCCGGCAACGAACCACTCGTCGACGACGTGCGGGCACCCCGACCGCGGGCGGAGGCCCGATTCCGCGCACACCGCCACCTCCGCGATCCCTTCCGGGTGGGGGAACCGGCCGTCCAGCGTGCCGGACGCCGCCACGAACCGCGCCCACGTCGGCAACGCCGCCTTTCCCCCCGATAACCCGAGGGCGCCCTGATCGCGGCCCACCCACACCGCCACCACCAGGTCCGGCGTGAACCCCACGAACCACGCGTCGCGGTAACCGTCGGTCGTACCGGACTTCCCGGCCGCAGCGCCGGTCACGCCGTACTCGTGGGCGCGCGAGCCCGTGCCGTCCGTGAGCACGCCCTGGAGCACGTGGACCGCGACGGCCGCCGCCTGCGGACCCGCCAGCTTGGACGAGGCGATCTCGACGTCGCGCACGACCTTGCCGTCGGACGAGACCGCGACGTCCACCAGGCTCGGCCTGCGCGCCTTCCCGCCGGCCGGGAACGCCGTGTACGCGCCGGCGAGCTCGATCGGCGTCACGTCGAAGCTCCCGAGCGCAGCGGAGGGCCAGTTCGTGGCCTCCGTCAGGCCAGCCTCCTCGAACGCGTCCTCGAGGGCGTCCAACCCCACCTTCTCCGCGAGGTGGATCGCCGGGATGTTCCGGCTGCCCTCGATCGCCTGCCGCACGGTGACCGCGCCGAGGAACGCGCCGTCGTAGTTCCGCGGCGTCCACGTCGTGCCCTTGACCTTGCGGGTGATCGGCTGGTCGTCCAGGCGCGTGCTCGCCGTCGTCTCATGAGCTTCCAACGCCGCGAGTAGCGTGAGGGGCTTGACCGTCGAGCCGGCCTGCCGCCGCGCGCTCACCGCCCGGTTGTACATGCTCGTGGCGTAGTCGCGGCCGCCGACCATCGCGACCACGCCGCCGTCCCGCGGATCGATGGCGACCAGCGCCACCTGGGCGCCCGCGGAATTCGGGTACTTCTCGTCGAGCTCGGCCATGCCGGCGGCCACCGCCTCCTCCGCCGCGCGCTGCAGGACGGGCTGGATGTGGGAGTAGACCTGCCATCCGCTCGACGCGAGGGCGCCGGGCCCGAGGAGCAGCTCCGCCGCGTCCACCGTCGCGTCCACCGCGTAGGGCGCCCGCCGGATCGCGCCCGGGAGGGTGCCACGGAGCTCCAGGGGTTTCGCTTTCGCCGCCGTCGCCTGCTCCACGTCGATGGCGCCCGTCGCCACCATCCGGTCGAGCACGAGGCCCCGCCGGACGAGCGCTGCCTCCGGGTCCTTCACGGGGTTGTACACCGAAGGCGCGCTGATCACCCCCGCGATGAGCGCCGCCTGATCGAGCTCGAGGCGCGCCGCAGACACGCCGAACCACGCGCGGGCCGCCTGCTCGACCCCGTGCAGGGGCAACCCCCCGAACTGGCCGAGGTAGACCTCCCCCAGGTACAGCTCGAGGAGCTGATCCTTCGTCATCGCGTGCTCGAGGGCCGCGGCGAAGAACAGCTCGCGCAGCTTGCGCCGGGCCGTCCGATCGCGGGAGAGGAACAGGTTCTTGGCGAGCTGCTGGGTGAGCGTGGAGCCGCCCTGCGAGCCCCGGTCGGTGAACAGGTTGTGGATCACCGCCCGGCCGAGGCCGATGGGATCGATACCGTGATGCTGGCGGAAGCGGCTGTCTTCCATGGCGAGGAGCGCGGGCTCCATCCACCGCGAGAGGTCCGCCAGCGCCACCGCGTTCCGGCGGCGGTCGGCGTCCCCGATCGTCGCCAACGCCGTCGGATGCAGGCGGATCCCCGCGGGATCGCTGGTGGCAACCACCCAGCCGCGCTCGATGGTCACCGATGTCTTTCCGGGCTTCACCGAGAGCTTCCCGGGCCCGTCCCACCCGGCGCTCCACACGTCGATCCGGTCGCCGTCCACTGCGAAGGCGCCTACGCCGCCCGGCGCGTCGTCGGGGAGGTGCGCCACCCGATCGTAGCCGGCCGCGAGCAGGTCCCCCGCGATCCCGGCGGTGCTGGCCCGCTGGCCCACCTGGATCTCCACCGGCGCGCTCCAGATCACGCCGGGCCGCGCGACCGGCGGACTCGCGAGGAACTCCGCCACATCCCGCGTAGCGCGCTCCCAGAGCACCCAGGTCGCGATCCCGAGCCCCAGGCCGAGCCCGGTCGACCATGCCCCGGCCTCGAGCAGCAGCCACATGCCCCAGTCGCGCGGCAGGGAAGCTGCTGACTTCGGGGCAGACGGCTTCGGGGTCGGCTTCGCTCTGCGCGCCGGCTTCTTCTTCAGCTTGACCTTGGGAGCCGGAGCATCGTCCGGGTGTGCCGGGATGCC
>CAMCWU010000173.1 GCA_945882675.1 Klebsiella pneumoniae | reverse complement strand
GTCGGACTCGCCGACTTCGATGAAGGAGAGGCCCCGCCCTTCGATGCGGAGCGCGCAGGCCTTGGAGAACACGACACGCAACCCGCCGCCGTAGTTCAGGGACGGGTGAAGCTGGGACTCGGTCGCGAGGGCGTCGGCGTCCGTCGTCTTCGAGAGGGCTTCCAGATCGTCCCGGGTGTTGACCACGCCGCCGCCGAAGGCGCCGAAGAGGTCGAACATGATGATCTGCTGGCCGACCGCGACCTTTCCGTAGATCGGCGAGTAGTCGAAGGTCATGGACCCGAACCACTGGATCTCGGAGATGTCCGGCGTGACGTTGTTCTCGTTGATGATCTGGTCGGTGATCGCCTTGCGGTTGCCGAGCGGCGAGACCGTGCCGTTGAACTCCACGCCGAAGATCTCGGTCACGTGGTAGGTCAGGCCGACGCCGGCCAGGTACCGGTTGATGAACGGGTCGTTGGTGACGAAGCCGATCTGCGGCGCGACTTCGTACCGGCCGATCTTCATGAAGTCCTTCTGCTGAAGGGTCTTGATGATGCGGCGGCGACGTTCTTCGTCCGCGGTCTCGACCGCGACTTCGTTCTGCAGCGAGGCCTTCTCGGACCGCACGGAGCCCGACTGGTCCGGGCCGCCCTCGATGGCGTCATCGATCTCGTCGGCCGCGGCGATCGTCGGGAGCGCGAGCAGCCCGAGCAGCGTGATGGCCAGGTTCCGGAGCTTCATGGTGTTCCTCAGAACTCGTAGAGCCGCGGCTTCATGGCCGGGAAGAAGATCCCGATGCCGACGGAGGCGGTGAGGTTGTTGTAGAGCCGCTGCTCGGTGACCTGCACCTGCGCGTCGTACTGCGGAGCATCATCGACGTAGAACACGTCGCGGATGTCGATCTTCAATGCGAGCGACTGGGAGAGGAAGTAGTTCTGACCGACGCCGATGACGGGGCCGATCTTGGTCTCCTGACCCAGCGGGTCGAGGGTCACGACGTCGCCCGTCGCGGCGCCCGCGGGGTCGTACTGGGCGGCGTAGTTGTTCTTCGAGATCAGCGCGACGCCTCCGAAGAGGTAGAAGTCGAAGTTCAGCACGGTCTCGCCGACGAGGTTGATCTTCCCGTAGATCGGGGCGTAGTTGACCCCGAACTCCGCGGTAAGGCCGACCTTGTCGAGCGGCTGCTGGAACTCCGACGTGTTCCCGGAGCTCGACGAGTTGTACGCGCGGTCGAGGAGGACGCCCACGAGGCCCTTGATATCGCCTTCACCGAGGTCGGGCGAGAAGCCGACGTGCCCGGCGACGGAGAAGGTCTCGCCGAAGTGGTAGGCCACGAACGCGCCGCCCACGTACCGCACGGCGAACGGGTTGTTCGGCACGTACCCGACGTGGGGCGCGAGCTCGAACCGCCCCTCCTTCAGGAAGAACCGGTTCTCGATGGCGCGGGGCGACGGCTTCTCGCCGCGCAGCTCCTCGAGCGCCTGGGCGCCCGGGGTCTCCTGCGCGAGCGCTGCAGGCGACGCCAGCAGCCCGAGAAGCGCCGCCAGAGCTGCCGTGTGGTGGGCGAGGGCTGCCGTGTGGTGGAACAGGGACATCCGTGAAACCTCTGGAGGGATGACGGGCCGAACCCGGGTCCGCGACACCCGGGCCTCGAACCGCGCGGGCGGGAGAGTAGCACGCGATCCGTGCCCACGCCGCGTGCCGAGTTGGAGGATAGCCGGAATCTGCGGTTTGTGACGCTGGCAGGGGGGCCATCCGCGCGAGGCGACCCGCTGTCAAATCGGTGTCAGCCGGATCCGGGGCCGACGTCACCGGATCATGGGCCGACCCGACCCGGATCACGGGCTGGCGAGCCACTCGCGGACCAGCGCCGCGCCCTCGGGCTCGCGCCACATGCACTGGTGCGGGTCGTAGTCGCCGCGGGCCTCGCAGTAGCGGACGGTCGGATCGGGGAGCGCGTCCGCCAGGGCCTCGGCGGTGAAATCAGGCGTCTGAAGGTCACCGGGGGCGATGACGATGAAGGCCGGGACGGTCTCGGCGCGCGCCACGGCCATGGGGTCGGACGGGTCCATCGTCGTCTGGAACAGGGTGAACAGCGGGTGCAGGCGATCGATCGCGCCCCACGCGGCCTCATCGAGGCCCAGCACCGCGCCGGCGATGCTCTGGGTGGTCACGACGTCGGGGGCCGGGGCGCCGAACAGGCCGAAGATCAGCGAGATCGTGGCCGGATCCTGGCCGGAGAGCAGGCCGGTCTCGAGGAAGTACAGCGAGAAGTCGCCGCCCGTGCCGACCAGCAGCGCGCTCTCGTACGCGTCGGGCTCGCCCGCCATGCCGAGGTTGCTGGTCACCGATCCGAGGCTGTGCCCGCCGCGCCGCACGCGATCGGCGTCGATCGAACCGGCCGGGAGGTCGTCGGCGATCCCCTGCTCGAGGTAGCGGAGGAGCACGTGGGCGTCCACCGCCGTCTGGCGCTGATTGTCTCGGAAGGCCGGGAGGTTCACGAGGTTGTAGAAGCCGAGGGATCCGTCCGTGAAGCCGTCGTCCTGGAGCGGGTACCGGGTGCCGTAGAGCGTGGCGTCGCGGCCGATCGTGGCCCAGCCTGCGTCCGCGAAGGCCTGGGCGAGCGCCCGCCCGTCGTCAGCGGCGTTCGGTCGCTGGACGATGTTGTAGGCGTCCCCGGCGGTTCCGTGGTCCCAGATCATCGCCTTCGCGCCCGCGATCGGGCCGCCGTCCGCGCCCTTGGGGATGGACACGGTGATCCGCATCTTCTCGGTCCACGGCTCGGAGACGAGCGCGCCGCCCGCGAAGTCGATCCAGCCGGTCTGCCGATCCACGTCCGTGATGTGCCCGATGCCCGGGTTCATATACGGGCGATCCTCCGGATCCTGGTAGTTCAACGTGTCGATCTCGGCCTCGTACACCACCATCGGCCAGTCGAGGAGATCGGTGACCCGCTCCTCGTCCGGGTCGTACGAGAGGTAGACCTCGCGCTCGGTGTCGTCGTCGAAGCGGGCGATCTCGACGGTCGCGTCGTTGCCGGAGGGGGTGACGCCCTTCACGTACTCGATCTCCTCCACTCGACGAAACTGGACGTCGGACCAGGCAGGGAGGCGGGTGTCCGCGTCCGCGAAGAGCTGGCGGAGCTGGTCCGCGCCGTCCTGGACCGTGAACGTGGTGGCCATGGCGACGTCCCCGCGGATCCCGGCGGCCTTCAACGCGTCCTTCTGGGCGTCCGACGGCTTCCAGCCCTTGGGCGCGCCGACGTCTCCCGAGCGCATGACGGCGACGACGTAGGTCGCGCCGGGGCGCGTGGGGTGGCCGAGGGCGGGGGCGACTGCGAGCGTGTTTGCGCCATAGTGCGGGTCTCCGGCCGAGTCGGCGACGAACCGCAGCTCGAGCGGGAGGATCTCGGAGCCGTCGAGCGCGACCCACACGACCGGATCGTCCGGGAGTCCGGCGGTAGACGCGGGGAAGGGGATCACCTCGTCGAAGCGGAAGTACGCGGCGGTCAGCCCGCCGAAGCCCTGGGTCGTCTTGCCGATCCGGTCGATCCAGCCCTGCTCGATGGACGCCGCGAGCTCCACGTCGGCGACGGGGAAGCCGGTGAGGTCGGGGAAGCCGCCGGCGTCCAAGAGGTCGTCGGACGGGAACGGGACGTCGAAATAGTGCTCGGAACGCGCGGGATCGTAGATCGCGCGGTGGTCGGGAGAGCAGGCTGCGAGGACGAGGGCGAGGATCACGCGGGCTCCCGGATCACTTCGGTGCAGGCGTCGGGGTGGGCGCCGGGGTGGCCGGAGCTGGCGTACTGAGAACGCGCTGGGCGAGCATGCGCCCGCCGCGCCACTCCTTCTCACGGACCGGCACGTCGCTCGCGTCGTAGTCGACCCAGGTGCCCTCGCGGTTGCCGAGGCTCCACGTGCCTTCCGTGCGGGAGCTCCCGTCTTCCGCCCAGTACGCCCACTTGCCGTTCTCCTTGCCGTCGACCCAGCTCCCCTCCGACGCGCGCGCGCCGCCCGGGTGGTAGGCGACCCACACGCCCTCTTCGCGGCCGTTGACGTACGATCCGGTCTTCTCGAGCTGGCCGTTCGCGTACCAGCTCTCCCAAGCGCCCGTGGGGCGGCCGAGCGCGAAGGCGCCCTGGGCCTTGCGTTGCTCGTTCGGGTGCCAGGCGATCGACGGGCCGTTCCGCACGGGCTGGCCCGACGGCGAGAGCTCGTAGCACCAGACCTCGAACCCCGCTGGCGGCGCCGTGCCGGACGGCGTCGTGCCGGCGGGGCAGACGAGATCGGGGTGGGGCGACTTCACGGCGGCGTCGACCACCGCTCCGGGCTTCTTCGCGCAGCCGGCCGCGAGCAGGCCGAGCAGCCACAGGATCCGCATGTGCACCCCTCCTGCGCGCAGTCTACCCCGGGAGCTTGCCCGGGAGGCCCGTCGCGCGGTACGAATGGGGCTCGATCGGAGGCCGCGTGGTGCTCGTCCTTGTCGCGCTCGCCGCCTTCGCTGCGGAGCCCTGGCCGCTCGGCGACGTGGAGGAGCGCGGTCACCTCGTGGTGGAGCCAGAAGCGCCGGTGGAGCGCCCGCCCTTCCTGCTCCGGGGCGCTACCGTGATGACGGCGGCCGGGCAGGTGTGGTCGCCCGGCTACGTCCTCGTGGTGGAGGGGAAGATCCGCGAGGTGGGTGAGGGGCCGGGGCCCGAGTCGAACGCCACGAAGGTGATCGACGCGAGCGGGATGTGGGTCACGCCCGGGATCATCGACACGCACAGCCACCTCGGCGTATACCCGGCGCCCGGGCTGAACGGGCGGTCCGACGGGAACGAGGCCACCGCGCCCACCACCGCCGGCGTGTGGGCGGAGCACGCGGTCTGGCCGCAGGACCCGGGGTTCGAGCTCGCGATCCGGGGAGGCGTGACGGCGCTGCAGATCCTCCCGGGGTCCGCGAACCTGGTGGGCGGACGCGGCTTCGTCGTGCAGAACGTCCCGGCGCGCGGCGGACGGGCGATGCGGTTCCCGGGCGCCCCCGACACGGTCAAGATGGCGTGCGGCGAGAACCCGAAGCGCGTGTACGGCGAGAAGGGCGGTCCGGGCACCCGAATGGGCAACCTGCGCGGCCAGCGCGAGGCGTTCCTGGCCGCGGAGACCTACCTCGCGCGTTGGCAACGGTACGCGGATGACAAGGCGGCATACGACGAGCGCGCCGAGAAGTCGAAGAAGAAGGATCCGGCGGGTCCGCCGCCGATCGCACCGGACCGCGACCTCGACATGGAGACGCTCGCGGGCATCCTGGCCGGCCGGCTCCTGCCGCAGGTCCACTGCTACATGGCAGACGATATGCTGGCGTTCCTCCAGCTCTCGGATGAGATGGGCTTCCAGGTCCGGTCGTTCCACCACGCCCTCGAAGCGTACAAGATCCGGGACATCCTCGCCGAGCGCGGAGTCGGCGTGTCCACCTGGGCGGACTGGTGGGGGTTCAAGGTGGAGGCGTACGACGGGATCCAGGAGAACATCGCGCTCGTCACGGAAGCGGGCGGGCGGGCTGCCATGCACTCGGACAGCGCTGTCGGCATCCAGCGGCTGAACCAGGAGGCGGGGAAGGCGCTCGCTGCGGCGCGCGTGGCCGGGATCGACGTCACGGAGGAGCAGGCGCTCCGCTGGCTCACGGCAGATCCCGCCTGGATCCTCGGGATCGACGAGTGGACCGGCACGATCGAGCCCGGAAAGCGCGGGGATCTCGTGGTGTGGGACCACCACCCGCTCACGGTGCTGGCGCAGCCGCGCTGGGTGTTCGTGGACGGCGCGCTCCGGTACGACAGCCGGACACCGACGAACTGGTCGGACTTCATGCTGGGTCAGGAGGCAGGCCGATGATCGCGCTTCTCACGGGCCTCGCGCTCGCGGTGACGCCGCTGACGCCGACGCCGGCCACGGCGGAGCGCTGCCAGGTGGTCCGGGCCGCGGACGTGGTGCACACCCCGGCGGGCCCGCAGCGCGGGTGGACCGTCGTCATGGAGCGGGGGCGGATCACGTGGCTCGGACCCACATCATTCCCCGACGCCCGGTGTGGCCCCACGGCGTGCGACTGCATGGACGGCGCTGGCAAGCAGGTGACGGCCGGCCTGATCGAGGCCCACAGCCAACTCGGCCTGATCGAGATCGACCTCGAGAGCCGCACGGCGGACGTGGATGGCGGAGGGGACCCGGTCCGCGCGGCTTTGCGGGCGGCGGACGCCTACGATCCCGGGTCGATCGTGATCCCCGTCCAGGCGGTGGCGGGGGTCACCGGCACGATCACCCACCCCAGCGGAGGCAGGATCGCCGGACAGTCGGCGTACGTCCAGCTCCGCGGTGACACCCAGGCGGACGCGGTGGTGGTGCCCACGGCGGGCATGGACGCGTCATTCCGGGTGGATCCGAGCCGGGCGGGCGACCTGCTGGCGCTCGAGGAGCTGCTGGCCGACGCCCGAGCATATCGGTCGAACGCCGCGGCTTTCGAGCGGAACCAGGTCCGTCAGCTCGCCGCGAGCCAGCGCGATCTGGAGGCTCTGCTGCTCGTCCTCGATCGGAAGATCCCGCTCGTGGTAGCCGTGGATCGCGCGCCGGACATCGAGGCGCTGCTCCGGCTACAGCGGGCGTTCGGCTTCCGGCTGATCATCGAGGGTGGAGCCGAGGCCTGGCGCGTCGCGCCCGCGCTGGCGGCGGCGGGTGTGCCCGTGGTGCTCGACCCGATGGTGTACGGTCCGGCGTCCATGGACCAGCTCGCGGGGCGCTCGGACAACGCGGCGTTGCTGGCGGCTGCTGGCGTTCCCGTCGTGATCTCCACGTTCGCCACCCACAACGCGCGCCTGCTCCGGCAGAGCGCCGGGAACGCCGTGCGCGGCGGGATGGCACCGCAGGCGGCGCTCGACGCCATCACGCGGGCGCCGGCGGACGCCTACGGGCTCGCGGATCGCGGGCGGCTGGCCCTGGGATCCGTCGCCGACGTCGTGCTCTGGACCGGCGATCCGCTCGAGCTCGCCACGACGGCGGCCGCCGTGTGGATCGGGGGCGAGCCGGTGCCGCTGGTCTCCCGCCAGACGCTGCTGCGCGACAAATACCGGAAGCTTCCCGGCTCTCCGGTGTCCGTGCTCCCTCTGCCGTAGCCCCCGAGGCCCCCGTGTTGCTCGCCCTCCTGCTCTCCCTCACAGCAGTCGCCACCCCCTCGCTCGAAGTCGTCGCTCCCCAGGGCGTCGACGCGCTCACCTCCCGCCTGATCGAGGTCGAAAGCGCGATCCGTGACCCGGAGCTGCCGGACGCCACGGTCGCCACCCTCGGGCACGCTCAGCAGCGGATCTACCGGGTCCTCGCCGACGATCGGGCCACGGGCGACGCCGTGATCGCCAAGCTCCCGCCGGAGCTGAAGACCCCGGTCACGAAGGGCGTCGCGGCGGTGCGGGGCCACGCGGCGATCGTGCGCACGCCGCGGGCGGATCTGCCGGCCTGGCACATCGAGGTCCCGGCGCCCGTCGCCGAGCTCGAGGGGTACTATCGGGAGGGCGAGGCGAAGTCCGGCGTCCCCTGGTCACTCCTGGCCGCGGTCCACCTGATCGAGACGCGGTTCGGGCGCATGCGCGCGACGAGCTACTCGGGCGCGCAGGGGCCCATGCAGTTCATGCCGCCGACCTGGGCCGCGTACGGGCTCGGCGGGGACGTGCAGGACACGCACGACGCCATCCTCGGCGCCGCGAACTACCTCGCGAAGATGGGCGCGCCGAAGGACGTGGACAAGGCGATCTGGGCGTACAACCACCATACCGGCTACGTCACCGCGGTGCGGGAGGTGGCAGAGGTCATCGCCGCCGAGCCCGCCACGCTCCGCGCGTTCCATGGGTGGGAAGCTTACTATTTCACGCCGCGCGGGTGGCTGTGGCTGCCGGTCGGCTACACCGCCACGGAGCGCCAGCCGATCGCACCGTTCTGCGAGAAGTGGGGGCAGCCGTACTGTCCTTGATGGGATGCTCGAGCCGGACGGCGATCTCCGGCTCCGGTCCGTGCGCTCGCGGCAAGCTCGCGACAGTTGACGGAGTCAACGAGATGGTTGACCCGGTCAAAGGTCGGCGGTTGCAGGGGTTCTAGCGGCTCTCCCCCCCACCCCGACCCTCCCCCACGGTGGGGGGAGGGGGAAGGTGCACCCGACCCTCCCCCACGGTAGGGGGAGGGGGAAGGCGCACCCGTCACGGGCGCGCGGACCGGCGCCCGGCCATGTGGGGTCGGGTGCAGCACCCCACCTGCAGAGGGGGACGCGAGGTTGCCGTGAACGA
>CAMCWU010000172.1 GCA_945882675.1 Klebsiella pneumoniae | reverse complement strand
TCGCACATCCGGCGGATCTGGCGGTTCTTCCCCTCGGAGAGCGCGATCTCGAGCCAGGAGGACGCGGGGTTGCGGCGGACCTCCACGACCGACTGCAGCGGCCCGACGTCGAGGTCGGGGAACGCCATCCCTCCCCTCGTCAGCCGCGCCAGCGCGTCGGGTGAAGGGTGCCCGCCGACCTTCACGCGGTACAGCTTGCTCACGTGGTGGGTGGGATCGAGGAGCGCCGCGGCCGCGACATGGTCGTTCGTCAGCAGGAGCAGCCCCTGGGAGTCCAGGTCCAACCGACCCACCGGCGCGAGGCCTGGCGTGCCCGCGTAGCGTCCGAGCGCGTCCATCACCGTCGGCCGCCCCTCCGGATCGCGGGTGGTGGTGACCATGCCGCGGCGCTTGTGCAGCGCCAGCCAGAGCTTCTCCACGGGCGCCACGGGCACGCCGTCGAGCGTGACGCGGCTGCGTCCGGGCTGGACGGTGCGCAGGACGTCCCGGCAGATCCGGCCGTCCACCGCCACGCGACCATCCGCCACCGCCTGCTCGGCCGCCCGGCGCGAGAGCGCGCCGCACCGTGACAGCCAGCGCGGCAGGTGGAGAGCGGCCAACTAGGGCTCCGCGGATGTGGCGGGTTCGCCCCCGTTCGCGAGCGGATCGGCCTTGAGCTCGCGGTGCAGCGCGACGCGCGACGCTTCGAAGCTCGTCCACATCTCGGCGGGGTCCTCGCCCGGGAGCGCCTTTCGGACCATGAGCAGGAACGAGCGCTTCTTCTCGCCGGGGATCTCGACCTCGAGGTAGGCGGGGACGTAGCGGTCCATCACCTCTTCCGCGACCTCCCACCGCTCGAAGCTGTCCTTCATGAGGATCGCCGCCTTCGCGCCCTGGACCACGCGCATGTGCAGGTAGGTCGGGTCGTCCTTGACGAAGTACTCGGCGGCGACCTCCTTGTCGTGGCCGGGGCTGTGGTCCCAGGCGACGCCTTCCGGCACCGGGAGCTCGGCGACCTCTCGCGTCACCAGCCCGTAGCAGTCGTAGATGTACAGGTCCGAGATGTAGCCGACCGCCCCGATCGCCTGCCCCACGAGCGTGTCCCCCGGCGCGGCGTGGTCGCGGATCGCCGTACCGCGGATGATGAAGCCCGTGGTGTTCTCGTCCATATTCTCCCATCGCCCGTACTCGGTGAGGAATGCGCGGTCCGTCGTCCGGAAGTGCAGGGCCTCGCGCATGGGCTGGGGTACGACGTGAATGTCGAAGACCCCTGGCAGAACGCCGAGAGCCGCTACGAGGGCAGCGATGGCGCCCGCCGCGACCTGGCCGGACCGCCGATGGCTGCGGGCGAGCGGATCGAGCGCCGCCGCGAGGAGCAGGTACAGGAACGGGGCGCCCGCCACGAACATCCGCCCCATCGGCATGAAGTCGCCGCCGACGAGCACGCCGTACAGCGGGAAGCCGAGCGCCATGAGCGCGACGGCCAGCCCCGCCCAGCGGCTGCGGCGGATGGCCGGGATCGCCCCGAGGAGCAGCGGGAGCCACGCCACGAAGGTCGCCTGGAACATCAGCAGGTACTTGGCGCCGCGGACGATGGACGCGACGCCGAAGTGGGCCTTGACGAGCGTGGTGTTCGAGACGAGCGTTCCGAACCACCACAGGCGGAAGCCCGAGTATGCCGTGTACGGCACGAGCAGGATCAGCGCCGCGACGCCGAACGGGCGCGCGAGATCGGAGGGTCGGGCCGCGGGGGGCCGCTCCCGCCAGCGGACGATCGCGCCGATCCCGAAGATCACGCCGGCCCAGAGCACGCCTTCCGTGCGGGTCAACGCGAGTCCGAGCGCCGCCAGCCCGGCGGTCACCCCCCACTCCCCCCGCGCGAGGACCACGCGCTCGAACGTGAGCAGGATGAGCAGCGTGAACGACATGGTCTCGAGGCCGCTCGTGGCCCAGACGTCGAAGGGCGGGAAGCACGCCAGCGCCAGGGCGGCCGCGCCAGTCGCCGTCACCGAAGTCCCCAGGTGCTCCCGCGCGATCCGCACGAACAACCACAGAGCGCACAGCCCGCACGCCGCCGAGACGAGGTTCACGGTGTTGCCCGCGGGCACGCCGATGGCCTCCGACAGGGCCGAGAGCAGCATCCACAGGAAGTTGCTGTAGCCCTCGCTCGGCTGGTCGCCGAGGTTGTAGCGGATCCCGTGACCACGGGCGAGGTTCCTGGCATACCGGAACGTGATGTACGCGTCGTCGCACAGGAACCAGAACCACCAGGCGAGCAGCAGGAACGGCACCGCTGCGACGGCGAAGGTCCACCGATCGCGCCTCGCGTCGCTACCCCGGTCCGCCACGATCTCCCCCTGTTCCAAGCTGGCTCCCACGCCCGGACTTTCTAGCCGGCCGATCGACGCCGCGCGACGTCCGGGCTAGCAGACCGACCATGTCGAACCGTGCCCGCGCGCTCCTCTTCGCCGTCATCGCCGCTGCCGCGATCTGGCATGTGCTCGTCTTGTTCGCGCCGGAGAAGCAGGCATCTCCGCGGGATTCGGCGGGCCGGGACTTCGCGTCCTACTACTATGCCGCGGTCGTTGCGTCCGAAGGCGGAGATCCCTACGAGAAGGATGCGCTCCTCGCCGCCGCCGCGGAAGACCGGATCCGACGGAACGTCCACCCGTTCTTCTATCCGCCGCCGTACCTGCTCGTGGTGGCCTGGGCGCCGGCCGTCGACCTGCTCACGGGCTTCTCGATCTGGAAGATCATCGACGAGATCGCGACGCTGCTGACGGGCGTGGCGCTGTGGGGGTGGTGGCGCAGGCTGCCGGCGCGCGGGGACCTCGGGCCGGTAGTGGTGCCAGGCGCCATCGCGCTGCTGCTCGCGGGGATGTACGCCGTCTCCTACGGCCACCAGATGGGACAGGCAAACTTCCTCGTCCTGCTGATCACGGTCCTCGGCCTGTCGCAGGACCGGGAGCGGCCGTGGCTGGCCGGAGCGTTCGTGGGCGTCGCGTGCATGCTCAAGATGAGCCCAGCCCTGTTCGTCGGCTGGTGGCTGCTCCAGCGCAACTGGAAAGCGGCGGGTGCGGCCGTGATCACCGCGGTGGTCCTCTCGGTGGCGGCGCTGGGCGTGGTGGGCGTGCACGACCAGTTCGCGTTCTACACGGAGATCATGCCGGGGTTCGGATCGGGCAACTACAACGGGCTGACCATCCGGATCGACATGTTCGGCAACCACTCCACGCCGAATGTGTGGGAGCAGCTCTGGCCGGGCGACCAGACGCGGCTCACGGGCCCGGCGCAGCTCGCGTCGAGCGGGACGGCTATCGCGCTGGTCCTCGGCCTCGGAGCAGCATTCCGGCGGCCTGGACGCGACCTGCTCGCCCACGCGGCGCAGGCTTCGGCCATCGCGATCGCCACGCTGCTGATCCCGGTCTACACGTACGAGCACCACCTCGTGTGGGCGATCCCCGGGATCGTCCTGGCGATCACGGCGGCAGCGGCGGGTCGGCTCCACCGCGCGTGGTGGATCCCGCTCGGGCTCGCGGTGGCGGCGCTATGCTTCCCGCTCCCGGATCTCAAGGAGATCGCCACGGACCTGCTCTCCGGCCCGCTGGGCTGGCTCGCGCAGGAGTCGAAGTTCCTCGGCCTGTGGGTGATCTTCGGGTGCTGCGTGACTGTCGGGATCAGCCGAGGAGCGCCAGCGTCTGCTGATTGATCGCGACGAGCCGGCCGTCCTCCCCCCACAGCTCGCGGCGCTCGTGCGCGTACCCGCCGGCCAGGTGCTCCGATCGGCCCACGTGGAGCAGCGGAGCGTCGGGGTCGAGCCCGTCGAGGTTCGCGGCGAACTGGAGGTAGAAGCTCACGGTCGCGGACGGCACGGGCCGGGTCATCCGCCCGAAGTGCCCGGGCCACCACGTGTCCGCGAGCGAGGTGACGTAGCCGGCGTCGCGACGGGATCCGGGCTCGATCGGTCGGATCCAGCCGATGGCCTCGGGCTCGCCGCCCTGGAACGGCAGCGCGCCGGCCGGCCGCCACTCGAAGTGCGACGTGCACGGCGGCCCCATGGGGAGGCCGCGGACGGCCTGGATCTCGCGCCAATGGGGCACGTCCCTCCGCGGGACGACCGACCAGGCGTCCTGCTCCCGGTCGCGCCCGAACACGCCGATCCCGTGGGCGCACACGGCGCCGTCCTGCAGGAGCGCCGCGGAGAGCGTGGAGACCCCCGTGCCGACGCGCAGCGTCTCGACCCGCAGGCGGGCCGGTCCGACCAGTACGGGCGCCGGCAGGGCCGCGGAGAGCGTGCGTAGCGGCCTCCCGCGGGCGTCCGGGGCGCCCTCCATCGCGCGGACGAGCAGCGCGAGCACGATGCCGCCGTACGCCCCGCGGCCCTGTTGCCAGCCGTCCGGGATCTCGGCGGTGAACCCGCCGGCGCCGTCGGGCACGGGCGTGGTGGCGGTCTCGAGGTCCATCAAGCGCTCCGTCAGAACTGCGGCAGGGTGGGGTCGATCTCGGCGGCCCAGCGCTGCAGGCCGCCGGTCAGGCTCCACACGTCCCGGAAGCCCAGCTCGCGCAACGTCACGGCAGCGCGCGCGCTCCGCACGCCCGACCGGCAGTACACGAGGATCGGCCGGTCCTGTGGGAGCAGGCTGGCGATCTCCGCGATCCGCTCGTGCGGGTGCTGGCGGTCCGTGAACTTCAGGCGCGCCACGGCGGCCTCGGCGTCCGTGCGCACGTCGAGGACGTATGGGCTCCACCCCTCCTCCCGCTGGCGGACGACGTCGGCGGGTGCGATCTCCGGCGCCTTCGGCACGTGTGCGCCGCCGAAGCCACAGAACTCCTGGTAGTCGATCAGGCCGGTCACATCGGGCACCGACGCGTCGCGGCCGAACCCGAACTCCCGGAACCGCATGGAGAGCGCATCGTACACGAGCAGGCGCCCCGAGAGCAGCTCTCCGACGCCGAGGATCAGCTTGAGGACCTCCGTCGCCTGGATCACGCCCATGACGCCCGGCAGCACGCCCAGGACGCCGGCCTCGCCGCATGACGGCACGGATCCGGGCGGCGGCGGCTCCGGGAACAGATCGCGGTAGCGCGGGCCGCCGCGGTGGTTGAACACGGACGCCTGGCCCTCGAACTGGAAGATCGAGGCGTACACATATGGCTTCCCGAGGAGCGAGCACGCGTCGTCGAGCAGGTAGCGCGTGGGAAAGTTGTCCGTGCCGTCGAGGATCACGTCGTAGGGTGCGAGCGCATCGAGCGCGTTGGCGGCCGTCAGCGCCACCGGGTGCGCGTCCACCACGACATGCGGGTTGATCGCGCGGATCCGGGCCGCGGCGGACGCGACCTTCGGCGTGCCGACGCCGGCCGTGTCGTGCGCGATCTGCCGCTGAAGGTTCGTCACGTCCACGGTATCGGCGTCGAACAGCCCGATCCGCCCGACACCCACCGCCGCGAGGTACAGCAGCGCCGGGCTCCCGAGGCCCCCCGCGCCGACCACCGCCACGGACGCGCCCTTGAGCCGCCGCTGGCCCTCCGCGCCGACCTGGGGCAGCAGGAGGTGCCGGGAGTACCTGGAGATCTCTTCGGCGGTGAGCTCGGGCGGCAGGCGACCTCCGGGCAGAACCCGTATCCCGCTGCTACGATGGGTGCGGAGGCCGGATGCGGCTGCTGCTGGGCGTCACGGGCGGGATCGCTGCGTCCAAGGCCGCGGACCTGGCGTCCAAGGCCATCAAGGACGGGTTCCGCGTCCGCGTGGTGATGACGGAGGCCGCCACGCGCTTCGTCTCAGCCATGACGTTCGAGGCGCTTACCGGCGAGCCCGTGATGACCACGGCCTGGGGCACGAGTGCGCCTTCACCCGAAGATCCCGTTGGATCCTCCACGATCGAGCATATCCGCTGGGCGAAGTGGGCGGAGATCGCGGTGATCGCCCCGCTGACGGCGAACACGCTCGGGAAGCTCGCGTGCGGCCTCGCCGACGACGCGCTCACCACGACCTGGTCGGCGCTCCCGGCGCGCGTGCCGAGCATCCTGTTCCCGGCGATGAACACCGAAATGTGGCTCAACCCCATCGTGCAGCGGAACGTGCGGTGGCTCGAGGAGTCGGGCCGGCACCGGATCGTGCAGCCGATCGAGAAGCGGCTGGCGTGCGGGGACTACGGGGTGGGAGGGCTGCCGGAGGTGCAGGAGATCCTGTCGATCTTGAAGGCGGAGCGGGATCGAGGGGCGCCCTGATCCAACGCGGAGACGCGGAGGCCGGGCAGAGGGGGCACGGAGGAGAGGGTTCGAGGGGATGCAGAGGAAACGAGGGACAACCCTGCATTCACCACGAAGGCACGAAGGGTCGAAGGGTGCACGAAGGGGCCGTTGGCGGAGACGTGCGGCTCTCCTGGGCGTGCGTGTGCTCATGGAGTGCCCACGCCGCGAGCTGGACCTGTCCCGGGGCGCTCGGGCATGTCGTGTGGTGGCGCTCGACGCGGCGCGGTCCGGAACGCACCAGCCGTCGTGCCTTCGCGCCAGGCCCGATCTAGTTCCGGCCTCCGCCCCCTCCTCCGTGCCCCCTCGGCCGCTCACTCCGCGTCTCCGTGGTGAATGCCGGCGGATCTCCGCTACTCGAGCGGCCCGTACAGCGCCATGACCTCGTCGCAGCCGAGCCGGTTCAGCTCGCGCCGCGCGTCCGCACACACGTCGAGTGCGATCTGGTGGTCGCTCTGGGTCAGGTCGCCCGAGACGATCTCCCAGTCCGTTCGGCACGACTGCACGAAGTCGTTCCGCGACCGCGCGCCGAGATCCGCCCAGGTGAGCGCATCCGACTTGCAGTTGGAGATCCGGTTCGAGGTCTGCTGGCAGAGCTGCTGGCAATCGTCGCCACAGCCGGCCGCCAGGACCGTCAAGAACAGGAACCAGCGGCGGACGCCGCTCATGGGAGGTGTGGTGGCCAGAGAGGGAATTGAACCCCCGACACGGGGATTTTCAATCCCCTGCTCTACCAACTGAGCTACCTGGCCGTGTCCGATCTGGCTTCCGCTCGCGCGGTCACTGACCCTGACGCCACTGCGATTAACGGACCACCCGGCGGGCGTCAAACGCTCCGCTCACATGCCGGGCGCGAGCCGGATCACGATCGGCCCCGCCACGACGCGCGCCTGGCATCCCAGGCGTTGTCCCGGCGCATCCAGGAAGACCTCTTCCTCCTCCACCTGGGGCGTGAGCTCGCCGCCGAGCACTTCGACCCGGCACGAGTTGCAGCACGCGAAGCCGCCGCACGCGGTCTCCATCGGGATCCCGGCGGCCTCACAGGCTTCGAGCAGGGTCGCGCCCACGTCCGCGCGGACGGGCTCGTAGCCCGTCACGGTCAGCTCACAGGTCGAAGCTGACGCCACAGCCGCACGTCCGCTTGATGTTGGGGTTTTCGACAGCGAAGCCGGTCTGGAACCGGTCCTCGGTCCACTGGAGCACGCTCTCCGTCAGGAACGGGACGTGCAACGGGTGCACGAACACCTTGGCGCCGCCCTCCTCGATGACGAGATCGTCTGCGTCGCCCTTCTCGAACTCGAGCAGCCAGGAGTAGCCCGAGCAGCCGCCGTCCTGCAGACCGACCCGCAGCCCGTTGAACTTGCCGGCGTTCTCGGCGACCACCGCGCGGATGCGCATAGCCGCTGTCTCGGTGACCTTCAACATCCCACCCTCCGAACCTCTACCCTAACCACCGCGACCCCCGCGGGATAGAGCCGACGCGTGCGCGTGACCCTCGTAGACTGCCACGACTCGTTCACCTGGAACCTCGCGCAGGCCATGCAGGCGCTCGGCGCGACCGTGGACGTGGTGACCTGCGACACGACGTCGATCGGCGCGCTGCTGGCTTCGGACGCCGTGATGCTCGGGCCCGGGCCGGGTCGCCCGGAGGACGCCGGCATCGTCGTGGACGCGGTCATGGCCCTCGGCGGGAAGGTGCCGGTGCTCGGCGTCTGTCTCGGCCAGCAGGCGATCGGGCTGGCGCTCGGCGCGCGGGTGGTGCGGCACCGCCCCGTCCACGGGTACACGTCGCGGATCACGCACGACGGGAGCGGGTTGTTCGCGGATCTCCCCTCGCCGGTGGAGATGATGCGCTATCACAGCCTCGCGCTCGCGGACCTGCCGGAGGACCTGACGCCGGTGGCGTGGAGCGAGGACGGGGCGATCCAGGCGATCTCCCACCGCTCCTGGCCGATGTGGGGGGTGCAGTTCCACCCGGAGTCGATCGGCTCGGGGGAGCACGGGACCGCGATCATCGCGCGCTGGCTGCACCTTTCGCGAGCCGGATGACGCTCCGGACGCCCGTGACGAGCATGCCGAGGTAGAACGGGAAGCCGAGCGGGTTCATGGACAGCGCGTCCATCGGCCG
>CAMCWU010000171.1 GCA_945882675.1 Klebsiella pneumoniae | reverse complement strand
CCGCGGGCTGGGCCATGGGGACCTCCGGTAACGCCCGCATAACCGGTCGCCCGGCGGTCAGACCCGGTAGATGAAGCTCGCGAGGGGGAGCGTGAGGTCCGGGAAGCACACCGGCGTGACGGATCCGGCGTACGGCACCGTGAACACCGTCTCGTACAGCTCGCCCGCGGGGTCCCGGTGGACGTGGACGACGCCGCGCTTCACGTCGACCACCCACACCTCGGGCACGCCGGCAGCGGCATACAGCGGGACTTTGATGCGCAGGTCGACGCGCAGGCTGCTCGCCGCGACCTCGATCACCAGGAGGGCCGTGCTCGGATGGTCTTCGATGGTCTCGACGCGCGGCACGACGGACAGGTCGGGCTCGGGCTCGCTGTCGTCGCTCGCCGCGAACGGGAGCTGGACCTGCACGTCCGCGCGGTCGCCGAGCGCTGGTGCGAGCAGCATCGTCAGCCGGCGAATGCACCACGAATGCTCGTTTCCCTGTGGTGACATGCGGATCAGCTCCCCCCGGATGAGCTCGATGCGCTCGTCGCCGAACGCGCCGGCCCGGGCGAGCTGGTCGTACTCCGCGCTGCGTTCGACGTCTGGCGGGCCCGCGCGCTCGACGACTGGTACGCGGACGACCCGCACCTCCGCGCCATCCTGGCGGGCCGGGACACGGCAGGGATCGCCCAGTTCGGCCGGACCGTCGCGCGCGATCTCGACGGCCTGGTCCGCGAGAGCAACCGCGACGAGAACCTCCCCGTCCTGCGGCGCTGGGACGGCACGGGCAACCGCATCGAGCAGGTCGCGTTCCACCCGAGCTACCACGCCATCGGCGAGATCGCCTATTCGACCGGGATCATGGCGCGGTATGGCGAGCGCGGCCGCGAGCTCGAGACGCTGGCGCTGCTCTACCTGTTCGCGCAGAACGGCGAGGGCGGCCACGCCTGCCCGATGGCGTGCACCGCCGGGATGATCAAGATCCTCCAGCGCTCCGACGCGGCGCGGCGCGACGAGTGGCTCGCGCGGCTGCTCGACCCGTCGTACCACACACACTTCCACGCGGCCCAGTTCCTGACGGAGGTGCAGGGTGGCAGCGACGTGGGCGCCAACGCGGTCGTTGCGACTCCGGACGGCGATACCTGGCGTCTGAACGGCGAGAAGTGGTTCTGCTCCGTCATCGACGCGCACCTGTTCCTGGTGACGGCCCGACCCATCGGTGGGAAGGCGGGAACGGGCGGCGTGGACGCGTTCGTCGTCCCGCGCACGCTCGAGGACGGCGCGACCAACGGCTTCCACATCCGGCGTTTGAAGTACAAGCTCGGCACGCGGTCGATGGCGTCGGCAGAGGTCGACTTCGTGGACGCGGTCGCGTGGCGCGTCGGGGACTTCCACCAGACGGTGGAGGTCGTGCTGAACACGAGCCGGCTCTACAACGCCGTGTGCTCGTCCGCCGCGCTCCAGCGCTCCTGGCGCGAGGCACATCATTACGCGCATACCCGCGTCGCTTTCGGCCAGCCCATCGCGCGGTTCCCGACGGTCGCCCGGCTCCTCGCCCACCTCCGTACGGAGGCGTATGGTGCGCGGGGTCTGACGTTCCTCCTGGCGGATCTCGCGGACCGGGAGCTGGACGTGGACACCGCCGGCGCGTGGCGGATGCTCGTGAACCTGAACAAGTACTGGACGGCAATCGCGGCGACGCGGGGCGTGCGGGACGCCATCGAAGTGCTCGGTGGGAACGGCGCGATCGAGGAGTTCACGGTCCTCCCTCGGCTCCTGCGCGACATGATCGTGTGTGAGGCGTGGGAGGGCGGCCACAACGTGCTGTGCACGCAGGCGTACAAGGACGCCGTCAAGCTCGGCCTGCATCGGCAGATGTTCGCGTTCCTGCGCTCCATCGGCGCGGACGAGGCGCGTCTCGCGGCGGTGGAGGCGCGGTGGGAGCGGGTCCTCGCGCTTCCGCCGAAGGAGGCGCTGTGGTACGTGCGGGATCTCGCGGACGAGCTGCGGCCGGTGGCGCAGGAGGCGGCGTTGAAGGCCACGTCGGACGAGGAGGATCCGGTGCGGGCGGTCGCGCGGGAGCACCTGTTGGCGACGACGGTCCGCGGCTACGATGCGCTCGGGGACGCGGCACTGTCCCGACGCGTGGCGGCGCTCACCGTCGCCTAATCCTCCCAGCTCCAGATCCGCAGCCCCTCCGCCCCCGTCGCGAGCCACCGCCCCCGCGAGCTGAACGCCACGCACGTGACCGGCGAGTTGAACGCCCGCACGAGATCCGGGTGCGTCCGCTTCTCCATCCGGTCCATCCGCGCGAGCGCGACGGCCCCGTTCCGAGTCCCGAGCCCCAGGTACGAACCGTCCCGGCTGATGTCTCCCGCGGTCAGGTCCGGCAGGCGCATGGACCGCGGCTGCCCGCCCTCCTGCCCCCACACGGCCACGCCCGTCTGCGTGAACCCGAGGATGTGCCGGGACGTGGCGCGCAGGCGGTGCGCCGTCGGCTCGTCCTTCGGGAGCTTCTCCTTGCCGAACGGCACGACCTGCAGGCCCTGCTCCGTGCTCCGGCACACGAGGCCCTTCCCGTTCGGGTCGAGCGCGGCGATGACGCGCGGCCCGATCGGCACGCGGTGCTTGAGCACGCCCTCCTGGATCAGGTACAGGAAACGCCCCTTCTCCTCGTCCCCGTACATGAGCAGGTACGGGTCGGCGAAGAAGCCGTCCATGCCGGTGAGGAAGTCGTGCTTCCCCTCGTACAGGAGCTCGCTGCGGACGGTGAGCACGCGGTACCTGCCGCCGCGGCTGATGACCAGCACCCGATTGCGATCCTCCGCGATGTAGACAATCGCCGGCTCACCCAGGTTCTCCGCCACGATCCGCGTGCCGAGGACAGGGTCCACGCTCACCAGCTGGCCGTCTCGCGTGGCCGCCAGGAGCTCCTCCCGCCCGGGGATCCAGGCGAGCGCGACGGGGCTCTTCACCGGCGGGCGCAGAACGGGCTCGAGGCCGCTGCGCTCGTGCAGGTAATGCGCCTCCGTTATCTCTTTTCCGTCCCGGTCCTTGCCGCTCATGGTGACCCGAAGTACCACGCCGTCCAGGGGCTCGCGACAGGCTCTCTCATTCGGGGCGGCGATCCTGGGTGATGAACCCGAGCTCCTCCTGGCTCAGCGGCACCATGTAGCGCCCGGTGAAGCACGCAGCGCAGATGTCGTTGCCCGCGACCGACGCGAGGCCCGCCTGCGAGAGGAAGGTGACACTGTTCGCGCCGTACTGACGGGCGAGCTCCGCCTGCAGCTCCGCGGGCGGGATATGTGCAGCAACGAGCTCCGCTTTCGTGGGCATGTCGATGCCGTAGAAGCACGGGTTCGTGACCGGCGGGCTGAAGATCGCGACGTGCAGCTCCCGCGGCTTCATCTTCCGGACGAGCTCGACGATCCGCTTCATCGTGGTGCCGCGGACGATGCTGTCGTCGACCAGGACCACCCGTTGATCGCGGAAGATCTCTTCGATCGGGTTCAGCTTCACGCGCAGGGCGGCCTCGCGCGACTTCGGGTCGGGCATGATGAACGTGCGGCCGGAATACCGGTTCTTGATGAACCCCTCGTGACACGGGACGCCCAGGCGCGCCGCCATGCCCATCGCCGCCGGGCGCGACGTGTCGGGCACGGGGATGACGACGTCCACGCCGAAGTCCCGCTGCCGCCACTCGTCCGCGAGCCGCTCGCCCATCTTCCAGCGCCGACCGTAGACGCGGCCGCCGTCCATGATCGAGTCCGGGCGCGCGAAGTAGATCTCCTCGAAGATGCAGTGGTTCTGGCCGCTGACGGTGATGGGCACCGAGATCGGCTCCTCTCCCTTGCGGAAGATCATCAGGTGGCCCGAGGGAATGGGGCCGCAGACGTCGAAGTCGATGACGTCCATCGAGACCGACTCGGACGCCGCCATCCACGCCCCATCCTCACGCTTGCCGTAGACGCCGGGGCGGATGCCGAACGGGTCGCGGAAGGCGATCAGCGTCTCGCGACCGTCGATCTCGAGGACGGCGACGACCGTGAACCCGCCCTTCACGCGGGTCATCACCGCACGGACCGCGGCCTCCAGGTGGGCCTGCGTGTGGCCGGTGGTCGACTGCTGCATCAATTCGTCAGCGAGGACCCACATGATCGGCTCGGCGTCGCAGCGGGACGCGAGCGTGATGCCGCGCGTGGACAGGTGCCGCTCGAGCTCGGGCAGGTTCGTGACGTTCCCGTTGTGGGCGAGCGCCATGGCCGGCCGCTGCGTGAGGAACGGCTGCGCATCCCGGCGTCCTCCGCCGCCGATCGTCGGGTAGCGCACATGGGCGATCCCGCTCGTGCCGCTCGTGCTCGCGATGACGTCCGGGGAGAGCGCCGCCGACACGAGGCCGATGTCCTTGTGGACGGCGACGTGGCCGCGGTCGTACACGCCGATCCCCGCGGCATCCTGCCCGCGGTGCTGGATCGCCTGCAGGCCGAGGAACAGGGCCGGGGCGACGTGGTCGAGCCCGATGATACCGACGAAACCGCACATCGCAGCACTCCTTCCGCCGTGTGGGCGGCGTGGCGTCAGCTCTCGAGTCCCATCCGCTCCAGCAGGCGGGCCAGGATGTGGGCCTGGAACCAGGCGTCGTAGTCGGCGCGGTGGACCTTGCCTGCCTCCACCGCGGGGAGCGTCAGCCGCTCCTCCAGGATCTCCTTGCTCGTATCCAGCCAATGCAGGCCCAGCGCGCCCATCGCCAGCGCCTTCGTGTCGAGCGCCTTGTAGCCGAACGGGTTGGTCAGGCCCGCGGCGTGATACGCATACGACACGAACGACCAGTCGAAGGGGGCGTTGTGTCCGACGAAGACCGGCTTGCTCCCGCGGACGGTCCGCTCCGCGACGAAGCCGGCGATCTCCCGGAGCACGTCAGCCATATCCCGCCCGTCGCGGCGCAGCGCTTCGATGTCGAGGCCGTTGACCGCCATCGCGCCCGGGTCCACTCGCGGAGCGGTCGGCTTGATCTCGGCGTAGTAAGCGTCTTCCAGCGGGGCAATCTCCCCACTGGGACCGACCACGACGACGCCGATCGACACCATGTCGTACAATGCGGGGACCGGCCCGGAGCACTCGATATCGACGCAGAACCAGGTCGCGCGCGGCATCCCCACTCCCGCCCGCCGGTCGCCCAGCGGGGGGCCAGCTTAGCCCGGCCAGGCGCCCAGGGCCATGTGCGCCCGGCGCCGGGAGGGCGGCGGTGAAACGCAGCCGCCTCGCCTGGCTGGCTGTCTTGGCTGCCGCTCCAACGTCGGCAATCGCGGTCGCGGCGTTCGTCGGACTCGGCTTCCACCGGGAGGCCCAGCCGTGGGCGATCTCGGCGAGCGCGACATTTCTCGTCCTCGGGCCACCGCTCGTCGCAGGGGGTGTCGCCCGGTTCGACCGCAGGGTGTGGGTCACGGGCGGCGGGCTGCTCGGCTGGTCGCTGGCGTTGCTCCTGATGATCCCCGTGTACTTCCCGGGCGAGCGCCGGGACGCCGTGACCACCGGCATCGCGCTGTTCGGGCTCGGCGCGGACGTGGACGGCTTCGCGCAGCGCGTCGCGTCGTGGCTGCCGCCGGAGATCCCGCTCTCGAAGCCGAGCATCGCAGAGGCGAAGCCGCTCGACCAGGCCCCGATGCCGCCGCCGCCCGCCCAGGGCGATCACGAGATTACCCTCCCGTATGAAGGCGAGGGACGTCGCATCTCCATCCCCGTGGTCTTCGAGCACGGCGGCCGCACGCTCGAGGCCGAGATGACCTTCGACACCGGCGCGACCTACACGACCCTCCCGCTCGACGCGCTGTACGCCCTCGGCGCGTCACCGCCCGACGATAGCCCGGTCATGAAGCTGCATACCGCCAACGGGGAGCGCGAGGCGCGGCTCGTCCTGCTCGACCGGATCTGGCTCGGCGACATCGAGCTCACCGGGGTCGCGATCGCGGTGTGCGACCAGTGCGCCAGCAAGGAGACGCAGGGCCTGCTCGGCCTCAACGTGAGCGGCGCGTTCAACATGAGCATCGACGCCGACCGGCGCGAAGTGGTGTTCAGCGGCCGGGAGAGCTTCGATCGGCACCTGGACGTGCAGCCGTTCTTCGACCTCGACGCGTGGACGCGCCAGCTGCCGGGCGGCCGCATAGAGGTCGGGATCGACGCGAAGAACTCGGCGAAGCGGGCCGTGGATCAGGCGGTCGTTTCGGTGTCGTGCAACGGGGAGAGCTGGGGCGTCACGCTGCCGCCGGTGCCCGCGGGCGGGGCGGGGTCGGCGCGGGAGCGGCTGCCCGCGCACGAGGCCTGCGAGCGGTACGAGATCTCGCTCGATCGGGCATATTGGTAGGCTTTAGCGGGTCGAACGGGTCGGGGGCGCCGGTCCGGGCGCAGCACCCCACAAGAGCCGTGGGAGAACCTGGATCCCTACTCGGAGAGGAAGCCGCCCAGGTCCCAGGTCCCCTCGCCGCCTTCGGCCGCGTTCGAGAGCCAGTCGCCCGTGGCCGAGCACGAGTCGAAGTCGAACGTGCCGCCGAAGTCGAGGTCGCCCGCCGATCCGTCCACCACGCCGTCCTCGCTGACCGAGCCCGAGCCCTGCTCGAGGATCTCGCCGTCCGGGCCGTAGAACACGACGGTCAGGGTGCCGTCCTCCGCGAGTTCGGCGTCGAGCGAGCCCTCCATCGCGCCCTCGTACGCGCCGTTCAGCTGGCCGAGGCAGTCCGCGAGGGTCGAGACGTCGCCACAGCCGGCGAGGGCCAGGAAACCGGGGATGATGAGCTTGCGCATGAAGGTCCTCCGGGCGGCAGCGCACACCACGAATCGGACTCAGCCCACGTCGGCCGACGCGCCTTCCGCGCCAGGGGCGTCGGGATCAGCGATTCGCGGCTCGATATGGTGATACTCGTACGTGGACTCGCCCGCGAAGTCCTTGGGCGGGAGCCAGTTGGCGTCGAGCGCTTCGATCGCGACCCACACGAGGAAGAAGATCTTCATGGACTCGGTCCGCGCGACCTCCATCTCCTGCTCGGTGCGGGCGGACTGGAACAGGGCCATCATGGCCTCGTCGAGGACGTGCGGCTGGGCGCGCCACGAAACGGCGCGGACGCGATCGAAGAAGGCGGCGTCGTACGGGAGGAGCTGGGGCACGGCCTCGCCGATGCGCTGCTCCGCCGCGCGGACCTGCTCCCACGTGACCGACTTGAGGCGGCCGCCCGCGAGGTCGAACATGCGGACGACGACGCCGAGGAAGTACACGGCGACCCCCGCGGTCGTGCGGTCCATCTGCTCCGCGTTCTCTTCCACGAACTTGGTGAGACGCCGCTGATCCCGGAGGAGGCGCTGGAGCGCGGACTGATGATCGTTCGGGTTCTCGCCGATCGCCTCGGACCACAGGTGGACGAGCGGGCGCGGCATGAGGGCCTTGGACATGATTCCTCCGGGCCGCCCTTGTAACGGGACAGGGGCGCTCAGACGACCTCAGGACTCCCCGAACATCGCCACGAACGGCCGCCGCCAGAACGCGCGCGCCATCTCCGGCGCGAGCCCACCCGCGAAGTCCCGGGCCAGATCCCGGCACGCCTGCCGGTGCGTGATCTGCTCGGCGCCGGTGGTGAGCTGAACCATGAGCGCGCGGGCTTCCAGGCTCACGAGGCGGAAACCCCGGCTCCCCGAGACCTGCAGGACCGTACGGGCCATCGCGCGGGCGGCGTCCACGTCGCCCAAGGCCACGAGCGCCCACGCGAGCGCGAGCTGGATGTGGGTGCGGCGGGGAATGGGGATCTCCGCGAGGCGGGCCTCCGCGGTGGCGACGAGCGCGCGGGCCAGGTTCACCTCTCCCAGGCGCGCGTGCGCGGTCGCGAGCCAGGCCTGCAGGAGCGGGAGGTACCGCTCGGGATCGCGGAGCTTACCGGCTTCGAGGCCGAGGAGACCGTGGCTCAGCGCCGACCGGCTGTCGCCGCGCTCGACCGCCAGGTGCGTGAGCGCGACCAGGCACGCAAGGATCTCCTCCGCGAGGTCGATCTCCGTCGCGATGGCGTGGGCCTCGAGGAGCGCGGTCTGGCCCTCCTCGTACAGGCCGAGGTCGATGGCGGCGACGCCCATCGCGCGCTGGGCGGCGGACCGGCCGAGCTTGTAGTCGAGCTCGGACGCCAGCTGTACGGCGACGTGCGCGCGCTGCCGGGCCTGGAGCGGCTCGCCCTGCCAGGTGAGCAGCTCGGCGATGTTCGCGAGCGCGAGGCACCGCGGCCGCTTCATCCGCAGGTCGCGGAAGATCTGCTCGGCCTCTGCGAGGCCCGACGTCGCGGATGCGAGCTGGCCTTTCGTCGCCTGCGCCGCCGTCAGCGCGAGGAGGAGCTCCGCGCGCCGGTCCGCGAGCTGGCCGCCC
>CAMCWU010000170.1 GCA_945882675.1 Klebsiella pneumoniae | reverse complement strand
CCTTCTCCTCGGGGGCCTTGTCGATCATGTCGTAGGCGAGGAACTTGGCCTGGCCACGCGACGCGAGCGTCTTCGTGATGGCCGCGGTCAAGGTCGTCTTGCCGTGGTCGACGTGGCCGATCGTGCCGATGTTCACGTGCGGCTTGCTACGGTCGAACTTTTCCTTCGCCATACCGAACTCCAACGGACGAGAACGCGCCGAGGGGGCGCGCGGGATGATCTTGGAAGCGGGCTCGTGGGTATGCGCCTTTTCGGGGGTACCGAAGTACGCACACGGGACAGCGAGCCTGCGGGCACGGGGCGGTCCCGTGCGGGTGACCCCTCTTAGCTGCTCTGGGGGGGGTCCGCCAGCCAGAGCATCAGAAATCAGGAGGAGGCGATCCCCCTGACCACCACCGCTGCTACCAACGGTAGTGGGCGAACGCCTTGTTGGCTTCGGCCATGCGGTGGACGTCTTCCTTCTGCTTGATCGCGCCGCCGCGGTTGTGGCTGGCTTCGATCATCTCGTTCGCGAGCTTGTCCGTCATGGACTTGCCGCTACGCTTGCGAGAGAACTCGATGATCCAGCGGATGGCGAGAGCGACCTGGCGCTCGGGCCGCACTTCCACAGGGACCTGGTAAGTCGAACCGCCGACGCGGCGGGACTTGACTTCGACCGCCGGCTTGGCGTTGTCGAGCGCGCGACGGAACACCTCGATGGGGTTCTCGCGGGTGCGCTGCACGATGGTCTCGAACGCGCCGTAGACGACGTTCTCGGCCGTGTGCTTCTTGCCCTCCTTCATGAGGACGTTCATGAACTTCGTGACGACCACGTCCCCGTACTGGGGATCGGGCAGGACACGGCGCTTGGGTACTTCGCGGCGACGAGGCATGTGCTTCCCCTACTTCTTCGGCCGCTTGGCGCCGTACTTGGAACGGCCCTGGCGGCGATCGTTAACGCCCTGGCTGTCCAGGGTGCCACGGATGATGTGATAGCGCACGCCCGGGAGATCCTTCACGCGACCACCGCGGATGAGGACCGAGTTGTGCTCCTGGAGGTTGTGACCTTCGCCCGGGATGTAGGAGGTGACCTCCATCCCGTTCGTGAGGCGAACGCGCGCGACCTTCCGGAGGGCCGAGTTCGGCTTCTTCGGGGTGGTCGCATACACGCGGGTGCACACTCCACGCTTCTGGGGGTTGCCCTTGAGCGCGGGGGAGCTGGACTTGCGGCGGGCCTTGTCACGGCCCTTGCGCACGAGCTGGTTGATGGTCGGCATTCGGATCCTTTTTCAGGCGGTCGACGCATGCGCGCCGGTCACCTCTGGCCCCCGCGGGTTTATTGAACCGCGGAGGGGTTGTCAAGCGTTTCGGCTCGGATGGCCGAAGACAGGAGCGGCCCAGGTGGCCCCCGCACCTCGCGGCAGGGGGACGGCGGGAGGCCGCGGAGATGGCCCTGGGTGCGTGACCCGGGGCCGTCAGCTCAGGAGGCGGAGAGATCCGAGAGCTGGGCTTCGGACTCGTCCCGGAAGCTCATACCGAGCTTCTGGTACGCCGCGAAGCCGGTGCCCGCCGGGATGAGGCGGCCCATGATCACGTTCTCTTTGCAGCCGCGGAGCTGGTCCACGGAGCCCTTGATGGCGGCCTCCGTGAGGACCCGCGTCGTCTCCTGGAAGGAGGCCGCGGACAGGAAGGAGTCGGTGGACAAGCTCGCCTTGGTGATGCCGAGGAGGAGCGACTCCGCCTTGGACGGGAGACCACCGAGCGCCACGATCTGGCGGTTGACCTGATCGAAACGATGCTTCTCGACGACCTCGTCGACCAGGAAGTCGGTGTCACCGACCTCGCGGATCTTCACGCGGCGGAGCATCTGCCGAACGATGACCTCGATGTGCTTGTCGTTGATCTTGACGCCCTGGAGGCGGTAGACCTCCTGGACCTCGTCGACAAGGTAGCGGGCCAACGCGCCTTCACCCTTGATCTTGAGGATGTCGTGCGGGTTCGCGGCGCCGTCCATCAGGGCTTCGCCCTTCCGGACGTAGTCACCTTCGTTGACGGTGATGTTCTTGCCCTTCGGGATCAGGTACTCCTGGGGGTCGCCGATCTCCGGGGTCACGATGATCCGGCGCTTGCCCTTGGTGTCCTTGCCGAACGACACGGTCCCGTCGATCTCGGTGATGATCGCGACCTCCTTCGGCTTGCGGGCTTCGAAGAGCTCGGCCACACGGGGCAGACCGCCGGTGATGTCCTTGGTCTTCGTGGTCTCGCGCGGGATCTTGGCGAGCACGTCACCGACCATGACGTCGGCGCCGTCCTTCGCCATGATGTAGGCAGAGACCGGCAGGAAGTAGCGAGCCAGCGCCTTCTTGTTCTCGTCGTAGACGACGATACGCGGCTTGAGATCGGTATCCTTGTAGTCGGTGACCACCATGCGGGACAGGCCCGTCACGTCGATCTCCTCCTTCATGGAGCGACCATCCTCGAGGTCCTCGAACTTCGCCTTCCCGGTCATGGACGCGAGGATGGGGAGGTTGAAGGGGTCCCACTGGGCCACCCGCATCTTCGCTGCGACCTTCTGGCCGTCTTTGACGAGGACCTCGGCGCCGTAGGGCACGCCGTAGCGCTCGCGCTCGCGGCCCTTGGCGTCGACCACCGTGAGCTCGCCGTTGCG
Organism: Klebsiella pneumoniae; assembly: GCA_945882675.1. GTDB lineage: Bacteria > Myxococcota_A > UBA796 > UBA796 > CANLGQ01. Next base: position 5,764 of record CAMCWU010000170.1, on the reverse strand, counting down.
CGAGGTCACGATGGAGCGGCCGTCACGGTCATCCGCCACGGTCAGCGTATCGCCGTACCGCACGGAGCCGCTCGTCCGGAGCTCGAGATACGACTGGGCCACAGCTGCCGACGCGGCACCTCCGATGTGGAACGTGCGCATCGTCAGCTGGGTTCCCGGCTCGCCGATGGACTGCGCCGCGATGACGCCGACGGCCTCACCGATGTTGACCAGCGTGCCACGGGCCAGGTCGCGACCGTAGCACAGCGAGCACACGCCCCAGCGCATCTCGCAGGAGAGAACCGACCGGATCCGCACGCGCTCCACGCCGGCCTGCACGATCTTGTCGATCGTGGACTCGTCGAGGAGGTCGTTGCGACCCGCCAGGATCTCGTCCGAGTACGGGTCCAGGACGTCCTCCACCGCCACGCGGCCGAGCACGCGCTCGCCAAGGTGCTCGATGATCTCGCCGCCCTCGATGAGGCTCGTGACCTCCATCCCCTCGCTGGTCCCGCAGTCGTCGGCGGTGATGATCGTGTCCTGCACGACATCCACGAGGCGACGGGTGAGGTAGCCGGAGTTCGCGGTCTTCAGCGCCGTGTCCGCGAGACCCTTACGGGCGCCGTGGGTGGAGATGAAGTACTCGAGGACCGACAGACCCTCGCGGAAGTTCGCCGTGATGGGCGTCTCGATGATCTCGCCCGACGGGCGGGCCATGAGGCCGCGCATACCGGCGAGCTGCCGCACCTGGGTCGGAGACCCGCGTGCGCCCGAGTCGACCCTCATGAAGATGGCGTTGAACGACGGGTGGATCTCCTTCTTCCCGTCGCGCTCCACGACCTCGGTGCTGATGCCCTTGATCATGGTGTCCGAGATCTCGGAGGTCACCTTCGTCCAGATGTCGACGACCTTGTTGTACTTCTCGCGGGGCGTGATGAGCCCCTCGTTGTACTGGGTTTCGGTCTCGCGCACCTGGCGCTTGGCCTCGTCGAGCAGCCGGGGCTTGCTCTCCGGGATGACCATGTCGTCCATGCAGATCGAGATGCCGGCTTCCGCAGCCATACCGAAGCCGAGCTGCATCAGGGCGTCCGCGAAGAGCACGCTCTGCTTCGGGCCCGCGATGCGGTAGCAGCGGTCGATGAGGTCGCCGAGTGCCTTCTTGGTCATCGGGCGATCGACCGCGCTGAACGGCAGCTCGTCCGGGACGATGTTGTAGAAGAGGACGCGACCGACCGTGGTATCCACGAGCTCGCCGCGGGCCTCCACGACGTCGGCGTCGGTGTTCTCGGTCCACACCGGCACGCGGCTCTGGAAGCCGAAGAAGCCCTTGGGGGCCGCCACGACCGTGAGCGTGTCCTTGTACTCGGCGCGGAGCCAGTTCACGGCCGCCTTGAGCTGACGCAGGCGGTACGAGACGTTGAAGCGGGCGTCGATGCTCGCCGCGCCGTTCGGGCCGGTCTCGACGACGGGGTTGACGGTCGCGATGACCCGGCTTGCGCCACGGAACTCGGGGAGTTCGTAGACGAAGACGCGGATGTTATCGATCGTGTGCTCACGGGTCGTGGACACGCGGCCGCTGTGATTGGCTTGCGCCTCCCCTTCCGGAGGGGCCTCGGAGTAGTGCGAGACCGCGAGAGCGAGACGGTTCGTGCCTCCGAGCTCGCTGCGGGCTTCGAACCAGCCGCCCTTGTTCAGGCCGCTCATCTCGAGCACGAGCGAAGCCTCCTTGAGCATCTCGGCGTCCGCGGCCCAGCGCTTGCCCGAGCCCGCGCCAGCGTCGCTGAGGTGCCCGTAGGCGTCGCCGCCGAGGGCCGCGACCTCACCGAGCGGGATGAGCCCGCCGTCGTCCACGCGACGCTCGCAAGCGCCACGGTGGACATGCCAGACTTCGCTCCGGCCGCCGACGTCCACGCCGACCATGAGGTGCGCGTCGAGGAGATCGGGGATGCTCTCGACGATCCGCTTCTCGAGGGGGCGGCTCGGCATCCGGACCTTGACCCGGCTGTGGAGCTCGACCTCGCGATGGTCGTAGGCCATCTGGATCTCTTCGGGGCTCGAGAAGATCCGGCCTTCACCCTTCGCGTTCTTCTTCTCGCGCGTCATGTAGTAGGCGCCGAGGACGACGTCCTGCGACGGCTGGATGATCGGCTTGCCGTTTGCGGGGCTCAGGATGTTGTTGGTCGACATCATGAGCACGCGAGCTTCGATCTGCGCTTCGATCGACAGCGGGACGTGCACCGCCATCTGATCGCCGTCGAAGTCCGCATTGAACGCGGTGCAGACGAGCGGGTGGAGGCGAATCGCGCGGCCCTCGATGAGGACCGGCTCGAACGCCTGGATGCCGAGGCGGTGCAGCGTGGGCGCGCGGTTGAGCATCACGGGGTGCTCACGGATGACTTCGTCCAGGATGTCCCAGACCTCGTCCGCTTCCTTCTCGACGCGCTTCTTGGCGGCCTTGATCGTCGTGACGAGGCCGCGCTCTTCGAGCTTGTTGTAGATGAACGGCTTGAACAGCTCGAGCGCCATCTTCTTCGGGAGGCCGCACTGGTGCAGACGGAGCTCCGGACCGACGACGATGACCGAGCGGCCCGAGTAGTCCACGCGCTTGCCGAGCAAGTTCTGGCGGAACCGGCCCTGCTTGCCCTTGAGCATGTCGGAGAGCGAGCGGAGCGGGCGCTTGTTGGGGCCCGTGAAGAGCTTGCCGCGGCGACCGTTGTCGAACAGGGCGTCGACGGCCTCCTGCAGCATGCGGCGCTCGTTGCGGATGATGATCTCGGGCGCGTTCAGGTCCTGGAGCCGCTTGAGGCGGTTGTTCCGGTTGATGACGCGGCGGTAGAGATCGTTGAGGTCAGACGTCGCGAAGCGGCCACCATCGAGGGGGACCAGCGGACGGAGATCCGGCGGGAGGACCGGGATGACCTCCAGCATCATGTGCTCGGGCTGGTTGCCGGAGTCGCGGAAGGCCTCCACGATCTTCAGGCGCTTCGCGTAACGGCGGCGCTGGGCCGACGACGAGGTTTCCTTCATCTCCGTGCGGAGCTGATCGGCGAGCGCGACGACGTCGAGCTCCGCGAGCATGTCGCGGATGACCTCGCCGCCCATGCCGACTTCGAAGGAGCCGTACCCGAAGGTCTTGATCATCTCCTGGTAGTCTTCTTCGGCCAGGATCGCGCCCTTCTCGAGCGTGGTCTCACCGGGGTCCGTGACGATGTACGCCTCGCAGTACAGGACCTTCTCGAGGTCCTTCAGCGAGATGTCGAGGAGGTTGCCGATGCGCGACGGCAGGCTCTTGAGGAACCAGATGTGCGCGACGGGAGTGGCGAGGTCGATGTGACCCATGCGCTCCCGGCGGACGCGAGCCTGGATGACCTCCACGCCGCACTTCTCGCAGGTCATACCGCGGTACTTCATGCGCTTGTACTTGCCGCACCAGCACTCGTAGTCCTTGACCGGCCCGAAGATCTTGGAGCAGAACAGGCCGTCCCGCTCGGGCTTGAAGGTCCGGTAGTTGATGGTCTCGGGCTTCTTGACCTCGCCGTGCGACCAGCTCCGAATCTTCTCAGGGGACGCCAAGCTGATCCGCACAGCCACATAGCTGAGAGGGTTCTTGGGCTTCTCGTACAGGTTGTAAGTTTCCCGCACGGTAGACTCCTGGATAGCAGCTTTGAGCGAAACATTTTGGGGACCCGACCGGTGACGGCCAGATCCCCGGACCTCCTACCCCAAGGAAGGGGCAGGAGCGGGAGAGGTAGGGATCAGCGGATCACTGGCGGAGGACTTCCTTGTCCTCGATGAGCTCGACGTCGAGCGCCAGCGCCTGCATCTCCTTGACGAGGACGTTGAACGACTCGGGCAGACCAGCCTCTAGCACGTTCTCGCCCTTGACGATCGACTCGTACATGCGCGTCCGGCCCGCGACGTCGTCCGACTTGACCGTCAGGAACTCCTGCAGGCCGTAAGCGGCGCCGTAGGCCTCGAGGGCCCAGACCTCCATCTCGCCGAGACGCTGACCGCCGAACTGGGCCTTTCCGCCCAGGGGCTGCTGCGTGACCAGAGAGTATGGCCCGGTGGAGCGCGCGTGGATCTTGTCGTCGACAAGATGGTGCAACTTCAGCATGTACATGATGCCGACGGTGACGCGCTGGTGGAACGCCTCCCCCGTCTTGCCGTCGAACAGGAAGGACTGGCCGTCCGTGTCGAGGCCCGCGAGCGCGAGCCACTCCTTGATCTCCGCCTCCGACGCGCCGGAGAACACCGGCGTGGCGATGGTGAGGCCGGCCTCGTACTTGGCCACGAACTGCTGGAGCTCGTCGAAGGTCGCGTTGTCAACGAACTCGACGAGGTTCGGCTCGTCACCCATCGCCTGCTTGATGAACGCCCGGAGCTCGCGCTCCGAGTGCTGCTCGACGAGCCGGCGGATCTTCTGGCCGAGGCCGCGAGCGGCCCAACCGAGGTGGGTCTCGAGGATCTGACCGACGTTCATGCGCGAGGGGACGCCGAGCGGGTTCAGGACGATGTCGACCGGGGTCCCGTCCTCGAGGAACGGCATGTCCTCGAGCGGCAGGATCTTCGAGATGACACCCTTGTTTCCGTGGCGGCCGGCCATCTTGTCGCCGACCGACAGCTTGCGCTTGATGGCGACGTAGACCTTGACCTGCTTGATGACGCCCGGCTGGAGATCGTCCCCGCCCCGGAGGCGCTCGATCTTCGCCTTGTAACGGGCGTGGATCTCGTCGACCTTGGCGCGGATGCGGTCCGTCAGGCGCCAGACCTGGGCTTCGAGGCCCCGGTCCTGAACACCGATCCGGTCGTACATGTCGACCTGGAGCTTCTTGAGGTTCTCGTAGGTGTATTCCTCGCTCTGGCCGATCAGCGTGTCGCCGCTGTCCGGATCGATCACGTCGCTCGTGGCCGTCGCGCCCTTGAGGAGGCGGGCCAGCAGGCGGGTGGCGGAGTCGCGCACGGTCCGGACCTTCTCGTCCCGATCGCGCTCGATGCGGCGGACACCCTGAGCCTCGATCTCCAGGGCGCGGGCGTCCTTCTCGGCGTTCTCACGCGAGAAGACCTGGGCGCCGATGACGGTGCCCTCGACGCCGGGGGGCACGCGGAGCGAGGTGTCGCGGACGTCGCCGGCCTTCTCGCCGAAGATGGCCCGGAGAAGCTTCTCTTCGGGGGAGAGCTGCGTCTCGCCCTTGGGGGTGATCTTGCCGACCAGGATGTCGCCCTGGCGGACTTCCGCGCCGACCCGCACGATGCCGGAGTCGTCGAGGTCCTTGAGGGCTTCGTCGCCGACGTTCGGGATGTCGCGGGTGATCTCCTCCTTGCGACCGAGCTTCGTGTCGCGCGCGGCGACCTCGAACTCCTCGATGTGGATCGTGGTGAAGAGGTCTTCGGCGACCAGCTTCTCCGAGATCAGGATCGAGTCCTCGAAGTTGTACCCACCCCACGGCATGAACGCGACGAGGATGTTCTGGCCGAGCGCGAGCTCGCCCCGATCCGTCGCCGGGCCGTCCGCAATGACTTCACCGGCGCGGATCTCGTCACCGGGGCGGACGACGGGGCGCTGGTTGATGCAGGTGTTCTGGTTGGACCTCATGAACTTGGTGAGGTTGTAGATGTCGACGTCCGCGCCGATGTCGTCGGCGAGGTCCTCGGTCTTCACCACGATGCGGGAGGCATCTACGGACTCGACCACGCCGGACCGGCGAGCGGTCACGGTGACGCCGGAGTCGCGGGCCACGACGAACTCGATGCCGGTGCCGACGAGCGGCGCTTCCGTCCGGAT
>CAMCWU010000169.1 GCA_945882675.1 Klebsiella pneumoniae | reverse complement strand
CTGGCGGTCGTGCGCGAGCGCGAGGACGCGCCACGTCGTGAGCTGGTCCGGCACGCGGACGTCCACGGTAGCCTTCCCGGAAGCATCCGTCTCGACGAGCGGCTGCCAGAGGAACGCCTCCGGGAACCACTCGCGGACGCGGGTCTCGGAAGCCCCAGGGGGCGCCTCCTTGGCGCCGACCTTGCCCTCCGCGTCGCCTTCCAGGTAGCCGAGCGTCGTCACGGCCGCGTCGGTATTGCTCCCCAGGCCGCCGCCCCGCGCGCCCATGCCACCGAGCCCCGCGCCGTCGCCGCCGCTGGGACCGCGAGCGGCGCGCTTATCCCGCGAAGCCGCCGGTGCTGCCGCTTCGGCGGGCATCTCCTCCATCTCCAGCTCCTGCATGGGCGCGCTGGCGGCCATCTCGGGCGCGGCCTCCATGGCCCCGCACCCGCCGAGGAGGAGAACCAGCAGCGATCCGGTGTTCGGGCGCATCAGCGCACCTCCTCGGCCACGTGGCGGGGCCAGTCGACGACGTCCTCGGTCAGGCGCGCGCCGTCCGACACCATGCGGCGCGGGTCGAGCTCGGCCAGCAGATCGGGCGGCAGGTTCGGCAGCGTGAGCGGGCGCCCGAAGGCGTCCACCGCCGGCTTCCCCTCGGCGGCGCAGGCGGCGAGCGCCTGGTCCCACAGGGTGACCATCCGCTCGGGAGCGAGCGTCTCGCCGGGTGGCGCCGTGGCCTCCCAGGCGCGCTCGAGGGCGGCGGCGTGCGCGTACGCGCGCCAGAACCCGAGGATCAGCGGGGTCGAGAGGTCGGCGACGGCGCTCGCCTGCGCCGCGATCCGGTCGTCGCCCGCAGCGTCCATCGGGAGCTGGGTGAGCCGCAGCACCGCGGCCTGCGCGGCGTTGGTCCCCGCGATCTGGCCGAGCGCGAGCGACACGGGGTCGAAGCTCCCGAACGCGGGCTGGTCCGCGGTGGCCCGCACCGTGACGCGGCCCCAGTCGTCGGGCGCGAGCAGCGGCGCGAGCTGCGAGAGCGCCGTGTCCACGCCTACCAGGCCGATCCCCGCCTGAACGGGCGCCCCGTTCGCGCTGGCGCCGATGAGCAGCTTCGCGAGCTCGCCGGGGCGGTAGCTCGGGCGCTCCGTGGCGAGCGTGAGCGCGAGCGGGTCGGGCCGACGCGCGTAGATGACGGCGCGGGCGCCGCCCTCCTCTACGCGCAGGAACCCGTCGACGCCGGGCGGGATCGTGAAGCTCGCCTTGCGGGTGTTGGGATCGAGCTTGGTCTTCGCGAGCTCGACGGTTCCCTCCCACAGCCGGATCTCCTCCGGTAGCGCGCCCGAAAAGCCCGGCCCGCGGATGAAGTCGAGCTCCACCACGTCGCCCGGGGCGGCGAGACTCGGCGTCGCGCGGATGCGCAGCGGCGGGACGTCACCCGGCGGCAGGACCACCCTCCCCTGCCGATCGCCGGCCGCCACCCGGAGCTCGTACGCGATCCGGGTCGTCGGCTGCGGGACCTCCCGGCCCGGGACGTACGGGATGTGGACGTCCAGGCGGACCACGCCGATGGCCGGGCTGCCCGCCGGCTCGTCGAACGCGACGGACGACATCGCGCGCTCCACGCAGCCCCGGACGGCCCCCGGGAGGAGGCCGCTGTCGACGAGGGACACCGTCGCGGTGCGCGAACCCTTCGCCACGCGGAAGTGTGCGACGTACGCCTCACCTGCCACGGTCGTGCCGGGCGGTACGCACGGGCTGGCGGCCAGCGCCGCCTCGTCGAACTCGGCCTCGTACCCGCCGCCGAGCGCGTAGTCCACGCCGGCTTGGAGCGATGGGCGGGTGGACGCCGGGATCTGCCACGCCAGCGTGTACGTGCGCGGGGGGCCGCTCAGCAGGCGCAGCCCGCGGTGCGCGGCCTCCACGCACGCCGTGAGCGCGCCTCCCTGGCCGGCCCGGCTCTCGACCGCCCCGACGGCGCCCGCAGCGGACACCTGGAGCGCGAGCCAGAACATCGTGCCGTCCGCGCTGAAGTCCGAGCATCGACCCACGTCATCCACGAGCGCGTCGAGCGCGCTCCGCTCCAGCAGCGTGAGGGCCTCGGACCGGCCGAGCTCGCGGGCGTCGTTCAGCGTGGCCATCGGGGCGGCCATCGGGCGCACGCGCATCGGCGGCGCGGGGTCGACCACCGTGACCGGAGCGCCGGGATCGAGCTGGATCGCGGCCACGCCGTCCTGGTCGGTGCGGCCGGTGCGGACCGGGGCGTCCGGCAGCCACGGGTTCGCGACGGTCACGTCCGTGTCGCGGACCGGCGCCCCGTCCGGCGACGTGACGCGCAGGTACACGCGGTTGTTGAACCCCTCGACCAGGCCGTCGCCGAGCTCGGTGACCGCGTCGACCGTGAGCGGATCGTGCGAGAGCACGATGGACGCCGATCCCGCGCCGGACTCGCCCGCGGCCTCCGTCACCGTGGCGCGGACCCCGAACACCGACTTCTCGATGAGATCGCCCGGTACGACGCCGAGGTCCACGGTGAACGCGCCCGTCGCGTCCGTCCGCACGTCGATCGGCTCCTCCCACGCGAGCGGCATCGGCCAGCGCCCGCTCACCGTCGTGACGTCCACGCGGACCGGTGCGTTCGGGATCGGCGCGCCCGAAGTGTAGCGGGCCGTGCCCTTCACCACGATCGCGTCGCTGCTCCGGTACCACGGCGCGTCCGGCGCCAGCTCCACGGTGAAGCGCGGCAGCCGGAACGGCTCGACCTTGAACGTGACCGTGTCCGTGGCGCTCCCCGACGTGTACGTTGCAGTCCAGACGCCCGTCTCCGCGTCCTGCGCGAGCGGGAACGAGCTATCGGCGACGCCCCACGGGCCGCCCGGGTCGCGCTCGACGAGCATGTCCTCGCCGGCGGGCGACCGGACGGTCCACTTGCCGGGCCGCGCGTCGATGGGCGTGAGATCCGTTCGGCGAAGCACCACACTCCGAAGCAGGACCTCCTGGCCCGGCTTGTACAGCGCCCGATCCGTCGCCAGGTGCACGATGGCCGGCGCGTACAGCGGGAGCGCGAGGTCCGTTGCCAGCTGCTCGAAGCCGGCGTCTACCGCCACGTGCAGCGTGTAGTCGCCGTCCGGCACCTCCGGCAGGGTGAGCTCCGCGCGCTGCGTGTCCCCTTCGCGCTTCCAGCGGGCGATCTGCGCGCCGTCCACGCGATTGCCGGCAGCGTCCCGGAGCTCCACGTCGGCGGACCAGCCGCGGGACATGGCGTTCCAGCTCGGCGTGGCACTCGGCCCCTTCCCTTCGAGGAACCCGAGCTCCGGCCGGATCCAGAGCGAGCCCGTGGCGCCCCGGACCACACCGTCCGCGCCGACGCCGAGCTGCAGGCGCTTGTCCGTGGCCGGGCACCGGTCGAGCCACACGCCGTAGCGCAGGCCCGTCGACACGCACGGGTACCCTACAAACACACCGATCAAGCCGTACAGAACGACGGCGGTGACACCCACCGGTATCGCGGTTGCGCGCAGGCGCTGCGTGTCCATCGAACCCCCGTCCACCCCCGTACGGGCGACCGGGCCGAATCTTACGCGTCGTCGTCAGGTTTTGTAAGGGGAGGCTCGAGCCGGCCTCCGGTGGCTGGGCGCCGGTCCGCGCGCACGCGAAGGCCCGGTGACGGGGAGCCGCTCGCACGTGGCACCAGGAGCGAGTCCCGGTGAGGTGAGCCCCAGCGGTGACATGACGCACGAACCATCGCCCGAGCTTTGCGCGTGCGCGGAGACTCGTGGCGGGTCGGGCCCACCACGTCTACATTGGCCAGCAGGCCTCGCGGTCCCACGCTGAGGTCTTCGATGAAGCCGACATGGTGCTCACTCCTCCTGCTCATCGCCGCCTGCGTTCCTCAGGAGGACGGTACTGGCGAAGGCAGGGGGCCGAGCGTCCCCGACGAGCCCGAGCCCGCCGCCATCGCGCCGACCGGAGGGACGCCGACAGTCAACCCTCCCGCCGGCGCGTGCGCCGACCTCCCCGACTGCGTGGACGCAGACTCGCTCCCCGTCCAGTGGACGATTGGGACTGGCCAGCTCTCCCGGATTCCTGACGTCGACGGGGACGGCCTCTCCGACCTGACGGTGCGCCTGGACGCCACCGGCGAGACCAGCGTCCTCGTGCTCGCCCCCCATGCGGTTGTACGCACCGACGTGAAGGACGCGATCGCCACGGCCTCGAACGGCCTGTACGCGATCGGTGACCTGACGGGGGATGGTGAAGAGGACTTCGCCCGCGGGGGCCTGGGGCCGGCCGCTGGCCAGGAGGACCAGCCGACGGAGGCTGTGCCGGGCCCCATCGTGGGGGACATCGACGACCTGCCTGCCGTGAGCCCGGCCCCGGAAGGAAGCGAGCAGGACTTCACGGATCGCACGGGAGACGGAATCGGGAATCGCATGACCAGCGAGCACGCCTACGAGGCGGGCACCACGGGTTGGGCCGAGCTGTTCCCGGGCCCGCTCGACGGCTGGAGCGCGCCCGCGGCGATCCGGGTGGAGCACGTCTACGCGGCTGACGAGCCGAAGGACTGCGCCGGGAACACCGATCCCACGAACATCTGGGCGCAGGACCTCGACGGCGATGGCGTTCCCGAGCAGATCGTCGGGGCCTACACCCGCCCCGACTGCCCACAGGGGGACGGCTACGTCCTGCCGCGGGGGTTCACCGGCACGGTGCGCGTCGCGCGGGACGCCCCGCCTGCCGGCCTCGCCCGCTACACGAACGGCCGCCTCGTTCCCGACCAGGACGGCGACGGGCTCGCGGACACGGTGTACTACCCGCAGGATCCGGTGAGCGGCGTCGCCCTCGATGGAGAGGCCGACTACCACCTCTACTCCGGCCCGATGGCGGAGATCGACGGCCTGTGGCAGCCCACCGGTCCGCGCCTCGCGACCATCGGGAATGCCACCATGCCCGGGGGCTGGGAGCCCCTCTGGGACATCGACGGTGACGGGATCACGGACTGGCTCAGGGTGGACCGGCACGCCGCCGAGGGCGCGGTCCTGATCACGCATATGGACTACAGCGTCATCCGCGGCGGCGCGGACTCGCTCGCGGCACCGCAGGTGATCGCTGTCTGGGCCACGCTGCACGGCCCAGACCACCTCGTCATCCCCGAGGAGAAGGCGATGCTCGTGCCGACGGCGCTCGGCTTCGGCGTCGTGGACCTCTCCGCCCTCTGACCGCCCGGCGCTACTCGCGCACGTTGCACGTGAGGAACCGCGCCTGGCACGCCACCGTGTAGCTCCCGCCCGCCGCGACCTCGAGCGTGCGCACCTTCACCGCGGTCTCCGGCGACGCGCCCTTGTCGAACCGGACCCACAGCTCGTAGGACCCAGGCGCGACCTCACTTTTCGGCAGAGAGATGTTTCGCGGGCCGCGGAGCTCCGCGACGACCTCCCCGCTGAGCTGCACGCTGGCCGGAGCGGCGGATGGAGGCGCGGGATCGGGCGGCGGAGGCGGGGCCGAAACCACCGGCTGCGGCCGGGGGCGGTCGGGGACGGGATCGGGGACGGTCACGGGAACGACGACGGGAACGGGCACGGTCTCGGGAACGGCCTCGGGAACGGCCTCGGGAACGGCCTCGGGAACGGCCTCGGGAACGGGAACGGCCTCGGGAGGCGGGGACGCCGGCTGCTCGACCACCGCCACGGTCTGGGGCGGAGCCACCGGCCGGGCCCACCACCACCCCCCGACCGCGAGAACCGCCACGAGCAGCACCAGCCCCGCGGCGCCCAGGATCCCCACCGCGCCCAGCGCCAGGATCCCACCGCCCGGCCGCCGCGTCGCGATCGGCGTCAGCGGCGGCGCCATCGGCGAAGCCGCCGCGCGATCCCCGATCGTCACGTGCGCCGGGTCCGCCGGCGCCCGCTGCGAACGCCCCTGCGCCGCGGCGTCCCCGACCGCCTCCACGGACAGCGGGATCCAGCGGTTCTCGAGCTCGCCCTCGATCGGGGGCTGCGTGCGCCACGTGCGATCGCGCGCCCACCGCGCCAGCGTCGTGCCCGCCATCCGGTCCGCCAGGCCCTCCGCAATCGCCGCGATCTGCGCCGGAGACGGCCGCGAGTCCGGATCGTAGGCGACGCACGCCTCGATCAGCGTCCGCAGCTCCGGCTCGAGGTCCGCGGGCAGCGCCGCGAGCTGCTTGCGCGCGAAGAGCCCGTACCGCGTGGGATCCACCGAGATCCCGGCCAGCATCGTCACGTTCTGGTCGAGGAAGAACCGGCGGCCCACGATCCCCTCGAACAGGGTCGCGCCGATCGCGAAGACGTCGCTCGCGAGCCGCACATCCGCGTCGAGGAACCGCTCGGGCGCCATGTACGGCGGGCTGCCGACGAGCATGTCCGTGGCCGTCCGCGCTTCCCGGTTCATGCTGTCGGTGCGCGCGATCCCGAAGTCGAGGACCCGCACCTCTCCGTGGCGCGAGATCCGGATATTCGCCGGCTTGATGTCCCGGTGCACGAGCTCGAGCGTGCGCCCGCCCTCGATCGGCTCGTTGAACGCGGCGTCGAGCGCCCCGCCCATGGCCGCCACGACCTCCAGCAGCGCGCGCCGCGGGATCCCGCCGTCGTCGAACACGCCCGCGAGATCCTCGCCGTCGATGAACTCGGTCACGAGCGCCACGCGCCCGTCGAGCACCACCAGATCGAGCACGCGCAGGATCGCGGGGTGGCGCAGCCGAGCCATCATCCGGCCCTCGTCCCGCAGGCGCTGCACCGCCTGGCCGCCGGGGTCGAGATCCCGGCGAAGGACCTTGATCGCCACGTCCGTCTCGATGCCGTTCGGGGCGACCATGGCCGCGCGGTACACCTCTCCGAAGCCGCCACGGCCGAGACAGGGTCCGATCCGGAATCCGCGCGCTTCGCCCAAGGTGTGCCCTCCACGCACATCCTGTCACCGACACGGCCGACGGACAACCGCCCGACATCCGTCAGTCGAAACAGAGCCGGATCCGCCCGCGATCACGATCCACTGACGGACGTCCGTCACTTCCGTCAGACGTCCGTCGGCTGCGACGGAGAATTGTGCAGGTTCCTCCATCGGCACGCTGCGTGCTTGGCACCGACGAGGAGGCGTTCATGACGCTCACGTTGTCCGATGTGTCCCCAGGTCACGCCGCGGCGCTAAGATGGCCCGCGTCCGAGGTCGAGATGCCCCACCTGCACTTCCACGAGGGCGGCCGCGCCCTCTTCGTCCACCTGCTCCGCACGGGTCGCACCGTGATGGGCCGCTCGGATCGCTGCGATCTCGCGCTGCCGTCGGAGTCCGTCAGCCGGATCCACGCGGTCGTCGAGCGCCGCCTGGACGGGTGGTGGCTCACCGATCGCTCGAAGCACGGCACGCGCGTGAACGGCCAGGCTGTCGAGAGCTGGCAGCTCGCGGACGGCGACGAGATCGCGATCGGCATCTACAGCGCGCGGTTCTCCCTGCGCGAGGACGAGACGCTCCGCGCCCCCACCGCCACCCGGCCCGTGATGCCCGCGATCCACGAGGAGCTGGTGGACCTCCGCGCGGACGGGTTCTCCGCCGGCCGCGCCGAGCTCCGGTTCACCCGCGGCCCGCACGAGGGCACCTGCGTGCTCCTGCAGTCCGCGCGGACCACGCTGGGCGGCCCCGGGAGCGCCGTGGTGCTCGGGCCGGATGTCCCGCGCGCGGCGGCCCACGTCCGCGTGGTGCGCGGCCGCGTGATGGTCGAGCCCGGAGACGCCGCGGTGTTCCTCGCAGGTGTGCGGGTCCGCGAGATCGTCCCGGCCCTCCCGGGCGAGGAGATCCGCATCGGCCAGTACTCGCTCGTGGTGGACGTGAAGACCGTGGACGAAGCGCCCACGCTGGACGGCTTCGGCGAAATGGTGGGGCGGACCGAACCCATGCGCCGGCTGTTCGGGGTGCTCGCCCGCGTCGCGGCCCACGACGCCCCGGTCATGCTCACGGGCGACTCCGGCACGGGCAAGGAGCTCGCCGCGCGCGCCATCCACGAGACGAGCCCGCGGGCGGACGCCCCGCTCGTCGCCGTGAACTGCGCCGCCATCCCCGAGACCTTGATGGAGTCCGAGCTCTTCGGCCACGAGAAGGGCTCGTTCACCGGCGCGGCCGCGCGCATGGACGGCGCGTTCCACCGGGCAGCCGGCGGTACGTTGTTCCTGGACGAGGTCGGCGAGCTCTCCCTCGGCGCCCAGGCGGCGCTTCTCCGTGCGCTCGAGTCCGGCGAGATCCGGCGCGTCGGAGGCGCGGCACCCGAGTTCCCGGACGTCCGCGTCGTCGCGGCCACGCACCGGAACCTCCCGGAGATGGTGACCAGCGGGAAGTTCCGCCAGGACCTATACTTCCGACTCGCGGTGCTGACCGTGCGCATGCCCGCGCTGAAGGAGCGGATGGCGGACCTGCCGCTGCTCGCCCGCGCGCTCCTGGAGCGGAACCACCCGGGCGCCCGCCTGACGGAGGAGGCCGTGGTGGCGCTC
>CAMCWU010000168.1 GCA_945882675.1 Klebsiella pneumoniae | reverse complement strand
AGGCCCGCCCCCGTCCCCACGTACACCACGGTCCGGTGGCGCACCGGATCGGCCGGCAGGGCAAGCGCGTCGGCCACGGAGGGAGCGCGCCGAGACACGTCGTCGTACCAGAGCCCGGCTTCGACGGTGCGGATCTCGCGCTCGGCCAGCGCGTCGGCGGTATCGACCACCCACACCAGCTCCCGCGGGGCCCGGTCCGCGAAGGCGAGCTCCGGAGGCGACACTTCGAGCAGCGCGTGCACATCCCCGATCAACAGCGCGATCGCCGGCTCCTCTAAAGGCACCGTCGACCACCGCACCACGAAGTCCCGATCCGGCTGCGCGCCCCAGATCGACGCCCGCGCGACATTCCCCGCGAGATCCACCTCCACCGGGTGGGTCGGCGAGACCACCGCCCGCAGGTCCACCGCCGTGTGGATGTCCACCGTGATCGACACCGGCACGCCCATCCGATCGCGCACGGGGCTCGTGGAGAGCGCGTCGATCTCGGCCTGGGACCGCATTAACCCGGCCGTCTCCATCCGCGGCGGAGCCACGAGCGGGAGCACGACCTCCCACTCCTGCCCGACACGCCGGGCCGGCTGGACCAGCGACAGCTCGACCTCCACCGACGACCACGGCGGGATGTTCGCGACCTCCTGCGAGTACAGGCCAACCGCGCGATCGCTGACGAGCGCGGCCACTTTACCCGCGTCCGCAGCGGCTTCGTAGGTGGCGCGCGCCTCCTCGCGGGTCTGCACGACGCTCCGAATGACGCGCGGGCCGATCCGGAGCGTCATCCCGTCGATCACGGCGTCCTGGGCCAGCGGGAACAGGTAGGTCGCGTCAACGAACCGGCTGCTCGCGTTCACGAACCGCTGGTGCACGACGATCTCGGCCACGGGGCCGGCGACCTGCACGTCCCACGACAGCGATTCGAGTGGGAGCACGCGCCCTCCGCGGGATCCGGTGGCGCACATCTCACACGTGTGAAGCGCGTTTGCCTTGCGCGATCCCGCGCCGCGGTTACTTAACCATTACGTTAATTAACCAGGTGGTTCAATATGGTGATGCAGGACCCCCTCGACGCGACGTTCGCCGCGCTGGCGGACCCCACGCGGCGCGCCATCCTCGCCCGGCTCGCGCAGGGCGATCGGACGGTGAACGAGCTCGCGGAGCCGTTCGCCATGAGCCTGCCGGCGGTATCCAAGCACCTCAAGGTGCTGGAGCGCGCGGGCCTCGTGTCGCGGAGCCGGGACGCCCAGTTTCGCCCGGTCCGCCTGGAGCCCGGGCCCCTGAAGCACGTCGCCGACTGGGCCGAGCACTACCGGACCCTGTGGGAGGGACGGTTCGACCGTTTGGAAGACTACTTGAGAGAGCTGAAAACCACTGGAGGTCGCGATGATGACGAGCAGCGCTAGCGCCAACACCAAGAGCTTCGAGGTCACCCCCACCCGCGAGGCAGAGGTGACGATCACCCGTCTCTTCGACGCGCCGCCGGAGCTCGTGTACGAGGCGATGACCCGGACCGAGCACGTCCGGCGGTGGTGGGGGTGCCTCGGCGAGGGCTACTCGGTCATCGTGTGCGAGATCGACCTGCGCGTCGGCGGGAAGTGGCGGTTCGTCAACCGCCACCCGCACGGGGAGGCCGCGTTCCACGGCGAGTACCTCGAGCTCGATCCGCCGGACCGGACGGTCCACACCGAGATCTTCGAGGACTTCCCGGACAGCGTCTCCACCGTCACCACGACGTACGCGCGTGAGGGCGGAAAGACCCGCGTCACCGCCGTGATCGCGTATGAGTCCGGGGAGGTCCGGGAGATGGTGCTCGGCACCGGCATGGCCCACGGCGCCGGCCTCAGCTACGACCGGCTCGAGGACCTGCTGGCCGAGCTCCAGCGCAACTGAGCGGCTCGCCTGGACGGTGCGTTCCATCCACGCTAGTGTATATACATGAATATGGATGCAGTGATCTTCCAGGCGCTCGCGGACCCGAACCGCCTGCGCATCGTGGACGAGATGCGGTGCGGCGAACGCGCGGTGAACGAGCTCGTGGCGAGCGTCGACATCGCGCAGTCCGGCGTCTCCCGGCACCTGCGCATCCTCCACGAAGCGGGCCTGGTCAGCGTCCGCGCGGACGGCCAGCGCCGGCTGTACTCGCTTCGACCCGACGCTTTCGAGGCCATCGACCGCTGGCTCGAGTCGTACCGGGAGCTGTGGGAGCGCAGGCTCGACCGCCTCGGCGTCGAGCTCGAGCGCCGAAAGGCCAACCGCCAGACCCGGGAAGGAACCGAATGAGCACCGACCGTATCCGAATCGAGCGCACGTACGAGGCCGACATCGCAGATGTATGGGACCTGTGGACCACGGCGGACGGCATCGAATCCTGGTGGGGGCCGGACGGCTTCTCCGTCACGGTGCAGGCGCTGGATCTCCGCC
The DNA here is from genome assembly GCA_945882675.1 of Klebsiella pneumoniae. GTDB lineage: Bacteria > Myxococcota_A > UBA796 > UBA796 > CANLGQ01. The sequence continues at coordinate 6,051 of CAMCWU010000168.1, read as the reverse complement.
CCGGAGGCCAGCTGCGCTACACCATGACCGCCACGGCCGCGCCGCAGGTCGCGTTCATGCGGCAGCACGGGATGCCGCTCGCGACGGAGTCGGTCATCACGTACACCGAGGTCGCGCCCCAGCGGCGGCTCGCCTACACCCACCTCGTGGACTTCGTGCCGGACGTCGGCGCGTACGACGTGGGCACGCAGCTCGACCTCGAGCCGACGGAGACGGGCGTTCGCCTCGTGCTCCTGCTCGATCGGATGCACGACCAGACCTGGTGCGACCGCATGGAGGCGGGCTGGGACCAGGAGCTCGGCAAGCTCGCGGCGGTCCTGCGCGCGCGTGCGTCGTGAGGGCGCTCCGCAGCATCGGGGCGGTCCTCGTTGGCTTCTTCGCGACGGCGCTCCTGTCGGTCGGGACGGACGCGGTCATGCACGCGACCGGTGTGTTCCCGCCGTACCCCGCGCGGATGCCGGACGCGATGTTCGTGCTGCCGGGGATCTACCGCGCGATCTTCACGGCGGTGGGCGGGTACGTGACCGCGCGGCTCGCCCCCGACCACCCCATGCGCCACGCGGGCGCCCTGGCCGGGCTCGGGCTCCTGGCGGGGCTCGGCGCCGCCGCGGCCACGTGGGACCTGGACCTGGGGCCGAGCTGGTACACCGCGTCGATCCCGGCTTCTGCGATCCCGTGCATCCTGGGCGGCGCGTGGCTCAGCGGGCGTCGGGAGCCTTCGCGAGCGCCAGCTCCGGAGGCGTGAGCACCCGCGGCGCGACCTTCGGGGCGCCCGCCGCGTCGCGCAGCACCGAGCGCGCGGCGTCCCCACGCCACCACCACCGCAGCAGCATCCTGCCCGCCCGCGCGAAGAACGCCACGGGGTACCTGTCGTATCGGAGGGTGGAGAGGTCACCTGTCGCCTGCTTCCCCTGCAGGCGTGCGCGGACCGGACCGATCGCGTCCTCGACCGTGCCGCGCACGAACGCCGGGTGGAGGCCGATGAACGGCGGGTTCGGCTTCTCGAGCGTGTTGCCGACGGGCGTGTTGCAGCACGTCGTGTGCCAGCGCACCATGCCGCCCGGCGCGAGCTGCAGGCACGCGAGCTGCTACATCCCCGCTGCGATCTGGAGGTGCACCGGGGACATCTGCACGATCCGGCTTCCCCCGTGCGCGTCGAGCAGCTCCGGCCGCTCCAGGACCCGCAGGAACGCCCGGCAGTCGTCGCAATAGCAAACGATGTAGCTGGTGTCCCGGGCGGAGACACCGCGGGCGACGCCGGTGACGGCGCCGCAGTCGCAGGCGAGTTGGAGATCGCTCTTCACACCCCTCTCCTAACGCGCTGACACCCCAAGCGTAAGTTACCCTCTCGGCATGATCCTGCTCACCTCCCTGGCGCCGACGCTGCTGATCGGGAACAGCTACACCGCCCGGAACGACCTCGCCGGCGTCGTCGCCGGGCTGTATGCGGCCGCCGGAGTGGCGGATTCGCCGGAGTCCCTCACGGCGGACGGCCTGACGTGGGCCGGGCACGTCGAGCGGATCGAGGGCGGCGCGCCCGGCTGGTCCGACGCCCTCGCCGTCGCCCGGCCGCGCGTCATCCTGCAGGAGCAGAGCCAGATCCCGGGCTTCCCCGCGGACCACCCGGAGTGGATCGCGAGCCTGGAGGCCGCTCGGACCCTCCACGGCCTGGCCGGCGGCGCGGAGACCTGGCTGTTCGTCACCTGGGGCCGGCGAGACGGCGACCGCGACAACCCCGATATCTACCCCGATTTCCCGACGATGAACGACCGGCTCGAGGCCGGCTATCTCGCCGTCGCCGCCGACCTGCCGGCGCACGTGGCGCCCGTGGGCCGCGGTTGGCGCGTGGTGTGGGACGACGCGAGCGCCGCCGGAGAGGATCCGCTGGCGCCAGGATCCCGCTTCGACCGTCTGTACTCGGAGGACGGGAGCCACCCGAGCACGCTCGGCACGCTGCTCGCGGCCTGCGTGATCGTGACGTCCACGACGGGCACCCCGTGCGCCGATCTCCCGGCTCCCGGCGTGGATCCGGCCGACGCCGCCTGGGTCGCGGACGCCGCGGACCGCGCCGTGCTGGGCTCCACGGACCTGGTGTTCCCGTGGACCGCCGACCCACCTGCCGACACCGACGAAGCACCCGTCGATCCCGGCGAATCCGCCGACACCGGCTGCGGCTGCGCGCACGCCCCAGCTCCTGCGTGGTGGCTGGCCGGCGCGGCGGCGCTGATCGCCCGCAGGAGGCGCTAGCCCTTCCGGACCCGCTCCTTCACCGGCTTCACAGCCTTCAACGGCAGCTTCTCCGTCCATGCGAGCGCTTCCGCGCCGAGCGCCTTCAGGTCCGCCCCGGAGTCAGCGTCCACCTGCACGTAGTCGGCCCACGTGCGGCCCTCCTGCGGCGTGAACACCCGCGATCCGGGAGCTTCCCCTAGAATCTTCGAGCGCTCGGGGCCCACGCGCGCGACCACCGTCGCGCCGAAGGTCCCGAAGAACATCTGTCGGTTCACGAACGCGGCCGGCATGCCGAACATCTTCTTGCGCACGACGCGCGAATCATCGGGGATCGCGGCGTCGAACGCGGCGGCGAGGTCTTCGGCGGGCTGGTCCATGCGGGCTCCGTGCGGGCGGTCCGTACCGTCCGCGATGGTTCTGGTGGGTTGCTCTATCCCGCCCGCGGGGACAGGGCGCCGGTCCGCGCGCCCGTGGCGGATGCGTTACCCTGTTCCCGGGGGGCGCATGGCCGGGATCGGTGGCTGGTACGACCGGTTCTCCAACGTCTACGACGGTAGCGTGGAGCGCGTCTACGCCCCGTACCGCGAGCGCGTGACCGACGCGCTCGACCTCCCGACCGGCGGCCGCGTGCTGGACGTCGCATGCGGGACCGGCCCGAACCTGCCCCGCCTCCTCGCGTCCGTGGGCCCTACCGGGAGCGTGGTGGGCGTCGACCTCTCGCCCGGGATGCTGGCGCGGGCCCGCCAGCGCGTGGGGAGCGCCCCGAACGTCACCTTGATCGCCGAGGACGTGGGAATGCTCGCGGACCTCGACGGCCTCGACGGCGTGCTGAGCACGCTCGGCATCTCCGTGATCCCGGAGTGGGAGGCCGTGCTCGAGCGGCTGGTCGGGCTGCTCCGAGCCGGCGGGAAGCTCGTGATCTTCGACGTCCACGCACGGTCGTGGGTGCCGCAGACCGCGATCGTGCAGTGGATGGCGGGGGCGGACCTGAAGCGGCGGCCCTGGGAGCGGCTCGCGGCGCTCGGCGTGCCTCACACGCTGACGTGGCTCGACGGATCGGCGTTCGTGCACGGCGGAACGCCATATCTGTTGGTCGCCACGAAGCCGTGACCCGCCGGCTCACTCGGGCTCGAGCACGCCCGGAGGCAGCTCGAAGCAGGCGAGCAGCGCGTCGATGAACACACGGACGCGCGCCGGCAGCAGCGCGCGCTGGGCCGTGATGACCCACACGTCCGCGTCCGTGCCGATGTCGGCCGGGAGCACCCGTACGAGGCGGCCTTCCGCGAGCGACCGCTCGACGTTCACGTCCGTCATCAGCGCGATCCCCTCCCCCGCCAGCGCAGCCGCCCGGATGAGCGCGTGGTCGTTGCTCACCAGATGACCGTCCACGCGGACCCGACCGCCGTCCACGAGCGGCCACCACTGGCGCGGCTGATTCCGGGCGTTGTGTCCGCGGATGAGCTCGTGGGACGCCAGCTCTCCCACCGTCCGCGGGGTGCCGCGACGCTCCAGGTACGCCGGTGACGCCACCAGCCCCACGTGGCCCACCACCAACCTGCGGGCGACGAGATCCGGATCCCGCACGTCCCCCGCCCAGATCGCGAGGTCGAACCCCTCCGATCGGAGATCCACCAGCCGCACGTTCGCCACGAGCTCCAGGTGGAGGTGCGGGTGGGCAGCCCGTACGGCCGAGCACACGGGCGCCATGGCCGGCATGAGCAGGGGGATCGCCGAGACCCGCACGGTGCCGCGGACCTGGTGGCTCGCCTCCTGGATGCCCGCCTCGATCGCGGTCCACTCGTCCAGCAGCGGCGCGACGCGCTCGTACAGGTCGTGGCCGGCGGGCGTGGCGCTGACGCGGCGGGTCGTGCGGTTGAGCAGCGACACGCCGAGATCTGCCTCCAACCTCGCGAGTGCCCGGCTGACCGTCGCCCGGGGGACGGCGAGCTGGTGCGCCGCGGACGTGATGTTGCCGGTCCGCACGACGGCGGCGAACGCTTCGTAGTTCTGCAGCTCCGACAGCATGGCGCACCTGTACGAAAAGTGATCGGGTCCAGCCCATATCTGCGACTTATCGCGCACCAAGCGATCGGGTAGGGAGTGGGTACGGAGAACGAATATGCGCATCCTCGTCGCCACCCTCGCCCTGTCCGCCTGCACCGCCCCGGATCCGGAGGTCACGCTCCCAGGCGTCGCCGCCACCCAGGCGCCGGAGCCCCTCGAAGCGTGCACCGACTCCGCAGAGTGCCTGTTCGAGGGCCGGAATGCGTTCGCCGCTGACGGCGCCGAGGCGTCGGTCCTCGTGTCGCTCCCGGCCGAGCCGCGCGGCGCGCCCGTGGTGTTCGTGTGGCACTACCTGGGCGGCAGCGCGGCCGAGATCGTCGAGTGGATGGGCACCGACGCCCTCGTGGACGCCGGCTACGTCGTGATCGCCCCGGACTCGCGGGGCCTCGCCTTCACGGAGTGGCAGGTGGACGGGGATCCGGAGGAAAACCCGGACGTCGCGCTGTTCGACGCGCTCGCGGCGCAGATCTCGGCCCAGTACGGCACCGACGACGCCCGCGTGTACGCCACCGGCTTCAGCGCCGGCGGGTTGTTCACGTCATACCTGACGATGTTCCGCGCGGATGCGCTCGCGTCGACCGCGCCGTTCTCGGGTGGGGTGCCGTCGTATATGTACGCTTCGCCGGCGTCGAAGCTGCCGGTCATGCTCACGTCGGGCGGGAGCGGCGACAGCTACGGCGGGTTCGACTTCTCGGCGGCTTCCGCCGACTTCGCGGCGGCGCTGGTCGCGGACGGGCACGAGGTCGTGGACTGCCAGCACGCAGACGGACACTGGCTGCCGGACGACGCGGCGGAGAACGTGCTCGGGTTCTTCGGAGACCGCGCCGTCCCCGCCTCGTGCACCCTCCTGAGCCGCTGAACGGGCTGCACGGGTGGACGGAGGCGGCGCTCCGCGCCCGTCAGGCCTGCGCGCCGGCCGGCCCATGCGCCGTCACGACGCCCACGAGCCTCTCGAGATGCTCCCGCGTAAACGGCTTCCCGAGATACTCGACGTTCCCCGAAACGAAGATCGCGGGGTCGATGGTGTCCCGCGGGTGGCCCGTGCACAGGATGACCCGCACGTCCGGGTCGAGCCGGAGCAGCTCGGAGAGCACCTGCATGCCCGTCATCCCCGGCATCACGACGTCCAGCAGCACGAACGCGAACTCGAAGGGCGAAGCCGCGAACAGCTCGATCGCAGCGTCACCGGCGGCCGCGGTGACGCACTCGTAGCCGACGCGCAGGAGCAGCACGGCCGAGATCCGGCGGATCGCGGGCTCGTCGTCCACCACCAGCGCGCGCAGCCGCGTCGAGACGTCCGCGCGACCGACGCCGAGGGTGGGCGCCGCGGGGGACCGACCGCGCAGGTCGATCGTCACGCGCGTGCCCTCCCCCGGAGCCGACGCGAGCGCCACCGAGCCCCCGAGGCGCGTCACCACCCCCCGCGCCATCGGGAGGCCGAGCCCGGAACGCCCGCCCTCCACGGTCGCCTCCGCGAACGGCTCGAATGCCGACGCGACCTCCCGCGCCGTCATCGCCGTTCCGCTGTGGTGGACCTGGATCCGGACGCCGTTCGCGCCCGGTCCAGGCCCGTGCAGCGCGGAGGTGATCACCCCGGGGGGTCCGGCCGGGTTCGGGGCCTTCACCGCGTCGAGCCCGAGGGCCACGAACGCCCGCTCCAGGCTCTTCGGGTCCGCGTCCACGTCGATCAGCCCCGGCGCGAGATCGAGCTCGAGCCGGGGCGAGCGGGGCGCCGCGCGCGCCACGTGCTCGGCCGCG
>CAMCWU010000167.1 GCA_945882675.1 Klebsiella pneumoniae | reverse complement strand
CCAGGTGCTGGAAGGGAACCTCAAGATCCCCGGAATGCACACGCCCACGGCCATCGTCCGCGAGTTCGACCTCGCGATCACGGCCGAGCTCGACTTCCTGCAGGAGCTCAAGGGCGCCGAGCGGATGGCGCGACACTTCACGGGCACCGACGTCGTCGTACCCAAGGTCCACCCGCGGTATTCCACGCGCCGAATGCTGCTCATGGAGCTCGTGGAGGGCCGCCCGCTCAGCGTCGCGCTGGGCGATCTCGCCGGGGAGGACGCGCACCGCCTCGCCCACGCCATCATCGAGGCCACGTATCAGCAGGTCTTCGAGTTCGGCTTCTTCCATGGCGATCCCCACCCCGGGAACCTGTTCGTCACCAAGGACGGGAAGCTCGCCTACCTCGACTTCGGCGTGACCGGCACGCTCTCGACGTCGATGCAGGACACGATCATCACGGCGTTCACCGCCGCCGTCTTCCGGGACGCCGAAACGCTCGCCCTCACTGTGTACCGGGCGGGCGCTACGGGCAAGAACGCGCGCGTGGACCTCAAGGAATTCATCGCCGAGATCGAGAGGAAGATGCTCAAGTACTACGGAGCATCCCTCGACGATCTGGCGAACCCGACGACCTTCATGGAGATCGTGCAGCTCTGCACGAAGTTCCAGATCTCGCTCCCGCCCGAGTTCGCCGTGCTCTCCCGCGCGATCAGCCTCGTCGAAGGCGAGATCCGAGCGCTCCTGCCGGGCAAGGACATCGTGGAGGAGGTGCGGCCGTACGCCCAACGCCTGATGGCGCGCCGCTTCGCACCCGAGCGCGTGGCCGTGGACGTCAGCCGCATGATCGTGCAGGCACAAGCCCAGCTCCGCGACGTCCCGACCCAGTTCAGCCAGCTCGTGATGGACCTGCAGAACGGGAACATCACCGTCGTGACCAAGGATCCGGACGCCGGCAAGCTGCGCGAAGAGATCCGCGCTGCCGTCCTCCGGCTTTCCCTCGCCGCCATGGCGTCCACGGTGACCATGGGGTCGCTGCTGTTCCTCGCGGCGTGGTCGCCGACCCCGTTCGGCATCCCACTGTTCGGCCTGGCGGGCATGCTGACCATCTGGATCGGCGCGGGCCTGTTCGGCGCGCTCGGGATCCACGTGTTCTTCGCGCAGTTCCTCGATCTCGGCGCGTGGCGCCGCCGGCTGCTCGCGCTCATCCGGTTCCTGACGTGGCGACGGGATCCGTGACGCGCGCCGCGTCCATCCGCGCAGGGTGCCGCCGCCCCGCGGGTACCACGCCGGGTGCGATGTCCCCAAAGTCGGCGCTGGGCGCCCCCTCCGCGCTGCCGGGGGTCCGAGCCGCTCTCACGGGCGCGCCGCATGTGCTAGGGTCGTCCCGACGTACCCGGCAGCCCTGACAGCCGCCGGGCTCCGGCACCTTTTGAGAGGGCACGTGTCGACCCGCAAGCTCGAGTTTACCCGCGGCGACGTGATCGCCGAGAAGTACGAGGTCGTCGACCAGCTGGAGGAGATCCCGCTCGGTCCGACGTACCGCGTCAAGCACATCAAGTCGTCCAAGTACGTCCGCCTGCTCCTGCTCCGGCCGAAGCTCGCCGGGCGTGAGCAGAAGGACGCCATCATCAAGGGCTTCAGGCAGGCCAAGGACCTGCAGAACCCGCACCTCGTCAAGGTCGGCGAGCTCGGGGACCACCAGGGCGTCGGCTACGTGACGTACGAGGACTTCGAGGGCACCACCCTCCGGAACCTCATCCAGGAGTTCCGCGCGAGCGGCAAGCAGTTCGACGTGCGGGAAGCCTGCCAGATCGCCATCCAGATGCTGGAGGGCCTGCAGGCCATGCACACGGCCGGTATGGTGCTGCGCGCCCTCCGGCCCGAATACGTCATGATCAACGTACGCTACACGGGCCCGCGCAAGCAGACCTTCGTGGCGCAGGTCAAGCTCGTCGGCGCCGGCTTCTGGGATCTGGTCCCCACGGCCGTGCTCGCAGAGGACGAGTTCACCCGCGGGGAAGCGCAGTATATGGCGCCGGAGCTCAAGAGCTTCGACCCGATCCCGACGCCCCGGTGCGACGTGTTCTCGTCCGGCGTGATCCTGTACGAGATGCTGACGGGCACCGCGCCGGTCGGCACCTTCCACGCCCCGAAGAGCCGCCGCAGCGACATCCCCGACCACCTCGCGAACGTCATCGAGCTCGCGATCGCACACTCGCCGGACGAGCGATACCCGACCGCGGACGACTTCCGCTCGGATATCCAGCGGACCTTCGCCGACAGCACCCAGGCCGAGCAGTCCGATACGCCGCGCCGGCTGCTGTCGCCGATCGCGACGGTGCTCGCCATCGTCCTCCTCGGGGCGCTCGCGGTCATCCTGTACAACGCGCAGAACGACCCGGAGACGGAGAACGCCGCCTTCGACTCCCAGCTCCGCAACGACATCCTCGAGCGGCACCAGAAGATGCCGACGGACTACCAGTCCCTTCTCGAGACCCACCCGAACATGATGTACGTGCCCGCCGGGCCCTACATCTCGGGCCGCCTGCGCAGCGAGTCGCTCGACGTCGTCATGTCGTCGGAGCCCATCTCGGAGGTCGTCGAGCTGCCCGCGTACTTCATCGACGTCTTCGAGTACCCGAACGGGATCAAGGCCGCTCCGAAGTACAACGTGAGCTACGACACCGCGAGCAAGATGTGCGAAGCCCAGGGCAAGCGCCTGTGCTCGGCCCAGGAGTGGGAGAAGTCCTGCAAGGGCCCCGCGAACTATGTGTACGGCTATGGCGACACCTTCGACCAGGACTTCTGCGGACTCGGGACGGAGGAGATCACGCCGTCGGGCTCGAAGGCGGACTGCAAGACGCAGTGGCCGCCGCTCCAGGTCTTCGACATGGCCGGCAACTTCCGGGAGTGGACCGGCACGTCGCCGTCGTCGAACGCCAAGCGGAAGCTCGTCATGGGCGGCCTGAAGAACAACCCGCTCAAGGGCACGCGCTGCGCGTTCGCCACGGACGAGTCTGTCGGCTTCCAGGACTCGACCCTGTCGTTCCGCTGCTGCATGGACGCCACCGCCCCCCCGCCCAAGATGCCGGAAGCGCCCGCGCCGCTGCCCACCACTCCGTGAGCAAGCGGGGCCAGCTGGCCGCGGCCCTCCGCGTCGGGACGCCGTGGGGCGCGTACGGCGCGCTCCGCGACCAGCTCGGCAGCGTTCGGGACGTCTACCTCGCGGGCGATCGCATCCGCCGCCGCGACGACATGGGCGGGCAGAACGAGCTCGTCCTGCTGTTGCACGGCTTCTTCCAGACCCGCAACATCTGGGAGATCATGGAGGACCGGCTGCGGTTCGACGGGTACGGCGTCATGTCGTTCCAGCTCGGGGGCCTCCTCTGGAAGTACAACACCAACCCGATCGACCGGCTCGCGCAGCAGGTGGCGGAGAAGGTGGAGCGCCTCGCAGAGAAGCACGCGTTCGACCGAATCCATATCGTCGGGCACAGCAAGGGCGGGCTCATCGCGCGGCGGTACGTCCAGCACTATGGCGGGGACAAGCGCGTCAAATCGCTGATCACGCTCGGCACGCCGCACCATGGCACGCACACGGCGTGGCTCGGCGTGGCGCTGATGGGCTTCGGCGCGCTCCCGTCCTCCGCGAGCGAGCTCCTCCCGGGATCCCGGGTGATCCGACACCTCGGGCGGGACGTGTTCCCGACGCATATCCCGCTCACGTCCGTGTACTCGAAGGTCGACGTCGTCTGCCCGTGGTGGGCGAGCGTGCTCCGGCCGCGGCCGGGCGAGAGCCACCTGTCGAATGTGTCGGTCCCCGGCGTCGGGCACAGCGAGCTCGTGTGGGATCCGGGCGTCTACTCGGTCGTGCGGTCCCGGCTCACCGCGGCGTCGGAGCTGTGGCGGGAGCGCGGCGCCCCGCCGGCGGTTAGTCCGTCGACCGTTTGAGACGGGAGCCGTGATGCAGCGGGACGCTTACCGGGACGCCGGTGTGGACATCGACGCCGGGGACGCGCTCGTGGAGCGGATCAAGCCGCACGCGAAGTCGACGCACCGGCCGGGCGTGATCGGGGGGATCGGCGGCTTCGGCGGGCTGTTCTCGCTCATGCAGGCCGGCCGCTGGAAGGACCCGATCCTCGTCTCGGGGACCGACGGCGTGGGGACCAAGCTCCTCGTCGCCCAGCAGCTGGGGCGGCACGACACGATCGGCGTCGACCTCGTGGCCATGTGCGTCAACGACATCGCGGTCGCAGGCGCGGAGCCGTTGTTCTTCCTCGACTACTTCGCGACCGGGAAGCTCGCGGTGGCAGAGGCGGAGGCCGTCATCGCCGGGATCGCGGACGGCTGCCGGCGGGCCGGCTGCGCCCTCATCGGCGGAGAGACGGCGGAGATGCCGGGTATGTACGGCCCGGGACACTACGATCTCGCCGGGTTCGCGGTCGGCGCGGTGGAGCGCGACGCGGTGATGGACGGGTCCACCATCGACGTGGGCGACGTGCTGATCGGCGTGCCGTCGACCGGCCTGCACAGCAACGGCTACAGCCTGGTGCGCCGGCTCCTGATCGAGGGCGAAGGCGCGCTCCCGCTCGACAAGGATCCCGGTGACCTGGGCAGGACGCTGGGCGACGAGCTGTTGATCCCCACGCAGATCTACGTCAGGTCGATCCTCGATCATCGGCCGATGCTCAAGGGTGCGGCGCACATCACGGGCGGCGGGCTGACCGGCAATATCCCGCGCATGCTGCCGGAGGGCCGCCAGGCCGTGCTCGATCGCGGGAGCTGGCGGGTACCGCCGATCTTCGCGCTCCTGCAGGCGCGGGGCGGGCTCACGGAGGTCGAGATGCTCCGCACGTTCAACTGCGGCCTGGGGCTGGTGGTGGCCGCGGCGCCGGAGCACGCGGACGCCGTGGCGGCGGGGATGGGCGGGTTCCGCGTCGGCGTGATCGCGGCGGGCGACGCCGAAGAGGTCGCGCTCCGGTGAAGGTGCCGGTCGGGGTGCTCGTCAGCGGATCGGGGTCCAACCTCCAGGCCCTGATCGACGCCTGCGCGGACCCGGCGTACCCCGCGCAGATCGCGGTGGTGGTGTCCGATCGGTCCGCGGCGTTCGGCCTGGAGCGGGCGCGCCACGCCGGGATCCCGGCGGTCCACCTGGGTGCTCGGAGCTTCGGGGGCGACCGGGACGCGTACGACGCGGCGCTCGCCGGCGTCCTGGAAGCGCACGGGGCGGAGTGGGTGTGCCTCGCCGGGTTCATGCGGATCGTGGGCCCTTGCCTGCTCGCGCGATTTCCATGGCGCGTCCTGAACATCCACCCGTCCCTGCTGCCAGCGTTCCCGGGCCTGCACGCCCAGCGCCAGGCGCTCGAGCACGGCGTGCGCGTCGCCGGCGCCACGGTCCACCTGGTGGACGGCGGCATGGACACCGGCCCGATCGTGGCCCAGGCTGCCGTCCCGGTCTACGAAAGCGACGACGAGGACGCGCTGTCGAAGCGGATCCTCGCCGAGGAGCATCGAATCTACCCGCTCGCGCTCCGCCTCGCCGCGGAGGGCCGCCTCGGGGTGGACGGTCGCCGCGTGCGAACGGAGGGAGGAACAGCCCGCTCGGATCCTCGCACCTCGGGGAGATGACGGCGAGAGGTCCAGGCGGGATGTGGTTTCCAGCGTGCAACGTCCGGGCACTGCAGTTTGGGGGGCTTCGAGCCGGCCCGCGGGTCTGGGGCGCCGGTCCGCGCGCCCGTGAGGTGAGCTACAGCGCGCTCGAGCCGTCGTCCGCGCTCGCGAAGCTGGTCGCCTCGGGCAGCGTAGGGTCGGGGAGCTGCAGGTACCAGTCCTTCGTCGTCCGGTCGTCCTAGCCGAGCCAGCGCGCGTGCTGCGGGAGCGTCTCCTGGTCCTTCTGGACCTCGCGCAGGGTCGGGGCATCCTGGCCGGCGCGCAGGCAGTGGACGAACGGGTCGTGGACGCCGGCGTTCAAGCTGGCGAGCACCCCCTCGCGGCACTTCCCGAGCTTGTTCACACCGCCCTTCTCGCAGTCGTCCAGGCGCGACTGCGCGAGGAACGCGTCCCAGCGTCGCTCCATCCCGTCGTTCACGGCGCCGCGGGGCTGCTCCGTGAGCGCCACGCGGCTCTCCTGGAGCTCGCCTGTCACGCGCTCCTTGTCCGCGAGGGCGACCACGAGCTGGGCCATGACCTCGACGAGCTCGGCGCCGGCGGCGCTCGTGGGGGTGCGAGGGCATCTCGTAGGGGGTTCATCTCGTCCTCCGGATGAGCGCGGCCAGCGCCGCTGCACACCCATGACCTGCCCCCGGGGTCCCCGCGGGTCCCCCTACACCGCTCCTACGCGACCCCGCCCAGCGTGGGGTCGCGCGGGCGGATCCGAAAGGCCACCCGCCGCTTTTCGAGGACCACGGGGTCGAAGCCGGCGTCGTCGATCTCCTCGCGGAGCCGGTGCAGCAGCACGGACCAGTTACTGGTCGCCTGCGTCATCGCGGCGCGTCCCCATACGCCGACGAGCACGTCCTCGTCGTCGATCCAGCCGCCGAGCGCGGGCGGGATCCCGCGCTCCAGATCCTCCTTCCGCCGCCGGCCGAGCAGGTACAGCACCGTCGCGCGGTTCTCGGCCTGCACCGTATGCTCCAGGGCCCGAACCGGGTCGCGCAGCCGGGCCACGGCGCCGCCCGGGGCGACCAGGCTCACCCACAGAACGGCGCGGCCTGCAGCGCGTTGAGCGTGGCGCGGGTCGCGCTTCGCTGGAGGCCGTCCAGGCGGAACCGGCGGCCCCCGGCGTCGAATGTGTACCCCGGCGCGAGCACCCGCCCGGCCGGCTCGGCGTCCAGCCACACCTCTCCGTTGCCGAGCGTCAGCGACGCCGCGAACCGCGGGCCGCTCGGCCGCTCGAGGTGGCAGTGCTCCCCCGCCCGATCTCGAACCGGTCGCCCTCTACGAGGTGCACGGTCCCCGCCGTGAGATCCGCGACCGCCAGCACCGCGCCGGTCCCCGGCAGTCGGCTCCGCACGCGCAGGAGGCACGCTGCGCCCACGCGCACGAGACCCCCGTGGGCGAGCAGCGCGTCCGTGGCCACGCGCTCTCCGTTGACGAAGGTGCCGTTCGTACTCCGCAGATCCCGCACCCGCAGGCCGTCCGGCCCGAGCGCCGCGACGGCGTGGTTGGCCAACACGTCCTCGTCCGTGAGGATCTCGCGGTTCGTCACGGCCGGCCGATCGTGAGCTGACCTGCGCGCATCCGCACCACCCGGACCACGAGATCGCCGCGGAGGAGCTCGAACTCCGGCGCCGCGGACGCGGTGCCCTTCGGTTGGGGCGCGGCGCTCCCGGCTATCAGCCGTCTTCCTCTTCCGGGCGCGCCTGGGTGAACGCGATGATCCCGAGCACCAGCGCGACGAGGTCGAACATGCCCGACATGATGCTGAAGTCGACCACGCTCACCATCAAGCCGAAGATCGGCGCGAATGCCAGGATCCGGTACCTCTTGCCCGTGGCGGCGAGCACCATTCCCACGCCCGCGTACATGACCGCGACGAGCAGCGGGATGAGCCAGAAGGCGCCGATGCAAACCCAGATCAAGCTGATCACCCACACGAAGGACATCAGCGTGTTGAGCCCGCCCGAGAACAGCATGCAGACGCCGGCGATCCGGAGCAGGACGTCCGCCATGTCGAGCGTGGAGCCCGATGCGGGCCGCAGCCCGACGCCGCACGACACGCAGATCACCTGGTCGGGGTTCGGCGTGCCCTTGCCGCAGGAGGGGCAGTGCGCCTTGCCGCGGCGCGGCCAGACCCCGCACCCCGGACACGCCGCGGTGGCAGACTCGACCCCGGTTCCACAGGTACGGCAGAACATCTGAACCCCGTCTGCGCCCGGCGGCGCGCGCGTCCCCGGTCGGTCTGTCCGGGGATCCGGCCGATTGTAGCACCTGCATCGCACGGCGTCGACGGCGGGCCCGGGCGGGAGGTAGGATGTCCGTGGAGGCGCGGTGCTGCTGAAGACCGGCGTCGAAGTCGACCGCTACCGGGTCGAGGAGCTCGTCACGGACGCGGGCCACGCGGAGGTCTACCGCGTGCGGCACGTCTGGCTCGGCACGCCCCACGCCATGAAGCTGCTAAACCTGTCGAACAACGACGTGATCCGCGAAGCGCTCCTCACGGAGGGGCGGACGATGGCCACGCTGGGGCACCCGAACATCGTCCGGGTGACGGACGCGCTGCTGGTGCAGGGGCTCCCCGCGCTCATCATGGACTGGGTGGACGGGCCCTCGCTCGCGGACTGGCTCGGGACGCGGCGCGTGCCGGTCCCGGTAGACGCCGCGCTCCGCGTCTTCGACGGGATCCTGGCCGGTCTCCACCACGCGCACCGCGCCGGCGTGGTGCACCGGGATCTAAAGCCCGAGAACGTCATGCTCGCGCGGACGCCCGAGGGGCTCGTCCCGCGGATCACCGACTTCGGCATGGCCAAGGTGTACGGGCAACCCGGCCTCTCGAT
>CAMCWU010000166.1 GCA_945882675.1 Klebsiella pneumoniae | reverse complement strand
CGCGCTCGTGTCCCCGCTCGCGGACCACCTCGCGGGGATCTTGTGACCGAAGTCGTCATCTGCTGCGGCCTCGGCGGCACCGGGAAGACCACGACGAGCGCCGCGCTCGCGATCGCCTACGCTCGGGCGGGGCGCCGCGTGGTGGTGCTCACGATCGATCCGGCGCGCCGCCTCGCGGACGCCCTGCACCTCCCGCTGCTGCGGGGCGAGCCGACGACCGTGCCCTTGCCCGGCGGGGATCTCTCGGCGCTCATGCTCGACAGCAAGGCGACGTGGGACGGTGTCGTACGCCGGTTCTCCGCCGACGCCGACGCCGCGGAGCGCCTCCTCGAGAACCGGTACTATAAAGCGATCTCGACGCGGCTCTCGGGCGCACACGAATATATGGCCATCGAGAAGCTGGCGGAGCTCGTGGACTCTGGCCGGTGGGACGTGGTGGTGGTGGACACGCCGCCGACCCAGCACCTGATCGACTTCCTGGACGCGCCGGACCGGATCCTGCGCGTGTTCGACCGGTCCGTGCTCTCGGGGCTGATGGACCCGCCGACCGGCCTCCTGGGCGCAGCCACGCGCAAGGCGGTGGGGCTGCTCCAGCGGGTCGCCGGCGAGACCGTCATGGGCGACATCCAGGAGTTCTTCCGCCTGATCTCGGGGTTGTCGGGGCACTTCCGCGAGCGGGGTGCCGCCGTGCGGGCCCTCCTCGACAGCCCGCGCACCCGCTACCTGCTGGTGGTCAACGCCCGGGCGCCCGAGCGCGCGGACCTCGAGGGGTTCCTCGCCGCGCTGCGGGAGCGGGATCTCACGCTGGCGGGCCTGCTCCTCACGCGCGTCGCGCCGTTCCCGCCCGAGCGCCCGGAGCCCGGCACGCTGGAGACGTGGCTGGCGGGCGCGCCGGACGCCGCCGGGTGGGCCGACGCCCTCGCGCGGTTTCACGCGGACGCGAACGCCGCGGCGCTCCTGGATCGCCAGGCGGCCACCCGGCTCGCGAAGCGGGCGGGGCGGGCGGGCGTGTGGCTCGTTCCGGACGCGCCGGACGGGGTCCGAACGCTGGACGGGCTTGCGGCGCTCGCGGCGAGCCTCCCCCCGGCAAAGCCCGCCTTGCCGTAGCTACTCCGCGGTGCCGGTCGCGTCCGCGGGGCCCGCGGGGTCCACCGTGTAGTTCGCGAAGATCGTGGCGCCGCGCGGCGGCACCGATGCCCCGTGGAACGTGATGGACGGCCCCGTCGCGTCGTAGGTCCAGCCGTCGATCGGGTCCTGCGGGATCTCCACGTCGTCGGCCGTCTCGTCCGCCGGCTCGTTCAGGCTGCCGTCCAGGTCGACGTGGACCGTGAAGCTCTCGTCCACCACGGCCGCGAAGGTCAGCGTGAACGTGGCCTTGATCGACGACGCGTTCAGGCCGACGTCGAACATGATGCCGCCCCAGTCCGTCGAGCAGATGTTCCCGACGACACCGCGGGTGTAGCCCGCCAGCTCGAGGTACCGCGTGCCGACGAACGCGTCCGGGCACCCGTCGTCGATGCCGACGATCGCGGCGAGCTGAACCATGTCCTTGTTCACCTTCATATTCTGGAAGGCGTCGACGTACTCCTCGACCGGGACCAGGTCGTCCTTGCGGGTGTAGCAGGTGTCGGGCGGCTGGCCCTCGAGCGCGGCGTCGTCCGAGCAGTCCTCCTCGTCCGAGACCACGACGATGAGGAGCGACGCTTCCGGGCGGATGAAGCCGGCGTGCGCCCCGCCGAGCAGCGTGGGGGAGAGCGCGTACGCCGCCGCCTCGAGCCCCTTCTCCTTGTCCGAGCCGCCGGTGCCGATGCCGACCCGATCCTGGAAGCCCGCGACATAGTCGTCGTTCACGGTGAGGAACGCCGGGGTGCCGATGAGCTGGCCGCGGTTCGGGTTCGCATACTCGAAGGAGGTCGAGATGACGCCGAGGTGGAAGTCCGTGGCGGTATCCACCATATTCCCGATGAAGTCTTCGAAGCCGGCGCTCAGGGCCTCCTGCTCCTCCGCCATCGACGCCGAGTCGTCGACGATGAAGAGGATGTCGACTTCGTTGTTGGGGGACTGCGCCCACTCGTCGTTGCCGGTCTGGTTGTACAGGTCGATGTCGCTCTTGCAGCCCGCGAGCACCATCAGACCGACGATCATCGTGACGCGCATGGTCCCCCCACCCGGAGCGAGCGCTCCGCCTACTGGAAGTATGCCTCAGAGATGCACAGGTCGTTGAACTCCTTTCCCTTCGAGACCGCCGTGAACGTGATCTTGACGGAAGAAGTCGTCTTTGCAGGGAACGTCACGACTTGCGGCATGACGGACGCCTTGATGACCACCGGCGCGGTCGACCCGTCCGAGAAGGTCAGCGTGGCAGCCGTGGCCTTGTTCGCCTTCATGAACAGCGTCATGGAGGTCCCCATGCCGTTCACGAGGTTGAGCTTGCTGACCGGCTGCTGGGAGCCGAAGTCCAGCGTGAGCGACTCGTTCGTGCCGTCGCCGTCCTTGCTGCCCTCGCACCACATGGTGTCGACGAGGCCGTCCGCGACGTTCATCGCCTCGTAGTTGCCGTCGCCGTCCGCCGGCGCCGTGGTGGAGGCGACGATGGTGTTGGGCCGCACGTCGTCCGCGGGGCCGCCGTCGAACACCTGGATCTCGGAGATCGCCGTGTCCTGCCAGGTGGAGCCGTTATACGCCGACTTCACCTTGAAGCGCAGGGTGGACGTCGACACGGCCTTGGGCAGGTCCAGGATCTGGACGTTCTGGGCGTCCGACATGGGGAACTCCATGACGGTGCCGTCCGAGAACTTCACCTCCAGCGCCTTCGGGCGGTTTCCGCGCGCCCAGTACTCCGAGGAGTACCACATGCCGCCCCAGACCTGGATCTTCTTGACGGACTTCGCGCCGCCGAGGTCGAGCTCGATCCACGAGCCCAGGCCGCCGCCCGGGTCGCCTTCCACCCAGGAGGTGCCCGACTTGCCGTCCACGAGGTTCTTGGGCTCGTAGTTCGCGTTCTCGTCCGAGGGGTACGACGAGCTGGCCGTCACGCTCGCCACCTTGATGCGCGCCGCGGAGGCGACGCCCGGCGCGAGGAGAGACGCGATCGCCGCCGCGGCGACTAGCGCCCGGGCGATGCTGGCGGAAGCGAGGGTTCCGGTGGAGGATCCCACCGGGCGGGAAGTGGACATACTGGTCCCCTGCGGCTTAGAGGCGCGTGGTCGGGTGCTGACCCGACGCAATCTAGGTGGGCGCGAGCGCGCGTGCAACGCGCCTTCGCGACACCGACACTTCGCGGGCGGAGAACCTTCCGTGCTGTTCCTGGTCGCGACCCTCACGCCCTTCGACGCCCGCGGGCGGGTGGATCTCCCGCGGCTCCGCGCGCACGTGCTCTGGCTGGCCGCGCTCGGGGTAGACGGCTTCGTTCCTACCGGATCCGCGGGTGAGCTCCCGTACCTGACGGACCGCGAGCGGGAGGCCGTGCACCGGACCATCCTCGACGCCTGCCCCGGCAAGACGATCTACCCGTGCACCTGGGATCCGAGCCCGCAGACCACGAAGTACCTGACGGACGCCGCGCGCGAGCAGGGTGCCACCGGGGTCCTGCTACCTCCGCCGCTGTACTATCGCCTCCCGGACGACGCGATCGACGCATGGTACCGCTCGGTCCACGAGACCTCGCGCCTGCCGATCCTCGCCTGGCACGACCCGGAGCTGATCCCGAGCACGCTGTCGCCCGAGCGCTACCTGAAGCTCCGCGCGGAAGGGGTGCTGGCGGGGATCAAGGACGGCTCGGGGGACGCCTTCAAGGTCCAGCGGCTCTCGCGGCAGGATCCGGGCGCGGTGTTCGCGGGGGGCGACCGCATGCTCTCGGGGACCCGGCGGATCCAGCAGCTGGCTGGGGTGATATCGTCACTCGCGAACGCGTGGCCCGATCTCGTCCTGCGCCTGCTCCGGGGAGAAGACCAGCTCGACGAGGCCGTGGTGGAGCGCGTGAACCGCGTGCGCGCCGCCGGCGGCCTGCGGGCGCTGAAGACCGCGCTGGGCATGGGCTGCCGCGCGCCCCTCCCCGCCCCCTCCGCGGAGCTGATGGCCGCGCTTCCGGCTACAGAGTACCCGCGCTAGCACGGGGCAGAGTACCCGCGCTAGCACGGGGCAGAGTACCCGCGCTGGCACGGGGCAGAGTACCCTCGCCGATCAGGCGGTGGTCACCGGGATTCCCACCTTCCGAAAGGCGAACTGGAGCAGCCAGGCCGGCCCGATGAGCAGGAACTGCAGATCCTGGAAGAACGAAGGCTTCTTCCCCTCGATCTTGTGGCCGACGAACTGGGCGGCCCACGCGACGGCGAAGATCCCGGCGCTGATCCAGCCGATCGAGCCGCCCGACAGCGCGATCGCGCCGTTGATCGCGAGGCACGTCGCCGACACCGCGGCCATCCCCGCGAAGATCGTGGGCGAGAGCCGCGCGTAGAACACCAGCGCCACGACCGACACCACCGTCCCCAAGTGGAGGTACGGCGTGGCGCCCGGCACCGGGATCGCCTGGAGGATCCCCAGCGTGGACAGGACGATCAACGGGATGCAGATCCAGTGGATCGCCTTGTTCGTGGCGTTCCGGTGGCTCTCGCCGTAGATCTCGAACCACTGGTCGGCCGTGCGCATGGTCCCCCCTGGACTTCCGCCCCGGAGGATAACTCAGAACGTGGCGACCGCCGACATGCGCGCCCCTTCGAACCCCGGGAGCTGGCGACACTGGCCGCCCGAGCACCGGATGCCCGCCTTGTACGCGCCGTAGAACGCCTTGAGCGTGAACGCGGGCGTCGGCTTGACCTGGACCTCCACGGCGCCGTACACGCGCTCGCTCAGGTTCCCCTCGGAGTCGATGATCGGGTTGTTCGAGAAGTCGTTGTACCAGGTGAGGGTCCCACGCGACTTCCAGGTCAGCGACCAGCTCGTCTCGGCCTCCACGTAGTCGGTCTGCTGCCGCTCGTTGATCCCCCAGCGGAACCACTCGGACCCGATGGCGACGTCCCCGATCAGGGGCCCGACCGGGAACTGGATGGTCGAGTCGCCGTGGAGCTGGCGATCGGCGTTCTCCGGGTCCCTCCCGTCGCGATCCTCCGTGCGGTAGCCGGCGTTCGCGATGACGGTCGTGTGCCCGCCCAGGTACTGGACCCCGACCATCGGATGGTAGCCGGTCTCCGGCACCTCCGAGAACTGGATCGCGCTGAGGTCGCGATCGCGGAATACGGCCAGCGCCGCGTAGGGCGTCAGCTTGCCCGGGATTGCGACCCAGTCGACCTGGACGCGCCCGCCCCAGATGTCGTTCGAGTTCAGGGCGGCAGCGCTGTCCTCGGTGATCGCGCGCTCGTACTCGAGCGTCGGGGCGATCGCGACCTCGTACCGCTCGGCGGCGCCGAGGAAAGAGTTCACGCGATCGCCCTGGTAATACCGCTTTCCCTCCACCAGGACGACGAACGCGCCAGGGTACCCGCTCGCCGAGACGTAGGCCGTGTAGCCCGGGTCGTCCACGTCCGCGGAGGGCAGCGGCTGGGGCATGTCGTCGGAGAACGAGAAGAAGTTCCCCTCGGCGAACCAGTCGATCCCGCCGATTCCGACCAGCTCCAACGTGGCGCCGGCGACCGCCGTAGTGGGCGTGGGCTCGGCGATCTGCTCGAAGCCCTCTACGAGGCCGCGCTCCGGCGTGAACTTGTAGTAGACCGCATGGGCGCCGATGTTCGCGGGGCCGAACCCGTAGCCCTCCGCCCGGACGCCTGCGACCGCGTGCCGGCGGTCGTCCTGGATGGGCTCGGTGGCCGCCGCGTTCGGGTTGTCCTGGAACACCTGCTGGCGGTTGAGCTGGCCGACCACGCCGACAAGATCGAACCGCCCGACGTGCCCGATCGCCTTCGCGCCCTGGATCGACGAGTCGATGTCGATGTCGACGTTGCGGTTCAGGTTCAACGCGGCCCCGCGCCCGAACGCCGCGTAGCTGTCGCCGAGCGCCAGGTTGAGGTCCGGCGTCTCGTACTTGAGCCGGATCTTCTCGACGTTCGCGTAGGACTCTCCCGGCATCACGTTCGTCGTGTCGGGCGCGACCAGCTCGCGCTCCACGTACAGCACGTCGTCGAGGTAGTACCGGTTCGCGAAGAGCGCGACCTCGTCCACCTGGACGTTGAAGCCCCACTTGCCGGAGCTGACCGTGCCGACGATCCGGTTGACCTGCTCGACGTAGTTCAGGACCTGCCGGTCCTCGAACCCGGGCAGGCGCTCGGTGACCTTCCAGTACCGGATCTCGAAGTCCTCGTTGAACGAGAAGCTTGATCCAACGCCGTCATCCGGCGGAGCGACCACACCCGTGGACGGAGTCGGCGTGCCGCCCTCCGACACCGGGCCGACCTCGGGCTCTTGCGCGAGCGCGGACGCGACCAGCCAGAGAATCAACCAACCTCCCCGCGCCCCGCTTACTTCGCGGCGAGCAGGGCGTCGATCTCCTTGGCGAGCGTGACTTCGTCACCGGGGTTGTAGCCGGACGCCACGCGGGAGACGTTGCCCGCCCGGTCGATGATCACGGTGAAAGGCAGCGTCTTGCTCGGGTTATAGCCGCCGATGAGGGTGGCCTCGCGGTCGAGCAGGACCGGGAACGTGTACTTCATGCTCATGATGTACGGCTTGACCTTGCTGGCCGATCGGGCGTCGTCCGTGGACACCGAGAGGACCACCAGGCCGGCGTCCGCCTTCGCCTCGTACATTTTCTGCAGGTGCGGCATCTCCTCCTTGCAGGGGCCGCACCAGGTCGCCCAGAACGACAGGATCACGACCTTGCCCGCGTAGTCGGAGAGGTGGACTTCCTTCCCGTTGATGTCGCGCAGCGTGAAGTCCGCGGCCTTGTCGGCGGCGTATGCAGAGGTCGGGACCACGGTGGAGGCGAGCGCGAAGCTCATCAGCACGGCGGACATCAGGCGGGTCAGGACGCTCACGGTTCCTCCACGTTGCATCCGAGAGACGCGCGTCCCGGACGGGCATTCAGCCCTCGTTTAACACACCATCCCGCCGCGGCTTCCACGATTCCCCTTCCCCACGGCGCGCGCGGGGTGTAGGAGGGGGCGATCCGGGGGGCCGAGGTGAAGCGCATCCTCATCGTGGACGACGAGCCGTCGATCCGCAAGGTGCTCGCCGCGCACCTCAAGAAGTTCGGCTACGACGTGGACGTCGCGGAGGACGGGCTGGCCGCCGTCGCGCGGCTGGAGGTGGAGTCGTTCCACCTCGTCGTCACCGATCTGCGCATGCCCGGCATGGACGGGATGGAGCTCCTCGGCTGGGTCCGCGAGCAGTACCCGGGCCTCCCGGTGATCCTCATCACGGCCCACGGCACCGTGGACACGGCGGTAGAGGCCATCAAGCGCGGCGCGTTCGACTACGTCACGAAGCCGTTCGACCGCGACGAGCTGTTCACCGCGATCCAGAAGGCCCTCGCCGCGGAGGAGCGGAGCGGCGGGCGCCTGCAGCCGGAGCTGAACCGCGCCGGGAACGCGGGTGGCATCGACTGGATCGGCAACACGCCGGCCATGCGGGACGTGAGCCGTCTCATCGATAAGGTAGCTCCCTCGCCGACTACCGTGCTGATCACGGGCGAGTCCGGCACAGGCAAGGAGCTCGTGGCGCGCGCGCTCCACGACGGCAGCGATCGGCGGAACGAGCCGTTCGTCCAGATCAACTGCGGCGCCATCCCGGAGACCCTGTTCGAGGCCGAGCTGTTCGGCTACGAGCGCGGCGCGTTCACGGGCGCCGTCACCAGCAAGCCGGGCCGGTTCGAGCTCGCGAACGGCGGTACGCTCTTCCTCGACGAAGTCGGGGAGCTCCCGCTGAGCGTCCAGGTCAAGCTCCTGCGCGCGCTGCAGGAGCGCCAGATCGATCGCGTCGGTGGCATCAAGGTCGTGCCGATCGACGTCCGCGTCATCGCGGCCACCAACGTCGATCTCCAGCGGGCGGCAGAGGAGGGGCGGTTCCGTCAGGACCTGTTCTACCGCCTCAACGTCATCCCGATCCACCTCCCCCCGCTCCGCGAGCGCAAGGAGGATCTGCCGGTCCTGGTCGAGCACTTCCTGCGAAAGTTCAACCGGCGCCTCGGTAAATCCGTGCTGCGCGTGGACCCGGAGGCGCTCGCCGCGCTCCTCGAGCACCCGTGGCCCGGCAACGTCCGGGAGCTCGAGAACCTGATGGAGCGCTCCGTTCTCCTGGCGGACGGCGACACGATCTCGCTGCTCGATCTGCCGGGGCTGCGCCGCGGCGGTGGACTCGCGCCGGACTCGGACCTCGATGGCCTGGATCTCAAGGAGTACGTGCGGGTCCACACCGCCAAGCTCGAGCGCGCGCGGATCCTCGCCGTGCTGGAGGTCGAGGATCACAACGTCACGCGGGCAGCCCGACGCCTCGGGATCTCGCGCAAGTCCTTGCAGACCAAGATGAAGGAGTACGGGCTGCGCGAGCAGGGTTGACGCGGACGGGCCGCACGCCCTAACG
>CAMCWU010000165.1 GCA_945882675.1 Klebsiella pneumoniae | reverse complement strand
ATTGAGACAGCACGCGACGTTCGGCTTGCGATAGCCGAGCCCCGAGCGCAACAACCCGCCGCGCGCAGTCTCGAGGATCGCGACCGACACCTTGGGATCCCGCAGCACCATCTGCGCGCTGATCGGGCCGGTCATGTCGCCCTCCACCGTGCGCCGGCCGTCGATGTACACGCCGTCCGTGGTGGTCATGCCGACGACGGCGCCCGCCATCTTGTGCATGTGCGCGAGCATGCGCGTGGTCGTGGTCTTGCCGTTCGTACCCGTGATCGCGGCGATCGGGATGCGCGTGGGCGCGCCCTCCGGGAACAGCATGTCGATGACGGCGCCCGCCACGTCCCGCGCCTTCCCCTCCGACGGCGCGACGTGCATGCGGAAGCCGGGGGCCGCGTTGACCTCGCAGATGCCGCCGCCGACCGCCTTGTAGCTCCGGGTGATGTCGGGCGTGAGGAAGTCGACGCCGCACACGTCGAGTCCGATGGACAAGGCCGCTCGAACCGCCATCTCCCGGTTGTCCGGGTGGACGAGATCCGTGACGTCGATCGACGTGCCGCCCGTCGAGAGGTTCCCCGTGTCCCGCAGGAACAGCACGCGACCCGACTCGATCACGGCGTCCGGCGTGAGCCCCGCCCGCGCGATGAGCCGCGTGGCCTGGTGGTCGAGCTCGAGGCGCGTCAGCACCTTCTCGTGGCCGATTCCCCGCCGCGGATCCTGGTTCACGCGATCCACGAGCTGGCGGATGGTGAGCACGCCGTCCCCCACCACGTGCCCCGGCACGCGCCGCGCCGCCGCGACGAGCTCGCCGTTGACGACCAGCAGCCGGTAGTCTTCGCCCGGGAGCATCTGCTCTACGAGGACGCTGCTCCCGTGCTCCCGGGCTACCTGGAACGCCGTGACGATCTGGTCGGGGGTCGTCAGGCCGATCGACACGCCCCGCCCGTGGTTGCCGTCCAGCGGCTTGAGGACCACGGGTCCGGCGATGGATTCAAGGGCTTCGAGCGCGCCTTCCAGCGTGCGGACGCGGAACTGCTTCGGCACCGGCAGGCCGAGGTCGCCGAGCAGCTGGTTCGTGAGCTCCTTGTCGCCCGCGATGTCGACGCCGATGTGCTTCGTCTCGCTCGTGATCGTGGCCTGGATCCGGCGCTGGTGCTTGCCGTGCCCGAACTGGACGAGGCTGCTGCCCTCCCCGATGCGGATCCACGGGACATCCCGCTCCTCCGCCGCTTTCACGAGGCTGCCGGTGGACGGGCCGAACGCGCGGTGCGCCGCTTCGAGGATCAGCTCCTCGAGCTCCGCCTTGAAGTCGAAGGTGGGGTCGTTCGGGACGCCGGGCCGCAGCTCCTCCGGCATCAAGCTGTGCAGCAGCCGCATGGCGAGCTCGCCCGCCGCCTTGCCGACCCATGGGTCAGTGTACTGGTAGACCACGAAGTACTGGCCGTGCTCGCCGGTTCCGCGCGTCTTGCCGAAGGTCACCTGGAAGCCCGCGAGCGACTGCAGCTCGATCGCCACGTGCTCGAGGACATGCCCGAGCCACGTTCCCTCACCGCCTTTCGTCAGCCGCTCCACGAACCCGCCGCGGTAGCCGGGGCTGCACGTGTGCTCCGCGAGCGTCGGCACCAGCGACAGCAGGCCCTCCACGAAGCCCGGGATCTTCGCGGACGGCCAGTCCTCGAGCGGGCCGAGGTCGAGCGTCAGCCGGATCACGGGGAACAAAGCGTACAAGTTGGGGCCGACGTAGGTGCGACGCTCGAGGATCTGCATGAACGCTCCGGACCCTCACCATACCGGATGCGAAGGGCGGAGGGAAGGGAGTTGGGGGGCTCCAGGTCACCGCGGGCTCTGGGGCTCTGGTCCAGTCGCTCCCACGGCTCACCGGCCGTCGCGCTCCACGGGGACGTGCTGAAAGCGCTCGGCCTCCGCGTCGAAGACCTCGCGCAGCTGGGGTCCCGTCATCTTGCCGCCGCGGTGCATGAACGCCACGGCCGCCTTGCCGACGCCGTAGGTCGTCCCCGCCGCGATGGACGCCCCGAGCGCGCTCGTCGCGACCGTCACGATCTGCCCGCCCGGGATCCAGCCCGCGCCCTTGGCGGCCTCCAACGCCCAGCGCACGAAGCCCTTGCTCGAGCCCGCCAGGACCTCCGCCAGGATGAACATGACGATGTCCTTCTCGAGCTTCCGCCCGAACACCGCCGCGATATCCGAGATGAGCTTCACCTGGACGGCCGTCAGCGCCGTCATGTCCGCGCCCGGCAGCGGGATCGCTCCGGCGATCGCCGCCCGCTTCGCTGCGCTCGCGATGATGGCGTCGCACGCCGCGGCCTTGTTCCGCAGGCTCTTGGCGAACAACAGGGCCTTCCCGTTCGCCTCCAGGTGGCCGTGGATCCAGGTGATCACCTCGTCGACGCCGACGGGCTCGTCCGACAGCGCCGGGATCGGGTCGAAGGCCGTTACGACCGCGTCCTTGGGGTCCGTGCCGAGCTGGCGGAGCGTGGCGTCCACGAACATCTCGCGCTGGTGCGGGCGGATGAGATCGATCTTGTTCAGGCACACCAGCGTCGGCCGCCCGAGCGCCCGGATCTGGTCGAGGTCCCGCCGCTCGTCGATCGTGGCGCCGCCGTCGCAGTTCAGCACGTAGACGACGAGATCGATCTGTTCGAGGATCTCCCGGGCGCGCTGATCGACCTCCTTCCGCACGTCGCCGAAGCCCGGCGTGTTGACGACGAAGACGTTGCCCTCGGCGTCCACCGGGGCCACGCGGACATGCTCGGTCGACCCCGGGATCGGGTCGATCTGCCCGAAGTCGATCCCGAACAACGCCCGGATCGCCGAGTCTTTTCCGGACGACGCCGAGCCCGTGAACGCCACCGCCAGCTTCTGCTGGAGCGCGCTGTGGATCTCCACGGCGGCGAGCTCCCAGCGGGTCGCCACCGCCCGCGTCATCGCGTCCGCGGGCATCGAGATCTCGTCGGCCATCGCCAACCTCCGCCTGAAGCGTACCCCGACGACGACACGGCCGCCTGCCCGGGCTAGGGAGCCCGCCCCGACGGAGTCACCGTGGCGACCTGGCTCGCGAAGTCCGAACCCGAACTCTACTCGATCGACGACCTCGCGCGCGACGGCGCGACCGGGTGGGAGGGCATCCGCAACTACATGGCGCGCAACCACCTGCGCGACATGAGAGTCGGCGATCGCGTGCTCTTCTACCACAGCAACGCGGAGCCGCCGGGCGTCGCGGGCATCGCGGTCGTTCGCAAGGAGGCCTTCGCGGATCCGACCCAGTTCGACGCGACCAACCCGTACTTCGACGCCGGCGCCAAGCCCGAGGATCCGCGCTGGAGCTCGGTCGAGCTGCGCTTCGTGGAGAAGTTCGCGCACTTCGTCCCGATCGGCGTCCTCCGCGACGATCCGGCGCTCGAAGGGCTCGAGGTGACCCGCAAGGGCAGCCGCCTGTCGCTGCACCCCGTGACCGAAGCGCACTACAATCGCATCACGGCGCTCGGTCGGGACGGTCTCGCGGGTCTGACCAGCCGGAGGGAACCATGATCCTGCTCGCGCTCACCGCGCTCGCGTTCGCCAAGCCGACCCACGCCCAGATCGAGGCCGCGTCGTGGTCCAAGGTCTCGGACCGGAACACCGACACCGGCACGGTCACCGTGTACAGCGCCACGATCGCCGGGATGGGCTGCGTGCGCGGCACGGCCAGCACGCCGGTCCCGCCGTCCACGCTGCTCACGGTCGCGACGGACGTCCCGTCGGCCATCCGCTGGTCCACGGCGGGCCTGACGAAGTCGGAGCTGCTCGGAAAGTCGGGGAACACGCTCGACTACTGGCAGTACCTGGACGTCCCGGGCTGGACCATGTCGGCGGACCGGTTCTGGTTCGTCCGCTCGACCGTCAACTCCGACCCGAACGACGCCTGGGAGAAGTGGGATATGCTCGACGGCGGCGGCGCCCACACCGCGAAGTACGCGGAGGTCAAGGCCGCCTACCCGGACGCCGTGGAGCCCACGGTGAACATCGGGGAGTGGCGGTTCAAGGCCGACGGCTCCGGTGGTTCGGCGGTCCAGTACATGGTGTGCACGGACCCCGGCGGCTCGATCCCGACGGCGATCCAGACCGCGGCGGAGCAGCGGACGCTGCCGGATACGGTGGCCGACCTGATCCGTGAGGGTCGGAAGCGCGCGGGGTTGTAGCTCCCATGTGGAAGCGCGCCGCGGTCGTGCTCGTGGTGCTCGTGGCGCTCGCGCTCGTCGCGGGCCTGCTCGCGATCCGGCCGACGCCCGTGGCCCCGGAGCCGATGGCGGTTGCGCCCGTCGCGGCGGCGCCACGCGCCGTGCGACCTCCACCCGCGGCGGTAGCGCCCCCTGACGCGCCTCCTCCGGCGTATCTCGCGGGGCACGCGGCGATAGCAGGGGCCCTCGGGTACGTCGCCGTGAAGTGCTGGGTCGGCACGGAATGGGACACGGACGGTCTCGTCGGCGAGTTCCACCAGAAGATCGAGGGCGGCTGGTACACGAACGTGGAGACCGCGCTGAGCGGCGAGCACGGTGTCGAGCGCCGGTACGAAGATCCCGCTGCGCCGCTGCGGACCGGCTTCGAGACCCTGTTCGTGGTGTCGTGGAGCGCGACGGAGCCGGGCGGGGTGGTCCCGTGCCACGTCGAGCAGATCGAGCACGCGGAGCTCCGCGTGCGCGTGGTCGACGCCGCCGATCGGCCGGTCCCGGGGGCGCGCGTGAGCGGGTGCGGGGCCTCCGGCGAGTCGGACGCTGCGGGGCTCGCCGTGCTCGACGAGGCGAAGGCCAGACACGAATGCGTCGTCCGGGGCCAGGTGCCCCACGACGGCGGGGGGGTGTGCGCCGGGCAGGCGCGGGTCCCGGCGCTCGCGGCGGACGAGACGCGGGACGTGGTCGTCGCCCTGCAATGCCGCGAACTGGGCGAGGAGCCGCGCGTCAGCGCCGGGGCCCGTTCCGAACCCTGGCCGATCCAGCTCCCGGAGCGCACCGACGCCGAGGAGCTGGCGGTCCTCCAGGATCTCTCGCGACGCGACCTCGGGGACGCAGGGGACCGGCTGATCGACGAGCTCGTCGCGCACAAGGAGCGCATGGCGGCCTGGCGCGCGCAGGTGGAGGCCCGGATCACGCACCGGAACGAGCTGATGGCGAAGATCGCGGCGCTCGAGGGCCTCGACGACGCTGGCAGCGTGGCGGAGCGTCAGCGGCTCGGGGCCGAGGTCATGCAGGCGATGCAGGACGAGCTGAAGGCGCTGCAGGACGACATGGAGGCCCTCGGGATCCCGGCAGCGCCTTGATCTCTCGCGTTCGTTGCTCCCCTCGTGCAGGGCCCCATGGTCCCGCGGAGCGTGGGATGGTGGACCATCCCGACGTTGGCGGGACCCCACGGTCCCGCGGAGCGGGGGATGGTGGACCATCCCGACGTTGGCGGGACCCCACGGTCCCGCGGAGCGGTGGATGGTGGACCATCCCGACGTTGGCGGGACCCCACGGTCCCGCGGAGCGGGGGATGGTGGACCATCGTGGCTTTGGCGGGACCCCCCCGCGGGCGCGCGGCTTCCCTTGGGTCCGCGCGCTCCCTTCGGCCCGCGGCGGGCCGAGCATCCGTGCTGAGTCGTCGCAGAGGCTCGCCCGTCCCGGGCTTCGTACTACCCTTTTACGGGGAGCCCGGGGAGCGCGCGGACCGGCGCCCGGCCACGCCCCGGCCACTCGGACCTACCACAAAGTGCCGCTGGAGCCGAACTTCGCCTCTACGCGATCCTGGTCCTCGCCGTCGAGCTGCCACTCGAGCTTGTTCAAGCCCTCCTTGATGCCGCCGCCCGCGTAGCGGACGCCGAGCTGTGTGATGAGGTCGCGGCCGTCCGAGCGCTCGCACACGAGGTCGGCGACCATCTGCTCCGCCCACTCGGCGGTCTCGCCGTCGAGGCAGCGCTGGACGAGCGTGATGGCGGTCGAGAAGGACGTGGAGCCGTAATAGGACGCGCGGAAGAAGGCCCGGAGGGAGCTGAACTCCTCGCCGTCGGTGGCGTAGGCGATGTCCCATGCGCTCGCGCCGTCGATGACGGTCACGTGGTCGCCGGCGGTGCGGGACGCGCGGAGGATGTCGAGGATGCTCGCCTCGTCGTCGTCGAACGTGGCGCCCGAGAGCAGGCCGCGGAGCATGCGCATGCGGTCGGACGTGGTGCGGGCGGCGAGGCCCGTCTGGCCATCCGCGGAGACGGCGTCGCGCGCGGCGTCGTCATCGTAGCCGGCGGCGCTCGCGTCCATGCTCGGGCGAAGGTCGCCTCCCAGCGTGTCGAGCGCGCCCATGTTGTCGCCGGCGGTGGTGTCGCCCTGGAGCGCGCCGCCGGGGCCCTCCGTGTAGGGTCCGTTGCCGGCGCTGCCGTTCGCGACGAGGCCCTCCGCCCGCTGCCAGGTGTCCGCGCGCTCGCTCGCCATATCGGCATCGAACCACAGATCCATGGAGAGATCCTGCATCATCCGCGGCATGAGCGTGACGGGTACGCCGGTCTTCTGCGCGATGATCGGGTTCATGCGCGCGCCCGCGCGGTCGAAGATGCCGCCCATGGACTGGAAGTCCGCCTGGAAGTTCCCGAGCTGCGCGTTCTCCATGCCGGAGTAGAAGCTGTTGAACACCCACGCTTCCGCGCGCGGGAGATCGTAGCGGATGTGCGCCTTCATCGAGACGACGAGGTTCGTGATGGCGAGGTACATCTCCGCCATCGCGTCCCCGGCGATCAACCCGGCGATCGCGCCGACGGGCCCCGGCGCGATGCCGCCGACGCCGACGCCGGCCGCCCACCCGGCGACCTCCTCCCCCGTGATGTCCTGCGACTCGGCGGCGACCTCGAAGGCCTGGCGCCAATGGTCCTCCACCGTGCCGCCCGCGTTGGCGGCTTCGATGTTGTCCGCGTAGATCTGGTCGAAGTAGCGGACGCTCTGCATGACGTACGACGGGTAGAAGAAGGTGCCGGCGGCGGCTTCCTGCAGCTCGCCCTCCGTCACGAACTTGTAGACCTGCGCGAACCAGAACCGGTGGTCGAGGACGTTGCCGTCCGCGTCGAGCATGGAGTCCGCGCGCGCCTGCTGGCTCGCGAGCGTGGCCTGGGCGGCGCCGCGACGCTGGGCGTAGACCGCCTGATCTTCCACGATGCCGATATTCGGCGGCGACGTGCGCGACCGCACCGGCGGCGTGCCGATGAGGTTGCCGCTCTCCTCCCACGTCTGGGTGTCCCCGCCGATCTGGTCGAGGACTGCCTGGTTTCCTCCGCCCCCGGCGCCCATGAGCCCCGTGTCGAGCTGTTGAACCGGCGGGGTGGTCGCTTGCTCGGTGGAGCTCTGCGGGCTGCGCTCGCGTGACGGCATGGTGGGCTCCGTGGGGGGAGGAGGAGCTCCCCGGATCCAACTTGCCCGCTCAGCGCTCGGCCGTCAATCCCGGTCTTTCGCCCCACGCGTCCCGCAGGGCCTGCCGGGCCGCGGGAGAGGCGTCCGTTCCCATGACGGACAGGTACTGGAGGTCGGCGAGCCACGGGGCGGCCGCGATCGCGCGGATGCCGGCCTCGCCAAGAGGGTTCCGGTCGAGGTCGAGCGCGCGCAGGCCGGGACCCGCGGCGTCGAACCGGGTGATCTCGCAGCCGGACAGGTCGATCGTCGTGATCTCGGTCGCGAGGCGGCCGCTCACGGAGCCGATCGGGTTGCCGGACAGCTCGATCGTCGCGACGTGCGCGCGGTTCAGCAGCCTGGCGGCGGTGGGGCCATCGACGCCGGCTTCTCGCAAGCGGAGGACGGTGCGCGGCTGCACCAGGTCCGCGGCGGCCGCCCCCACCACCTGGTACCCGACGTCCAGCTCGGCGATCCGCGCGGCGTGCGGGGACGCGGCGAGCGCGCGGATCCCAGCTTCCGTCGCCCCGGCTCCGGCGACCGAGAGCGCCGTGAGCCGCGCGAGCACCGGAGACGCCGCCAGGGCCGTCACGCCGGCGTCCCCGAGCGGGTTGTACGAGAGGTCCAGGCGTTGCACGCCCGCGATCCGCGGTGACGCCACGAGCGCCGGGATCGCGGCGGCCGTGAGCGCGTTGTGGTGCAGCGCGATGTCCGCCAGGTCCGCCATCTCGGGATGTGCGAGGATCCGGGCCAGCTCGTCGTCGGTGAGGCGCTCGCTCGCGATCATGAGCGTGCCGCGCTCGACACCCTCGGCGCGCTCCGCGATCAACGACCCGACCCGATCCACGCCGCCCCCGGCGCACGCGAGGACCGTGAGCGCGAGTGCGATCAGCGCGCGGGCTTTCGGGGTCGGGACGTGCACACCGAGTTCGTAGCTGGTTTATGGGGGGTGAGCAAGGCCGTGGGGTGGCCGGGCGCCGGTCCGCGCGCTCCCGGGCTCCGTGCGACAAGGAGCAGGGCGAAGCCCGGAAGGGGCGAGCCTTTGCGACGACTCAGCACGGATGCTCGGCCCGCCTCGGGCCGAAGGGAGCGCGCGGACCCAAGGGGAGAGGCGCGCACGTGGCAGAACTCGGGGGGTGCGGGCGCAGGGTGGGGGTTCTGCGGGTCGGCGGGGGCAGAA
>CAMCWU010000164.1 GCA_945882675.1 Klebsiella pneumoniae | reverse complement strand
TGTCCCGCATCCCCCTCGATGGGCAACCATCGAGGCAGAAGCGGGGCACCGGTGTTCCGCATCTCGGGGGATGGTCTACCATCGAGGCAGAAGCGGAACACCGGCGTGCCGCTTCCCGGGGGATGGTTGACCATCGAGCCAGAAGCGGGACGCTGGCGGGGCCCGCCAGGTCCTGCGTCCGGGTCGTGCCGTCGCGCCCCGCGCCCCGCGCCCTGAACGGTGCTTCCACCGTCAACCCGCGTGAATCGGCGAAGTGCGCAGCTCGAAGCCAGGTTCAACCGATCGCGTTCCCGTGGGTTGTCGTTCTCGCTCTCGTTCGTGAAGCGGGCGGGGTACGGATCGACTTGGAACGCACCCATCTCCGCCGATGGTCAACCATCCCGGCACATGCGGCCCCGCAAGGGACGCGTCCCCCGCCCACGACGGCGGGACCCGGGCCACGTCGCTCGACACCTTTCGTGGGGACTCCGCACGGCGGAGTGGGGTCCAAAGGTGGGAGACACCGGTCGGAGTCGGCTCGAAAGGTGCTTTTCGAGCCGAGCCCGGCGCGAAGGAGGAGGATTCTCGGCGTTCGCTTGATCGCCTGGTGGGCCGCGGGGCCGAAAAACCACCTTTCGCAGGCACTCCGCCGACCCCTCCGCACCTTTCGCTGGCACTCCGCCCGGCGGAGTGGGGTCGAAAGCTGGTTCCGCCCCGCACCGCGCCGCTCACGCGCTGCCGCGACGTCAGTCTACGCGTGTAGACGAACGTCATGCGGCGTTCGCCGGTTGGGGTGCCCCCTCGCGGGGGGCGGGGAGGTGGCGCGGGGCTGCCGCGTGCGCGCGGACCGGCGCCTCGGCATCGTGGACCGGGTGCAGCCCCCCACTGCTGCGGAAGACGGCGGTAGCTGCTGCCCGGACGGCCAGGGCCAACCCTCCGCGCGATCGGGACCGCCCCCGCGGACGTTCGTCGGGGGCTGGTGCGCGAACCTCCCCGGAACGTCCGCCCACATGCTACGATCTCCACGAGGTGTGCATGCGAGCGACCTGGACGATCCGTGAGCGCGTGGCCGCCGCCGTGACCGTCCTCGTCGTCACCGTCGCGGTGGCCGGCGCTGGCGACGGCTCGGCGCCGGAGCGCGCCTGGGCGATGGCCGCCGCGCGCGACCTGAGCCCGGGCGTGAAGATCACGAAGTACGACCTGTATGCCGTCGAGATCGCGCCGGACCTGGCGCCGCCGGGCGTCTTCCTCGAGCCGCGCTCGCTCGTCGGGCGGGTGCCGCACGAGCGGATCCTCGCGCACGAGATGGTCCGCGTGGAGCGGCTCGCGGACCTCGAGGCCGGCATCGGGTTCAACGCCTACGTTCCCGCCGGCATGCGCGCGATCTCACTCTCGATGCGCGACGCCCCGCGGATCGCGGCCGAGCTGAGCCACGGATGGATCGTGGACGTCCACGGCACCCTGGCCGACGGCACAGCGGGCACGGTGCTGGAGGATCTCCGCGTCCTCGGCACGCACCCGGTGTACGCGGGCCGCGCCGAGCCCGGTCCCAGCGTCACGCTCATCGTCACCCCCGACCAGGCCGAGGAGATCGCGCGGGCCCAGGCCCGCGGCAGCGTGCGCCTGACGGTCGCGCAGGGCGGCATGTAGCGTCGATCGGATCGGCCCCAGCCCTTCCCCTGCGGCCCGGATCGCGGTAGCGTTCCTCACGCGGAGGTCCGACATGTCGAGGGATGCGGCTGGAACGAGCCCGGTGCGCGCCCTGGTCTTCCTCACGGTCTCGCTCCTCACGGGCGTCGTGCTGGTGGCGGTCCTCTTCCAGATGATCACGAGCTACCAGATCCGGATCGAAGAGGCGAAGCGGCCCGAGGACACGGTCATGGTCATCGTCGCGGCGCGCGAGATGTACCCGGGCGTCTCCATCACGGAGGACGATCTGTACGCCGTCGAGATCGCACCCCGGTACCTGCCGGAAGGCGTGTTCCTCTCGCCCGAGCACGTCGTCGGGCGCATCCCGCGGGAGCGCGTCCTCGCGAACGAGTTCATCCGCAGCGATCGGCTGGCTGACCCGGAGGACGGGATCGGGCTGAACGCGGTGATCCCGCGCGGCATGCGGGCGCTCTCGCTCAACCTCGACGGTGGCGCGGCGCTCGCCGGGCACCTGGCTCCCGGCAGCTACGTGGACGTCCTCGCGACGCTGACGCCCCCCGACGCGGGGGCGCCCCCGATCACGACGACGCTCGTCCAGGCGGTGTTCGTTCTCGGCGTGAACAGCCGGATGCAGCGGGAGACCGTGGATCAGGCGCGGCAGAAGCGCGGGTCCGCCGCGCCGTCGGTGACGTTGCTCGTCACGGCGGATCAGGCGGAGCAGATCGCGCACGCCCAGTCGCTCGGCCTGGTCACGCTCGACATGCGAAGCGGCGTCGATCTGCTCGAGGCGAAGCTCGACGGCGCCGACCTCGACCGGCTGCGGGACGTCCTGATGGGGCCGGCTCTCGTCGAGAAGGCCCGGATCAGCCCCAGGAAGGTGGCTCCCGCCCCGACCGGCCCCCGAGAGGACGAGACGCTCATCATCGTCGGGCCGAAGCGCTACCACAACAGTCGCCCCGCCATGGAGGAAGGGAACTGAAGCGCGCTGGCGTCGGAGGCCTTCCCCTGCGGCCCGGATCGCGGTATCGTTCCTCACGCGGAGGTCCGACATGTCGAGGGATGCGGGTGGAGCGAGCCCGGTACGGGCGCTGGTCTTCCTGACCGTCTCGCTGCTCACGGGCGTCGTGCTCGTGGCCGTCCTCTTCCAGATGATCACGGGCTACCAGGCCCGGATCGAAGAGGCGAAGCGGCCGGAGGACACCGTCATGGTCATCGTCGCAGCGCGCGAGATGTACCCGGGCGTGACCATCACGGAGGACGACCTCTACGCCGTCGAGATCGCCCCG
Organism: Klebsiella pneumoniae; assembly: GCA_945882675.1. Taxonomy (GTDB): domain Bacteria; phylum Myxococcota_A; class UBA796; order UBA796; genus CANLGQ01. Next base: position 5,705 of record CAMCWU010000164.1, on the reverse strand, counting down.
CGCTACCTGGCGGAAGGCGTGTTCCTCTCGCCCGAGCACGTCGTCGGGCGCATCCCGCGCGAGCGCGTCCTCGCGAACGAGTTCATCCGCAACGATCGGCTCGCCGACCCGGAAGCGGGCATCGGCCTCAACGCGATCGTCCCCCGCGGCATGCGCGCGATCTCGCTGAACATCGACGGCGGCGCGGCCCTCGCCGGCTTCCTGAACCCCGGGAACTACGTCGATCTCCTCGTGACGATCGCGTCGCTCGACCCGAACCAGGCGGGCTCCGCCACGACGACCAAGACGCTGCTGCAGGCCGTGTTCGTCCTCGGCGTCAACAGCCGGATGCAGAAGGAGAGCCAGCAGGAGGCGCAGCAGAAGCGCGGGGCGGCCGCCCCTTCCGTCACGCTGCTCGTCACGTCGGAGCAGGCGGAGCAGATCGCGCACGCCCAGACCATCGGCTCGATCACGCTCGACCTGCGGAACGACCAGGACATCGCCGAGTCGCAGCTCACGCAGGGCGTCGACATCAACAAGCTGCGCGAAGTCCTCGCGGGCCCGAAGGCGGCGGAGACCGCCCGGGTCACCAAGAAGCGGGCGGCCCCGGTCGCGGCGCCGGCGCCTGGCGTCATCATCATCCGCGGCAACCAGAAGACGCAGCAGCCCGCGACCGGGAACTGAGCGCCAGGACCACGAGCCACGGTAGGACAGCGTTCGCCCACGGCCCTGGCGCGGTCCACCGCACCCGGCGCACGTCCGCCACGCCGGTGATCGCGCCGATCTCGGGGTGGGCGTCCCGGTCCACGAAGGCCGTCGACCACACCAGCCTCCCGGTCGGGTCCACCACGGCGGAGACCCCGGACGTCGTGGGGCGGGCGAGCCAACGACCGGCTTCCACCGCCGCGAAGCGCGCGGCAGCCAAGTGCGCCCACGCGCCCGCGCCGCCCCACGCGTCGTTCGACGGCGCGATCAGCAGCTCGGCCCCCGAGGCGGCCCGCACGTCGGACGCGAACAGGTCCTCGTAGCAGACGAGCGGCCCGAGCTCCACCCCGGCGATCTGCAGCCGCCGCGGCCCGCTCCCGGCCGAGTACCGCTCCCGCCCGACGCCCGCCCACACGCGCTCCGCGATCGGCACCAGCCGGTGCTTGTCGAACCGCGCGCCCACCCCACCCTCCAGCGCGATCAGGCTGTTCCACGGCGGATGATCTGCGCCCAGGACCGTCGGCGGCAGGCCCGCCCACGCGGCCCGCAGCGCCCGGCGCCGCGACCCGCCCGCATCCCCCGGATCCGACGGCCACGCGCCCTCCGGCGTCAGCACCAGGTCCACGGGCGGCAGGGCGCGCACGGCGGCCAGCAGCCGGGCCTCGCGGTCCGGGGCGGTGCTCGCGCGCCGACCATCCAGCGCGCCGATCCCGGCCTCCACCAGGCCGATCCGCAGGGGTGACCCGACCCGCGGCGCCGCCAGCGCCCACCCCGCCCCCAGCGCCACGTACACCGCGATCCAGGGCGATCCCCGCCACATCCAGAGCAGCGCCGTCAGCCCCGCCCGCCCGACCAGGACCGCCCCCCAGGCGAGCGGTACGAGCTCCGTGGTCGCGTACACCGGCAGGAGCGGGACGGGCATCCAGGCCGTCAGCGCCGCGAACGCGAGGCCGCCCGCGCCGAACGCCCGCGTCCGCCCCCGCCCCGCGATCGCGAACCCGATGGCCAGCGGGAGCGCCTGCGCGGCCCACAGGAGCCCCACGAGCGCCGGCGCGTCCGCCCCGAACGCCGACCAGCTCGCCCCGACCCACCCGAGCGCCAGCCCCTGCCAGAGCAGCCCGGCGAGCAGCCCGCGCCCGAGATCCCCGAGGAGGTCCCCGGTGATCGCCCGGTCGAGCGCCAGCGCGCCGAGGACGAGCCCGAGCACCCCGCCCGGCCCCCACAGCGCCACGCCCCACCCGAGGCCCACCACCACCGCGGCCGCCCACGGCGAGTGCAGCAGCTTCACGGCGGCTCCACGCGATCGCGCAACGGTGGCCACGGACCCGCGTCCCGGCAAGGTCCCGTCAACAAAACGACACACGGGCGCAGTTCGCCGAGACTGGCGCTACAATCCCCCCGTGAGGGATCCATGCTCCTGATGCTCGCCCTGGCTTGCCAGCGAACCGACCCCGGGGAGACCGGGCCGGTCCTGGAGCCCGCGGACGTGTGCGTCCTCGCGGACGGCGCGACCGCCGAGTACCTCCAGGAGCTGGGTTGCCAGGCGGACTATGACGCCCTCGCGGCGCGCCCCGTGGACGCCAGCATCCCCGGCGCGCTCTCGACCAAGACGATCGTGGACCGGTCGCAGGACGGCGCGCTGTACTTCATGGACAGCAACGCGTACCCGATCCACTGGGAGTTCGCGTCTGCCTACCTCTCTGGCGATGGCCTGCCGTTCGTGCCCGACCTCGCGGCGTTCAACGGCGTCGAGTACTACAGCCCGGATCGCAGGTTCCTGCTGGGCGCCGTCTCGTACTACGAAGGCCCGGCGAAGTGGGTGTACGAGATCTCGCCGTACGATACGTCGGACGCCGACATGATCGCCGCCGCCTTCCGAGCGATCCGCGATTCGTCGTTCATCGGGGAGGACCTGCTCTTCCACCCGACGTCGGAGGCGGTGGAGGCCGTCGCCGCCTCGCTCCCGGCGGACGTGCCGATCATCACCACGGACGAGCTCTACGCCGGTATCGACTACCAGCCGCTGAACCTCGGCGTCACCACCGGGCTCCTCACGTTCCACGAAGCCCTGACCGTCGATGGCGAGTACCTCAACTACCGTGAGCTCGTCGTCCTGGACGCGATCCCGAACGACATCGCCATCACGGCCGGCATCATCACGGCCGAGTTCCAGACCCCGCTCGCCCACATCAACGTGCTCTCGGTCAATCGCGGCACGCCGAATATGGGGCTGGCGGAGGCGTGGACGAACCCCGAGCTCCGCGCGCTCGAGGGCAAGTGGGTCGAGCTGACGGTCGACCCGTTCGAGTGGAAGATCCGCGAGATCACGGCGGAGGAGGCCGAGGTCTGGTGGCAGGCCAACAAGCCCGTCGAGCTGACCATCCCCGACATGGACCTGTCCGTGACCGTGCCGACGGACCTCGACGTGATCGTCGACCCCGCCCTCGACCTGCAGACGCAGGTGCTCGAGAATATCCCCCGCTTCGGGACGAAGGCGACGAACTACGCCGCGATGCGCGACATCGGCGACGCCGTCCCGATCCAGCCGGGCTTCGCGATCCCGATGTATATGTACGACCGGTTCATGGAGCAGAACGGCTTCTGGGCCGAGATGGAGGCGCTTCAGCTCCGCTCCGACTGGTCCGACCCCGAGAAGCGGGCGATCCTCCTCGACGCCTTCATGGCCGAGCTGAACGAGGGCGTCATCGATCCGGCCGACATGGCCCTCGTGCAGGCAGAGGTCGACGCGCGCTGGCCCGGCGAGAAGACGCGGTTCCGCTCGTCGACGAACAGCGAGGATCTCGGCACCTTCACGGGCGCCGGCCTCTACCAGAGCCACACCGGCGACCCGCGCGAGGACGACCCGACGGACCTCGACTCCCTCGCGGGCGCGATTCGCGCGACGTGGGCGACCGTGTGGGGCCCGCGCGCCTGGGAGGAGCGCGAATACTACAGTATCGACCACATGAAGGTCGGCATGGCGCTGCTCGTCACGCAGAACTTCGAGGACGAGGAGGCGAACGGCGTCGCCATCACGAACAACGTGTACGACCTGTCCGGCCTGGAACCCGCGTTCTACGTCAATGTGCAGATCGACGACAACGAGGTCGTGCAGCCCGAGCTCGGCGTGGTCGCGGACGCCTTCCTCAACTACTACCACACGACGGGCCAGCCGGTCGTCTACATCCAGCACAGCAACCTGATCCCCGTCGGGGAGACGGTGCTCACGACGTCGGAGATCAACCAGCTCGGGACGGCCCTCGACGCCATCCACACGTACTTCCTGCCGGTGTACGGCCCCGACGACGGGAGCTGGTACGGCATGGACTGCGAGTTCAAGTTCGACGACAAGAACTCGCCGGGTACGCCCAAGCTCTTCATCAAACAGGCCCGCCCCTACCCCGGCTGGAGCAACTAGTATGCGGTTCGTTCTGCTCCTCCCGGCGCTCTGGGCGTGCGATGGCGCGACCCCGAAGGACACCGGATCCGATACGGTGGGTGAAACCGACACGGTTCCAGTGGAGACCACCCTCGATCCCGCGACGGTCCCGCTCGCCGGGAGCTGCCCGCTCGACACGCGGTGGGGCGGCTTCGAGCTGACTTCCTCGTCCGGACGCGACTCCTACGCGACCGTCAGCGGCATGGTCTCGGACGGCGTCGTGCCGATCACGGTGCTGACGGCGCTCGGCTCCGCGGAGGATTGCCAGCTCCTCCGCCGAGAGAACCTGTTCTGCGACCCCGCCTGCAACCCGGATCAGACCTGCGACTTCGACGGGACCTGCATCCCGTACCCGACGACGCAGGAGCTCGGCACCGCCACGATGACCGGCCTGCTCGTGCCGGTCGTGATGGAGCCGGTGGAGCCCGGGTTCAAGTACTTCAATACTTCGCTCCCGTTCCCGGCGTTCGAGGCCGGCTCCGTCATCACCCTGACGACGACGGGCGGGCTCTACGCGCCGCTCGAGCTGCACGGCGTGGGCGTGGAGCCCCTCGTGATCCCGGAGGGCGACATGATCCTGCAGCGCGACACGCCGATCGCGATCCGCTGGACCGCGCCCGCCGGGCCGGTCCGCAGCGAGCTCTACGCGCGCATCACCGTCGACCAGCACGGCGTGACGCCCGTGCAGATCGCGTGCGTGACCGCCGACGATGGCGAGCTCGACGTGCCGGCGGAGCTCGTGACGCAGCTCATCGATCTCGGCGTCACGGGGTTCCCGAACGGGGTGGTGCACCGGCGGACCGTCGACTCGGCGCCGGTGGGCGACGGGGGCTGCGCGGAGCTCGTCGTGAACGCGCCGCAGGAGCTCTCGATCCGGGTGGACGGCTTCGTCCCGTGTGACGACCCGTCGGACTGCCCGGACGACCAGACGTGCAACCTGGTGACGGGGCTGTGCGAGATTTAGTGCGGTTCGGATCTGGGTTTCTCTAGCCCGCCGGTGGTGGTGGGGCGCCGGTCCGCGCGCTCGTGACGGCGGCCCGCGCGGCGTCGCCGAGGTCGAAGCCGCTCGCGAATACGCCTCTCTCGAGGACCCAGCGCATGTCGGCCTCCACGTGTGGGCGTGAACCTGGTGCGGGTCGGCAGTGGCACCCGTCGCATCGGTCGAGTGTAGGCGCCTACATTCACGAAAGTCAAGGGGCACGGCCTCGAACGCGTGACGCCTGATCCCTGCGTGAACCGCCCTCTCGGTGGACCATCGAGTCGTTGGCGGGACGCCAGGGTCCCGCAGAGCGGGGGATGGTGGACCATCGGGCGGTTGGCGGGACGCCACGGTCCCGCGGAGCGGGGGATGGTGGACCATCGGGTCGTTGGCGGGACGCCACGGTCCCGCGGAGGCGGGGATGGTGGACCATCGGGTCGTTGGCGGGACTCCAGGGTGTCAAGGGGCACCTGATCGGATCACTCTCGCGGCGGCCAATCGGATCACCCGGACCGGCTCCGCCCCGGCCGCCTGATCCGGGGCCCGCGGCGCCTGGCGGATCCCGCCGGACGCGCCCGCCCCCTCGCGGCGGCCAATCGGATC
>CAMCWU010000163.1 GCA_945882675.1 Klebsiella pneumoniae | reverse complement strand
GAAGTCGTGCACGGCCACGAGAGCCGGGTGCCGGAGCCGCGAGAGCAGCGCGGCCTCACGGAGAAACCGGGCCTCGAACTGATGTTTCTCGTCCTCCGTGAGGTCGGTCCGCAGCACCTTGACCGCGACTTCGCGCCCGAGCGGATCCTGTACGGCGGTGAACACCTGCCCGGCGCCGCCCCGCCCCAGAGGCGCCACCACGCGGTACCGCCCGCCCAACGTCCGGCCCACGAGGGACTGGAACGGGGGGAGCATGATCGACTCGCTGTTCGGCGGGGGCGGTGCTGCCATATCGAGTGTTGTACCAGACCCGCGCGTCGAAGTCGACGCGCGTGTGTGCCGATCGTGGTACGCTTCCGCGCCTCGGAGCAGCGCGAATGACCCCGACCTTCTCCCCCGCTGACGCCCGGAGCTGGCGCCTCGCCCGCGTCGACAACGCGTCCGTTGCCGCGCGTTGCGCGCGCGTCACGAAGCGCAGCATCAAGACCGAGACCAAGGATCGCCTGCTTCGGCTCGCGCTCTCGATGGTCGATCTCACCACGCTCGAGGGCCAGGACACGCCCGGGAAGGTCCAAGCGCTGTGCCGCAAGGCGCGGACGCCGTTCCCGGAGGACCCGGCGCTCCCGCACACGGCTGCGGTGTGCGTCTACCCGGTCATGGTGCCGTACGCGCGCGAAGCACTCGGCGCGGACTCCGGCGTCCTCATCGCCGCGGTCGCAACGGGGTTTCCGAGCGGCCTCACCCCGTTGCCCATCAAGCTCGACGAGACGCGGCGCACCGTCGCCATGGGCGCGGACGAGATCGACATGGTCATCGACCGAGGGGCATTCCTCTCGGGCCGGGACCAGCAGGTCTTCGACGAGATCGTGGCGGTCAAGGACGCTTGCGGGCCGGCACGCCTCAAGGTGATTCTCGAGACCGGCGAGCTCGGGACGCTCGACAACGTGGCGGCCGCGTCCCGCCTGGCCATGGCGGCGGGCGCCGACTTCATCAAGACCAGCACGGGCAAGATCCAGCCGGCGGCGACGATGGAGACCACGCTCGTCATGCTCGAAGCGATCCGCGAGCACTACCTCACGACCGGCGTGATGATCGGGATGAAGCCCGCGGGCGGCATCCGCACCGCGAAGCAGGCGCTCCACTGGCTCGTCATGCTGGCCGAGACCCTGGGTCCCGACTGGATGACGCCGCAGTGGTTCCGCTTCGGCGCGTCGTCTCTCGTCAACGATCTCCTCCGCCAGCTCGCGCGACGCGATGACGGCTATTACCAGTCGCCCCGCCGCTTCTCCATCGATTGAGGGCGCCATGAACAAGACCAGGCCGCAGCTCGCCCTCCGGGGCGCCATCGACTACGCGCCCGCACCCGAGTCCGTCCCCGTGAAGATTCGGCCTTCATACGGCCACTTCATTGACGGGAAGCTGGTGGAGGGCTCGGATCACTTCCCCGTGTACGAGCCCGGGACCGGTAAGAAGCTCACGGACGTCGCGGCCGCCACGCCGGCGGAGGTGGACGCCGCCGTGAAGGCCGCGCGTGAAGCGCAGATCCGGTGGGCCGCTCTGCCTGCCGCCGAGCGCGGGAAGTACCTGTACCGGATCGCCCGCCGGCTGCAGGATCGGGCCCGCGAGCTCGCGATCCTCGAGACCCGGAACAACGGCAAGCCGATCCGCGAGACCCGCGACATCGACGTGCCGCTCGCCGCCGCGCACTTCTTCTACTACGCGGGATGGGCGGACAAGCTCCAGTACGCGGTGCCGGGCCGCAGCGTGCGCCCGCTCGGCGTCGCGGGACAGGTCATCCCGTGGAACTTCCCGTTGCTCATGGCCGCGTGGAAGATCGCTCCCGCCCTGGCTTGTGGGAACACGGTGGTCCTCAAGCCGGCCGAGACCACGCCGCTGACCTGCATGGTCCTCGCCGAGATCTTCGAGGAGATCGAGCTCCCGAAGGGCGTGGTGAACTTCGTGAACGGCGCGGGCGCGACGGGCGGCGCGCTGGTGGCGCACCCGGGCCTCGACAAGGTGGCGTTCACCGGGAGCACCGGTGTCGGGCGCAACATCATGCGGCAGCTCGCGGGCACTGGCCGGAAGCTGACGTTGGAGCTTGGTGGCAAGGGCGCCAACGTCGTGTACGCGGACGCCGCGATCGACCAGGCGGTGGAGGGCGTCGTCAACGGCATCTTCTTCAACCAGGGCCACGTGTGTTGCGCTGGTTCGCGGCTGCTCCTCGAGGAGTCGATCGCGGACGACTTCGTGGCGCGGCTCCAGCGGCGGATGGAGACGCTCATCGTCGGCGACCCGCTCGACAAGAACACGGACGTCGGCGCGATCAACAGCAGCCGGCAGCTCGCGACGATCGAGCGGTACGTCGGCATCGCCCGGGACGAGGGCGCGGACGTCTGGCAGGTTCAAGGCTGCACGACACCGGAAGGCGGCTACTACCACATGCCGACCCTGCTCCTCGGCGTGAACCAGACCGACACCGCGGTCCGCGAAGAGATCTTCGGGCCTGTGCTCTCGGTCCTGACCTTCCGGACGTCGGACGAGGCGATCAAGAAGGCCAACGACACCGAGTACGGCCTGGCCGCTGGCGTGTGGACGGAGAAGACGAGCAAGCTGTTCGAGACCGCGCACGCGCTCAACGCCGGCGTCGTGTGGGCGAACGGGTACAACCTGCTCGATCCCGCGTCGCCCTTCGGCGGCGTGAGGCACTCGGGCTTCGGCCGCGAGGGCGGCATGGCCGGCCTGTGGCCGTACCTCGAGGTGATGTGATGAGGATCCCGGTCACCAAGACCCTCAAGCTGTTCGTGGGGGGCCAGTTCCCCCGCTCCGAGTCCGGCCGCACCCTGGTCGTCCCTGGTTTCCGTGGAGGGAACGTGCACGTCGCCCAGGCCAGCCGCAAGGACGTCCGCGACGCCGTGGGCACCGCCCGCGGCGCGGCCGCGAAGTGGGCCGCGAAGACCGGCTACAACCGTGGCCAGATCCTGTACCGCCTCGCCGAGATGATCGAGGATCGGATCGGCACCCTGCCGACCACGCCGGGCGACGCGGAGGCCGCCGCGGACCGCGCGGTCCACCACGCCGGCTGGACCGACAAGGCGAGCGCGATCCTTTCGACGCTCAACCCGGTCGCGGCCACGTACGTCAACTACTCGATGGTCCGCCCCATCGGCGTGGTGGTGGCGTACCCGGACCCGGCGGACGGGCTGCTCGGCCTGGTGGAGGCCACGTGCGTCCCGCTGGTGATGGGCGACGCCGTGATCCTGGTGGTTCCGGCGTCCCTAGGGGAGCTCGCGGCCGCGTACGCCGAGTGCGTGGCGGTCTCGGATATGACGGCGGGCGCGGTGAACATCCTCACGGGCGACCCTGCCGAGATCGTGAAGGCCGCCAGCCGCCACGACGACGTGGACGCCCTGTGGCTCACGCACGCCACCGCGGATCCCCTCCGGAAGGACGCCGAGGTCGAGGCCGCGCGCGTCATCCGCCGGATCGTGACGATGGGCCCCGCCTCCTCCCCCGCGACGCCGATCGAGATGCAGCGGCTCGCGGAGGTGAAGACCGTGTGGATGTCCGCGTTCGAGCCCGTAGGCGGCTCGGCCGCCTACTGACTGGGGGCGGCGGCTCGGCCGCCTACTGACCTGATCGGAGGAGCCGCAGCCTACTGAGCGGCCTTGACGGGGTTGCCGTCCCGGTCGAGCATCACGATCGGGAGCCCGAGGGTCTCGAGGCCCGGCCGGATCTTCGCGGCGTCTCCCACGACGATCCAGGTGAGCTGGTCGGGCTTCAAGCGCGCGGAGAGCGCGGCGTTCGCCGTCTTGTCCTGCACCTTGCCCACGCCCGTGAGGTACCGCTCGGTCCAGTCCGCGGGCAGGCCGTACCGCCAGATATCGGCCTTCTCGTCCAGGATCGCGCCAGTGACCTCGTACTGGCCGGCGTAGCCGCGCGACTCGCTCTCGCGGTAGAACCCGATCTCGTCCTTCGTGAGGGGCTCGGCCGCGATGGCGGCCATGATCTCGCCGCGGAGCTCCATGATCGCCGGGGCGGTCACCGTGGTCTCCACCGACGTGGTGCAGGTCCACAGGCCGGGCCCGTACCGGAAGATGAACCCGCAGCGCGCGCCGTAGGTGTAGCCCTTCTCCTCGCGCAGGTTCATGTTCACGCGGCTCGTGAACGCGCCTCCGAGCGCCGTATTCGCAATCACGAGATCGTAGTAGTCCGGATCGGTCCGGAGGCCGACCGGCTGGACGGAGCGCACTACGGACTGCGCGGCGCCCGGCTTGTCGATCAGGTACAGCGTGGCCGCCTTCGCGTCCGTCAGCTTCGGCGTCGCCTTCGGATCCTGGATGTTCGCCGGCTTCCACTGCCCGAGGCGGGCTTCGAGAAGCGGGACGATCTCGTCGGCCTTCAGCGCGCCGCCGACCAGGATGATCGCGTTTTGCGGACCGACGTGGGCGCCGTACCAGGCCCGGAGATCGTCAGCCGTGATCGCCGTGAGCGACGCATCCGAGACGAGCCGCCCCCGGTAGGTGTCGCCGTACAACACGTGCGGGGTGACCCGCGTCATGATCCCGCCGGGGTCCTGCCGCGCCGCGGCGAGATCCGCCAGCCGCTGGCTCCGGTTGATCTCCCAGTCGGCGGCCGGGAACTCGGGCTGGAGCAGGATCTTCGTGAGGAGGTCCAGCGTGGGCGCCAGGTTCCGCGTGAGGCCGGCGGCAGCGATGATGGCGCCGTCGTCGTCCGCGCGCGTCTCGAGCGACGAGCCGAGGCGCTTGAGCTCGCGCGAGAGCTCCTCCGCCGTCATGCCGGCGGCGCCCTCGTTGAGCATGTCGAAGGTCGCGGCGGCGACCCCCTCCTTCCCGACGGGATCCGCGAAGCCGCCCACGTCGAACACGACGCGGACATCCCACAGCGGGACCTCAGGGTTGGTGGCGATCACGACCCGCAGGCCGTTCGACAGGGTCTTCGTGACCGTGGGAGGGAGCTTGAATTTCGGGGCCGCGAGCGGCTCCGGGAGCGGCGCGGGCCGAGTGGCGGCGGGGGCGTCCGCAGCGTATGCACGGGTGGGCAGCGCGAGCGCCGCGAGCAGCATCAGGCGGCGCATCAGTTCACCTCCCCGTCGGTCTTCTTGGGCTTCTTCTCTTTCTTCGACTTCTTCTTCTTGCCGTCGTCCACCGGCGGGGCGGCGACGGGCTCCGGAGCGGGGGCCGGCTGGGCGGCCGTCGGCGAGATGTATAGGGCGACCCTGGGCTTCCCCAGTACGTCCTTCGCGACGGCGAGCACGTCTGCCGGGTCCGCGTCGCGGTAGCGCTGCAGATCCTGGGCGAGGAACCCCGGATCCCCGGCCATGTAGTTGTACCGGTTGAGCATGTCGCCCTTGCTCGCGATCGTCTGCAGCTCGGCGAAGTACCCGACCTCGAACCCGGCGCGGGCGGCGTCGATCTCCTCTGCCGTGGGCGCCTTGGGACCGAGGATCTCCGCGATCACCTCGTCGATGGCCGCCACGACCTCGTCCGTCGTGTGGCCCTTCGCGGCGGTCGCCTGGATGATGAACGTGGACCCGAGCATCAGCGAGCCCTGCCGCGCGATCACGTCCTTCGCGACTCCCTTCTCCTTCACGAGCCGGTAGTAGAGCCGCGAGTCCTTCCCGTCCGACAGGATGTACGAGAGGAGATCGAGCTCGGCGTCTCCCGGCTTCATGGCGGGCGGCGACTGGTACGCGAGCCACACCTTCTGCTCCGGCACGTCGTCGTACTGCCGGATCTCCACGTTCTTCGCCAGGGGGACCGGCGCGACGGCGGGCCGCGTCCGGGCAGGGCCCTTGGCGATGGGGCCGAAGTACTGCTCCACCAGGCTCTTCGCGACGGCCGGGTCGAAGTCACCCGCGATCACCAGCGACGCGTTGTCCGGGGAGTACCAGGTCTTGAAAAAGGCGGCGACGGCGTCGACGCTCGCGTTCTGCAGATCCTCGTGCGTGCCGATGGGCATATGGTGGTACGGGTGCGAGTCCGCCCAGGTCGCGGCGTACAAGGTCTGGTTCGCCTCTCCGTACGGCGGGTTCTCGTACCGCTGACGGCGCTCGTTGCGGACCACGTCGCGCTGGTTGTCGAGCTTGCCCTGGTCGAGGGTCTGGAGCAGCCAGCCCATACGATCGCTCTCGAGGAACAAGGCGGCCGGCAGGTACTGGGCCGGCACGGTCTCGTAGTAGTTCGTGCGGTCGAAGCTCGTGGTGCCGTTGAGGTCGGCGCCGATCTCCTCCATCACCTTGAAGTACTCGCCCGGGGAGCTCGGCGAGCCCTGGAACATCAGGTGCTCGAAGAGATGGGCGAAGCCCGTTAATCCCGTCGTCTCGTCCTTGCTGCCGACGTGGTACCACACGTTGACGTGGACGATCGGCGTGGAACGATCGGGGGCGAGGATGACGTCGAGCCCGTTCGCGAGCTCGTACTTCTCGAACGGGATGTTCAGGCCGGCGTCTGGCGGCGCGGCAACCGCGCCGAGCGCGAGGAGGAGGAAGAGCGACACCGTTGCACCTCGGCCGGTCGACGCCGGTGAGGCCACCTATCGCCCGCAGCGCAAGCTTGCAGGTGATCCCGCGAAGATGGCGGCCCTACCCGTCATCCTGGAAGAAGATCTTGCGGTTGTCCGACCCGCCGCCCGTGCTCCGGCACCCGTAGCCGTCGGCATTCCCAGGAGCAGAAGCCGCCGCCCGACTTCTCGAGGCAGACGCCGGTGGTCTCCTGGGGGACGACGTTCGCGCAGGCATCCGGCTCCTCGAGATCGCAGGACGCGTAGAAGTCGGGTCCACCGCCGCCAAACAGCGCTAGCACCAGGACGAACCGACGCAAGGCGCCCCCATGCCATCCTCCTACCGCGCTGCAGCCGGTCCAGCGCGGTGTTACGGGCACGGACGCGAGGGCCCCATGGACTATCTGTTCGACCCCACCGAAGAGCACCGCGCGCTCCGCGAGCTGGTCGCCGACTTCACCCGCCGCGACGTCGAGCCGCAGGCGGCCGCGCAGGACGCGAAAGGCGTGCTGAACCTGCCGTTGTTCCGCCAGCTCGGGGACCTCGGGCTGCTCGGGATCACGGTCCCCGCGGAGGACGGCGGCGCCGGGATGGACACGGTGGCAGCCGTGATCGTCCACGAAGAGCTCTCGCGGTCGGACCCAGGGTTCTGCCTCGCGTATCTCGCACACTCGATGCTCTTCGTGAACAACTTCTACTACTGCGCGAACGCCGAGCAGCGGGCTCGCTACCTGCCGAAGGTCCTCACGGGCGAGTGGATCGGCGGCATGGGCATGACGGAGCCCGGAGCCGGCACGGACGTTGTCGGCATGACGACCACCGCGGTCCGAGACGGTGAATTCTACCGGATGAACGGGACGAAGACGTACATCACGAACGGGGTCGAGGGGCAGTGCTTCCTGGTCTACGCGAAGGTCAACGGGCGGATCTCGGCGTTCCTGGTCGACCGGGACTGCCCCGGCTTCACGACCAGCCAGCACATCGACAAGCTCGGGATGCGCGGCTCGACCATGTCGGAGCTTATCTTCTCGGACGCGCGGATCCCGGCGGAGTACCTGCTCGGAGCGGAGGGGTCGGGCCTCACGCACATGATGCGGAACCTGGAGATCGAGCGGCTGACACTCGCGGCCATGTCGGTCGGGATCGCGGGCCGGTGCGTCGATATCATGGTGCGCCACGCGCAGGAGCGGAAGGCGTTCGGCAAGCCGATCGCGGACTACGGCCAGATCCAGCGGTACATCGCGGACGGATACGCGGCGACACAGGCGGCGAAGTGCCTCGTCTATCATGTGGCGCGCACCGTCGGCCCGGACCAGCGCAACCGGATCGGCTCGGACGCGGCGAAGCTGTTCGCGGCGCCGGTCGGCAAGAAGGTCGCGGACGACGCGATGCAGGTCATGGGCGGCGCCGGCTATTGCAAGGAGTACCCGGTCGAGCGGCTCTGGCGCGACGCCAAGCTGCTGGAGATCGGCGGCGGTACGCTCGAAGCGCACCAGAAGAACCTGACGAAGGATCTGACGCGGGAGTTCCCTCTCTCGTGAGTTCGCCATGGCGACGTTGAGTCCGCGCGTCCTCGTCACGCGGGCGGCCGAGGACGCTCCGGCGCTCGCGCACGCGCTGGCGATGCAGGGGCTCGCGCCCGTGGTCGTGCCGTTGATCCGACGGATCTGGGAGGTCGATCCGCTCGCGGAGCTGGCGCGGGCGGTGCCCGTAGCGGACTGGGTGCTCCTCACCAGCGCGGCGGTCATGGACGCGGTCGCGCTCGCGGCGCCTGGCGCATGGCGCGGGGCGCGGTGGGCGGCGGTGGGCGCGGTGACCGCGCGGCGCGCGGACGCGCTCGGGTACCCCGTGGCGGTGACGACGGCGGGGGTGGGCGTGGATCTCTCGGCGGCGCTGGGCGAGCTCCGTGGCGCGACGATCGTGCTCCCGCGCGGAGATCTGGCCGGGGAGGACCTGCCGGCGGCGCTCCGCGCCCGGGGGGCCTCGGTCCACGAGGCGCTCGCGTACCGCAACCTGGAGCCAACAGACGCGGCGGCCCGGCTGCGCTCGGCGCTCCCGGTGGACTTCGTGGCGCTGATGTCGGGCTCCGCGGCCACTCGGCTGGCGGCGCTCGTGGCGGATCCGGGCGCGCGCGGGCAGATCGTGGCGA
>CAMCWU010000162.1 GCA_945882675.1 Klebsiella pneumoniae | reverse complement strand
GTGCTGGACGTCACGCGCCGCTACGACATCGACGGCATCCACTTCGACGACTACTTCTACCCGTACCCGGACGGCCACGAGTTCCCCGACAACGTCACGTATTCGGCGTACCAGGGCACCGGCGGCACGCTCGACCGCGGCGACTGGCGCCGGCAGAACGTGGACGCGCTGGTAGAGGGCGTCGCGACCGGGATCCGCGACACGAAGGACTGGGTCCGCTTCGGCATCAGCCCGTTCGGGATCTACCGGCCCGGCTTCCCCACGGGCGTGACCGGCTTCGACCAGTACACGGGGTTGTACGCCGATCCCATGAAGTGGGTCGACCAGGGCTGGGTCGACTACGTGGCGCCGCAGCTCTACTGGCCGATCGCGGCCACGCGCCAGCCGTACGACCCGCTGATCCGGTGGTGGGCGACGACCTCGGCAGGCCGGAGCCACGTATTCGCAGGGAACTACCTCGCGGCCCTCGGCACGAAGCCGGCGTGGACGGTGGACGAGTTCCGCGGGCAGCTCGCGTCCACGCGCCTGGCGCACGCGATGGGGGCGACGGGGAACATCTTCTACCACATCGGTCCGATCCTGAAGAACCAGGCGGGGATCGCCGACGTCTTCCGGGACGAGCTCTACGTGGAGCCCGCGCTGACGCCGCCCATCGCGGGCATGCGGCTGCCGGCAGAGGCCCCGGAGATCCACGACACGGGCACGCACCTGCGCCTGATCCCCACGGATCCGGTGCCGATCCGCGCGTACGGGGTGTACCGGGTGCAGGACGGCGGCTGGAAGCTCGACCACCTGCTGCCGGGCGAGACGGAGTCGACGAAGCTCGGGCGCGGGAAGTGGGCGATCTCGGCCATCAACCGGTACGGGGACGAGAGCCGCGGGGTCGTCGTGCATGTGGACTAGGCAGGGGGCGCGCCTCGCGGTCGTGCTCGCCCTGGCGCTGCCCTCGCCCGTCGCGGAGGGGCGGCCGGGCGGTGGAGAGAACTACGTGGCGCCCGCCCCGTCTCCGCGCCCGTCTCCCTCGCCGCAGCCGTCTTCGGGTGGGTCCTACCGGTCGCCGTCGGGGTCCTCCGGATCGGGCGGTAGCCTGGCGGACAACCTCATCGGCATGGCCATCGCCGTCGCCGGTCTGGGGGCCCTCTTTGCGTTCTTTGCGGTCAGCGAGCACGTGAAGGGGCTCGCGGCGCGCAGCTCCCCGCCGGATGACGGACCGCCGCCGCCCCGCGTCATCCACCCGGACGCCGAGCGCAGCCTCGCGCGCGCGCGTGCGGTGTTCAATGGCGTCTACGCCGCCTGGAACCACGGCGACGCCGACGCCCTGCGCCAGTGGACGAGTGACGGCGTCTACTCCCGCTTCTCGACGTTACTCGCCATCCAGGCGCGCGCCGGCTTCCGCAACGAGACGCTCGTGAAGGGGGCGCCCCGGGCAGCGCTCATGGCCCTCGTCCCCGGGCCGGTCTGGGACCGCGCGGACGTGCGGTTCGGCGTCGACGCCGTCGATCGGGACGTCGAGCCCGGCGGGGACGTCCGGCGCGAGGAGAGCTCCAGGTTCGTGGAGATCTGGACGTTCCTGCGCCGACACCGCGAGGGGAGCGGTCCGGCGATCGCTGCGTCCGGCGCCTGCCCCGCGTGCGGCGCGCTCCTGCCCGACGGCGCGACGCCGCGGTGCGGGAGCTGTGGCGCGGTGAGCAACTCCGGCGAGCACGACTGGGTCCTCACCGAGATCACGCAGCCCGGCGCGCCACGGCAGCCCGAGCTCCGTCCGCCCGCAGACGTCGTGCAGCGGCACCCCGACCTGTCGCCGCCGGTCCTCGAGGACCGGGCATCCGCGGCGTTCTGGGCCTGGATCGACGCCGGGCTCCGCGACAGCATCACGCCGCTCGCGCCGTTCCTGGCCCCCGACGCAGACATCCAGCTCGTTGCGACGGAGAGCGCGGCCGTCGGGGCGGTGGACGTCGTCTCCGTGACGGCCCGCGGCGAGGGCCTGCTCGCACAGGTCGACGTCGCGTGGTCGTCCGCGGGGCAAGGCCGCAAGTCCCGGATGGTGCTCCGCACGGACGCGACGCCGCGGCCGCCTTCGCTCGCGACGCTGTCGTGCGGATCTTGCGCTGGCCCCCTCGACCGCTCGGACGCCCCGAGCTGCCGGTGGTGCGGAGCGGATCGCGCGCCCGCCCCGGCGGAGTGGGCGGTGGTCTCCATCCGCAGCTGAGGGGCTACGGGATCGGGCTCGCCGGCGCCAGCGTCGGGATGTCGGCGGTGTCGTCCCCCGTGAGCGCGTTCAGGAACGCGACGACGCTCGCGACCTCCGCTTCCGTCAGATCCAGCGGCTCCATGAACTCCTCGCGGTGGCCCCACGTCGGCGTCTCGTCGACCGCCGAGTAGGAGCCCACGACGTCCTCGAGCGTCTCGAACTGCCCGCCGTGCATGAACCGCTTGCGCGTCGCGACGTTCCGCAGGGTCGGGACCTTGAACTGTCCCATCGTCTCGGCGGTCTGCGCGAGGTGCTGGAGCTTCTCGGCGCCCGCGACCGGGTCGTCCGAGAATGGGCCCGTCCCGTTGAACGGGTCCGCGAGGACCTTCGGGATGCCATCGAAGCGCCCGCGATCCCCCGGGTCCAGCCAGGCGCGCTCGCCGAGCCCGATGCTATGGAATTCGCCGTTCGTGAAGTTCGGGCCCAGGTGGCAGAAGTGGCAGTTCCCGCGGCCGGTGAAGATCTGCAGGCCCTCGATCACGGCGGGATCCGCGGCCTCCAACGCGGCGACGTCTCCCGCGCGGTAGGCGTCCACGAGGTCGTCGATCGGCGCGTGCCGCGTGACGATCGTGCGCTCGAACGCCGCGATCGCCTTGCCGACGTGCGACCAGAGCAGGTTCACGGCGTCCTGGTCGTCTGTCGCCATGCCGGCCCAGGCGATGCCCTGCGGATCCGCCGGGTCCACGGTCGGGCGCCCGTTCGCGGGGAAGCGCTCGGGGTCCGAGAAGTCGCCGGGCTCCCCGAATACGGCCTCGAACGCCGCGCTGAGCTCGGGATCCGTGGTGATCAGGTGCGCCGCCGCCAGCCGGTCGAAGCCGTGCTCGTTGCCGTCCTCGATCGGTGCGAGCGCCTGGGCCCAGTGGCTGTCCGACCGCCCGTCCCAGAACATCCACCGGTTGTACGCGGTGTTCCACACGGTGTTGGCGTGTCGCGCGGTCTCGCCGACGCCCTCGCTGAGCGCCCGGGCGTCCGCCCAGCCCTCCTCCGGGAGGTGACAGGTGGCGCACGAGACCCGGCCGTTGCTCGAGAAGCGCTGGTCGAAGAACAGCCACTGGCCGAGGTGGGCGGCGTCCGCGTCGTCCGCCCAGGCGTTCGTGGGGTCCGGCGGCGGGGGCGGCAGCGGGCTCATGGCGAGCACGCGGTCCGCCTGCTCGGCGTCGAACGGATCGACCCACCCGGCCACAGACGTGTCCTTCGCGGGATCCTCCGGCGTGCAGGCCGCGATCGTGAAGAGGACGGCGACTACCCGCAGCATGCGACGTCGAACAGGGCGCTCTCGAGGCCGCCCGCGCCCTCCAGCCCGACCGTCACCTGCCAGTCGCCCTCCATGTGGAAGAGCAGCCCGGAGACATCCCAGGTCCCATCCCCATTGTCCGTGATGGCGGGCTCTACGTTCATGCCGTGGCCGTGCGCCGGCATGTAGGCGTCGAAAGTGACGGGCATGCCGACGGCGGGCGCGGTCATCTCCGCGTCCGTGAACGCCTCCACCCGCACTTCGAAGTAGTCGTTGAGCGGGATCGGCGACGGGGTCGGCGTGTAGCGCACGTGGAAGCTGCCGGCGTCCGACGCGGCCACGTTCGTGAAGTTGCCGGTTCCGGGCTCGTCCGTCTCGTGCTCGTGGGTGTCGGTGTCGTGGGTGTGGTCGTCCGAGTCGTGTCCGGTGTCCGCTTCTTTACCGGCACAGGCCGACAATCCCGTGATCAACGTGGCGAGCAGGACCGTGCGCATGGCTTCCCCCGAGCCACCACTATCGCATGGAACCCGGCGTCGTCACGTCACGGAACGTCGCGCGACCCGGGACAGGCCTGGGGCGAGCGCCGCAGCGAGCAGGTAGACCGCCAGCGCGATGGCGAACGCGACCGTGAAGCCGTACACGCGCGTCACGAGCATGGTCACGAGGCTCGCGACGACCGAGAGGTAGCCGTTGAGCGCCCATGCCCACGGGACGAGCGGCGCGACCTCCGGGCGGAGCGCGCGCATGCCGAGCGGGAAAGGCAGGCCCATCACGAAGCCGAGCGGGGCGAGCACGACGAAGACGAGGATCGAGCGCGCGATCAGCGGGAGGCCGAACGCGAGCGCCTGGAGCGCCGGGGCGACGAGCCACGCCTGCGCCGCGCCCAGCAGCACGACGGCCGCGAGCGCGATCCCGAGCGTCCGCCCGATGCGATCCTCGCGCACGGTGCCGGCGTACGCCGAGCCGAGGCCCGAGAACAGCAGCATCGCCAGGATCACCACCGTGATCGCGTAGGTCGGGTGGCCGACGAACAGGACCAGGTGGTGGATCAGCACGGTCTCGACGGCGAGATAGCCGTACCCGAGGCACGCCACGTACACGAGCGCCCGGCCGGAGCCCGTTATGCCGGAGAGCCCCGTGGGCCGCCGCAGCGCCAGGGGCACGCCGACGAACACCAGGCCGCCGAGCGCCACGAACAGCACCTGGAGCATGATCGCGTGGTAGACGACGGCGCCGGGGTCCGCCTGCGCGCCGCCGCGGCCCGTCAGGTGGAGCGCGGACTCGCGGAGCATGTCGAGCGCGCGCTCGGGGGACTCGGAGTACGGGCGATCGTCCGTCATCACCGGGCCCTTCAGCAGCGTCCGGAGCTGGTCGGGCGTGTGGCGGAGCGGGTCGAACTCCACCTTCTGCCCCGAGTATTCGCGGACGACGTCCACCAGCGCGCGCCGCTCGTCCTCCGTCCACGCGCGCGGCCGGACCAGGAGCACGGCCGCCCGGCCCTTGATCAGCGCGATGTGCTGCTCGGGGTGCTCGGCCCCGCGCTCGCGCAGGGCGGCCACCGCGGCCCGGGCATCTTCCGGCGTCCGGGATCCGCGGCCGAACGACAGCATCCCGTCCGGGTTCAGCCGGGAGAGGTAGAGCGCGTACGCCTCCCGGGTCTCGAGGAGCGCCGGCGACCACGCGTCCGCCAGCAGGCCGGCCGAACTGTGAAGGTTCGCGTGGACCATCTGGATGACGTCGTACGGCGCGCTGCTGTGGAGGATCGCGGCCCGACCGTCGAGCAGGACGCGCTGCGTGTCGCCGATGCGATACGGGTTGGCGGGCGCGTCAGCGAACCGCGCAGCGACGACGTCGCCGATCTCGGGCGCGATGTCCACGGCCTCGATCCCCGTGAACCCGTAGCCCTGGGCCACCGCGACCTCCGGGCCGGCGCTGGCGGCGAGGATGGCGACGTGGGCGGCGGGCGGTCCGATGCGGGCCAGGGTGGCTTCGCGCGGCTCGTCCGGCGTCGCTGCGGCGCGCACGCGGAGCTCCTGGTGCAGGCGCCAGACCAGCGAGCGGTTCGCCTCCTTGTCGAGGCTCGCGCGATCGGCGTCCGTCCGGACGATCCGCGAAGCGCTGGTGTTGTCGAGCACGATGTACGGGCCGCGCGCTTCGTCCTCGTGGATGGCCACGCGTGTCAGCGGCGTCCAGCGCACGTACTTGATGTTCTGCTCGGAATAACCCGCCGAGTAGCGGATCGAGAGGATCTCGCGGCCGGTCGCGCCCACGCCGACGCCCACGAGCGAGAGCACGGTGACGACGCCCGCGATGGCGAGGCCCACCCGCCTGGTCTCGACGGCGAATAGCCCGAGCGCCGCGATGCCGAGCGCCAGCGTCACGACGAACACGGCGTCCGGCCCCGACACCGCGTACAGCACGGGCACGAACGCGAGCGCGCCGAACGCGCCGCCGACGAGATCCGCGGCGTACAGGCGGCCGATCTCCTCCTTCCGCCGGTAGAACGTGCCGCCGAACATGACGCCTGCGATGACGAACGGGACGACGAGCGCCGCGAGCAGCAGCGTGAAGTACCCGGGATCCACGAGATCCCAGGCGATGGACGAGCGCTCTTCGTACACCTCCGGCGGGCGCTCGCCCTGCCGCGTGACGGGCAGCAGCACGCCGAGGAGCATGGCGCCGACGGCGGTGCCCGCGAGCGCGAGCGACCAGCGCCCGAGCGCGCGTTCGAGGCCCACATCCGGCACGAGCGCCGGCCACAGGTGCTGCGCGAGGCTCCCGGCGGAGATCCCCAGCATCGCGAGCGCCAGCGCGAGGTGCGCGAAGTTGCTGAACAGCACGATCGCGAACAGGCGGGTGAGCGCGAGCTCGAACAGGATCAGCGCGAACGAGAGCAGGAACATCGCCGCGGGCAGCGCGGGAGGAGAGCGGGGGTTCATCGAGGGATCCGGTTCAGGGTCGGCCGCGCTCGAGCGCGCGCAGGGCGCCCTCGGGCGTGAACGCGAGGCCCACGATCTGCAGGCCCTCGAGCTGGGCCAGGGCGGCATAAGTCGGGATGTAGCCGCCGACCAGCCGCACGAGGCGGACGCCGTCCGGCAGGTCCGCGACGGGGCGCGGCGCGAGCGTGTACAGGTCGCCGATCGGCGGCGGCGGGCGAGCGGGCGCCCCGCCGATGCGGAGGACCGCCACGGCGTCGTCCGGATCCGAGAACGCCTGCACGCCAGGGACGCTGAGCGCGGCGTTCGGCTTGAAGCCGCGGGGCGTCGGCAGCTTGGGCGTGACGAGGCCCGTGGGCCAGCCCTCGGGCGCGGCGGTCTTGGCGCCCGTCACGGCCTTGCCGCGGTCGTCCCCGAGCGCGCGGGCGTCCGGGAGCGGGTCTCCGCTGCCGGAGATCAGGCGGTACTCCATGCGCGTCGCGCGGGCGATCGGGTCGGATGCGGCCGCACGGTCGAGGGCCGCCACCATCGGCGTGCTGTACGTCCGGCCGGCGGTCGCGGCGAACGCCACGGCGAGCCCGTCGGCGCGCTTCCACCGCGACGCGAGCAGCACGCCGTCGCGGGCGGCGCCGTCCAGATCGCCTGCGTCGAGCCGCATCTGCGCCCGGATGCCGAGGCGCACGGGCTCCTCGACGACCTCCGCGTCGCGGAAGTCGAGCAGCGCGAGCAGGGCATTCTCCGGCGTCGCGGCGAGCAGTTCGTCGAAGGTGCGCGCGCCGGCCAACGCCGATATGGCCGGGTGGTCACCTGCGCGATCCCGGCCTCCGAGGCGCTCCCAGCCCCGATCCTCCAACGGCCGATCCTGCAGGAGCACTGCGAGCAGCACGATCCGCTCGGCGAGCGTGGTGTCGCCGGGATCGAGGTCGCTCGCCTGCCGCGCGGCGTACCCGGCCGTGCTCAGGTCGCCGACCGCCAGCGCCCGATCCGCGGCCGTCGCCCACTGATCCGCCGTGGCGCCCAGCCGCGCCGCCGACAGCGCGTAGTCGAGCGCCAGGCGCCGCTCGCCCACCAGCGCCAGGGCCTCGGACGCGTCCGCCATGACCAGGGGATCGTCCGGCCGCGCGTTCACGGCGCGCCGGGCGGCGTCCGTCACGGCGCTCACGGGCTGGCCGGCGCCGGCCGCCGCGAGCGCGAGCATTACGTCGATGGCTGGATCCTGGCCGGCGATCGGCTGGAGCAGGGCGGCGGCGTCCGCGTAGCGCTTATCGGCCAGGGCGATCTGGGCGCGTGCCCGAATGAACCGGGGGTCGTCCGCGGCGCCGAGCGCTTCGACGTCCGCGAGCCACTGGGTCGGGTCCTTCCAGCCGCCCACGCCCTCGACCTGCACGTCGAGCGCGAGCAGCACGGCCTCGAGTCGTACGGCCTGATCCGTCGCGTTGTCCCCGAGATCCCGCGCCACGGTCATCGCCGGGAAGGCCTGGCCGGCCCGCGCGAGCCCGCGCGCGATGATCAGTCGCGCATTGTCCGTCGTCCCGCCCAGCGCGAGAAGCGACTGCCACGGCCGCGGATCGTCCCCGCCCCACTCGACCAGGGCGTCCACCATGGCGTCCAGCGGCTGGGTCGTCAGCGCGGACTTGAGGATCTTGTCGGCCTTCTTCGGTCGCGCTTCGTCCCAGTACGGGAACGCGCGGAACCACATCTCCGCGATCGGATCGAGCGGCGTGTCGCCGGCGACCAGCACGCGCTCGCGCTCGGCCGGATCCGGGCTCAGGAGCAGGATCCCGGGCCCGCGCCGACCCTCCTCCGCGAGGAGCCGCGCGGCAGCGGCTTCCCGCACGGGATCGCTGCCGCGGTACGGCCGCTCGATGGTGATGGTCGCGACCTGGCGCTTGCCGTCGTCCGTGAGCGTGCGGGCGACGAGCGCCTCCGGACGCGCGATCCCGGGGGTCGGGCTCGTCCCTGCCACGGCGAGGCCGAACGGCGTGGCGAGGGCGTCCACTTCGCGGATGGTGAGGTGCGGCGGCAGCCACACGGCCAGCGCGGGCGCCAGGACGGGGCGCGCCGTCGCGAGCACGCCGCCGGGGAACGCCTCCGCGGCGCCCGGCTCGCGGGCGGTGATCTTGATGGTGAGCGGCCGCTCCACGCGCGTGACGCCGCTGATCTCGACGGTGACCTCCGCGTCCGGGTGGGCCTGGTGGACGAGCCGCTCGATGGCGCCACGCTGGGCGGCGTCGTCGAGGGGGCGGAGCAGCGTGCGCACCTGCTCCGTGGCCGTGCCGGTGGTGGTGACGGTCGCGA
>CAMCWU010000161.1 GCA_945882675.1 Klebsiella pneumoniae | reverse complement strand
GCACGGAAGCTCGACGCGCTGGGTCAGCTCGCGGGAGGGATCATCCACGACTTCAACAACATCCTCTCGGTCATTGCCAGCTACGCGAGCCTCCTCTCGAACGACCTGCCGCCCGACGACCCGCGCGCGGAGGATGTCGAGGAGATCGCGCGAGCGGCGCGGAGCGGTGCATCCCTCACGCGGCAGCTCCTCGCGTTCAGTCGCGCCCAGGTCCTGCAGCCACAGCTTGTGGAACTGAACGGGATCGTCGAGGAGACCGCTGCGATGCTCCGGCGCACCATCGCGGCCGATATTCGCCTCGCTACCTCTCTCGCAGGCGACCTCGGGAGGGTCCGCGCGGACCGCGGCCAGATCCAGCAGATCCTGCTGAACCTCGTCGTCAACGGACGAGACGCGATGCCCAACGGGGGTCGCCTCACCATCGAGACGCGCAACGTGGACGTGGACGATTCCGAGGGGATGCTGCACAGCGCCCTCCCGCCCGGGGGATGGGTGCTCCTCGCCGTGACGGACTGCGGCGTCGGCATGGACGCTTCCACGCTCGACCGGATCTTCGAGCCGTTCTTCACGACCAAAGAGCCGGGCCGCGGGACCGGGCTCGGGCTCGCGACGGTCTACGGAATCGTGCGTCAGTTCGGCGGCGAGGTGCTGGCCCATAGCGAAGTCGGCGTGGGGACGTCGATCAAGGTGTACCTGCCGCGGGTACAGGGTGAGGCAGAAGCGGAATCGCCGTCGTCCCATGTGGACGACGCCGTGCGGCACGGAACGATCCTCCTGGTCGAGGACTCGGAGGCGGTTCGCCGTGTGGCGGCTCGCGTCCTGCGGGGTGCGGGCTACGACGTCCTGGAGGCAGGGAGCGGGGCCGAGGCTCGGGCGTCGAGTGACGCGCACGCCGGTCGGATCGACCTCCTGCTGGCGGACATCGGGCTGCCGGGTGGCGTCACGGGTCCCGACCTCGCGGAACAGCTCCTCGCCCGCCGCCCGGACATGCACATCCTCCTCGTTTCCGGCTACGCGGCGGCGGGGATCACGTACGCAGGGGTGCTCTCCCCTTCGGTGCCGTTCCTAGAGAAGCCGTTCACGGCGGCCGAGCTCAAGCATCGCGTCCGGCAGGCGCTGGAGTCCAGCGCGACTGTGCGGCCGGTCGCGCGGACGGTGGTACCCCCATCGCGGCTGGTCGGTTCGCGCCGGGGTCCCGGTGGGGCGCCCTGAGGGGTGTCCCGCCGGCAGGCGGCTGACGGCGCGGCGGCAGGCGCCGTGGCCTCGCGGCAGTCAACCGTCGTCACCCGCCTGTGGCCCGCCCTGGCTGCGGACGGCCTTCGAGATCGCGCTCGCATCGCGGTTCCCGCACCTTATCCTGTGGGGCCCGACCTGTGTGCTGTACAGCGATGGAGCCCGGAGCGGCTCGCCCGGCTGGCCGACGGAACGGGTAATCTCCAAACCGCGTCAACGCCATGGGCTTCACCACGCCACCCGGGCTTCGACGCGGTGGCCGCTTCCGCACGCTGCCGAGCCGCCCCTCCCGGCTTCAGAACGGCCACAGGTGGTCGAGAACCCGTGAAAGTAGCCCCGGACCCTGCTTGTCGGCGACGACGCCCGAGCCGGTGACCTCGAACTCGGCCTCCGCGAGCCGGTCGGACAGAACCGTGTTGTCCATCAGGATGTCCCGCGGCCGCACGACTCCCGAGAGCACGACGTATTGGGTCTCCCGGTTCACCCTGACCTTCTTGTAACCCCACAGGTGCAGGTTCCCGTTCGGGAGGACCTCGATCACGGAGCACGTCAGCCAGGTCTGGATCGAGGAGCCACGCGTCGTGCCACCGGCGCCCTCGAACGCGCTCTGCGAGCTCCCGCCGATGGCGATGGCCCCGCCCATATCCGGGTGCGCCCCGGTGATCCGCTGCTCGGCGCCCAGGAGGGCATCGATCGCGGCGCCCGAGCTGCTCTGGCGCGCGAGGCTCGTGGTCGCGTCGACCGAGGTGCTGGTCTGCTCGCTGATCAGCACGGTGACGAGGTCGCCGACCTGCCGTGCGCCTGCATCCAGCCCCATGAGGCGGCGCGCTGCGACCTCGTTCCAGAGCGAGCCCGGCGCGGTAGGGAGCGCGGCTGCGGAGGCGGCGACGACGGGTCGCACCGGGGGCGGCGGCTCGGTCGGCTTGCGCGCGAACGTCACCGCAGCGAGGAGGACGATCCACATCAAGGCTCCCGGATCTCGACGGTGTCCCGGTCGACCAGGACGCCGTCGAGGATGGCGTGGGTGGCGGTGCCGAGCACGCGCACGGGCTGGCCCACGCGGCCCGGCTCGAGAAGCTTCCCGGCGCTCCGGATCTCGAGGGCGCCGGCGCGCACGACCACGCTCACGGGCGCGCCGCTCGCGAGATCGGCGGCAGGGCGCGCGTTCGCGAGGGTCACGGGCTCACCGGCCCGGACAGCTCGGATCGCCACGGCGGCCCCCCCCGGCCAGGAACCGGCCGTCTCCACGCGGACGAGGCCAGGAGTGACCCGGATCGCCGCGCCGGCGGCGGCGGGCCCGGCCGCGACGTCCGCGGCGACCCACACCGCGAGCTCCGGGCGCAGCGTGTAGAAGTCGACGTCGTCCCCGGTTCCCCACGTGAGCTCGACGACCGGGTGCGCACGGCACGGGTCGCCGGACCAGCGGCCAGTGCCGCCCGCGGGCAGCCGCGCAGGGTCGATCCCGAGCCAGGCGACGTCGACCCGCTCCGCCTGGCAGGCGTCGGTGGCCCACCCCGCGAGCGACGCCTGCAGATCGTCCGCGTTCATCTCCGAAGATTCGCGGCGACGCCGAGCGCCTCATCGGCGGCCTGGATCACCTTCGAGTTCAGCTCGTAGATCCGCTGGGCCTGGATCATGTCGATGAGCTCGGTCGCGACGTCCACGTTGCTCCCCTCGAGGTAGCCCTGAACGATCTGGACGTCCGTGCCGGCGTCGACGTCGATCGGGTCGCCCGACTGGAGCGTCGGGAGGAACAGGTTGTCGCCGCGTGCCTCCATCCCGGCCGCGTTGACGAAGCGCGCGATCTCGAGCTGGCCGAGGACGAGATCGTCGGTTCCAGACCCGATCTGCGCGTGGACGGTCCCGTCGTAGTCGACGGTGAGGGCGCCCGCGTCGTCCGGAATGCGGATGTCGCCGCCGACCTGCAGCCCGCCCGCCGTCACGAGGTAGCCGTCGGCGTCCTTCGAGAACGAGCCGTCACGCGTGTACATGCGGTCCCCGCTCGGGGTCTCGACGGTGAAGAACGCGTCGCCTTGGATGGCGACGTGCAGGGGGTTGTTCGTCGCGACGAGCGCGCCCTGGCCCTGATCTCGCTCGATCCCGGCGATCCGCGTTCCCGCCCCGAGCTCAAGCCGGCTGCCCCGGTCTGCCGCGCTGCCGCCCGCGAGCTGCTGGTAGAACAGGTCCTGGAACGCGTCGCGCGACTTCTTGAACCCCGTGGTTCCGACGTTCGCGATGTTGTTCGCGATGGTGTCGAGCCGGGTCTGCTGGGCCGTCATGCCGGAAGCGGCGGTGTACAATGCGCGCATCAGCGCCCTCCGAGCTGGTTGAGTCGCGACGTGAGCTCGTCGCTCGCCTGCATCGCCTTCTGGAAGGCCTCGACGTAGCGGGACGCCTGGACGAGATCGATCATGGCGGCGAGGGGGTCGACGTTGCTCCCCTCGAGCGCGCCCTGGAGCACGCGGGCTCCGGCCGACGACACCGGGCCGTCCGGAGCGTACAGGTTCCCGCCGAGCGCGCGCACCGGCGCCGTCACGATGTCGAGCTGGTCGAGCTCGCCCGACTCGGACCCGTAGACGCGGCCGTCCTGTGCGATGCGGACGGTCTCGCCCTCCGGGACGCGGATCGGCCCGGTGAGCCCGAGGAGCGGGCGGCCGCCGCCGTCCACGAGCGTCCCCGTGGCGTCGAGCTGGAACCGGCCGTCTCGGGTGAGCAGGAGGTCCGGCCCGTCGCGGAGCGCGAACCAGCCCTCTCCCTGGAGCGCGAGGTGGGTGGCGACGCCGTCCGGCACGGGCGTTCCGTCGCGGGCGTCGGGGGCGGCGGGCGTCGCCTTCGCGTAGCCCTGGGCGAGCGGGCTCGGGCCCGGGCCGACCACCTGGAACACGATGCGATCCGCCTTGAACCCCGTGGTCCCCGCGTTCGCGAGGTTGTTGCCGAGCCGGTCGAGGTCGGCCCACGCGGCCCGCGCGCCCGCGAGGCTCGCGTACAGGTCGCCGCTCACTGGCCCACCGCCAGGTCCGCAGGCTCGATCGACCCGGCGAGCGTCCGCCGCAGCCGTTCCCGCGACTCCGTGAGGATCTGGCTCACGCGCGAGACAGTCACGCGGAACACGGCCGCGATCTCCGCGAGGTTCAGGTCGCCGCCATAGTACATCAGCACCGCCTGACGCTGGCGGTCGGGCAGGGCGGCGACGGCCGCCTTCAGGCGGGCGCGGAGATCGGCGACCAGGAGCCCCGCTTCCGGGCCTATCCCGGGGTCCGCCACCAGGTCCCCGATGGACCGGCCCTCGTCGCCATCCGAGCGGATCGGCGTGTCGAACGCCACGTGGATCACGGGCGCCACGCGGCTCACCGCGCCATGGTAGGATTCGACCGGCATCTCCATGCTGCCAGCGACGTCGCCTGCGGTGGGCTCCCGGCCCTGGACGCGGCGGAGCTCGTCGGTCTCGGCCTGGATCCGGCGCGCGAGCTGGCGTCGGCGGCGCCCGAAGGCGTCGTTCTCGCGGAGCGCGTCGTACATTGCGCCCCGGATGCGGTGCTCGGCGAAGGTGCCGAACTGGACCCCGCGGGCGTCGTCGTATCGGTCGAACGCCTCGAGCAGGCCGATGGCGCCGACGGCGGCGAGATCCTCGATGGGCAGGCGGACCTCGGCGGACAGGCGCTCGTGGAAGCGCCGCGCGATCTGGATCACCTTCGGCTGGTACCGACGGCAGATCTCGTCGCGCGTGAGCCCGTCTACTGTCCTCTCGGGTTGCTCGGCTCTTGCATGCACGACGGCTCCAGGGGCTCGGCTGTTCGTCCCATCGGTCGGTGGACCTGGGGCTTGAGCGGTTTCGTTAGCGACGGGCGATCCGGTCTCGCAGGTCGATGGAGGCCACCCGCTCGAGGCGAGCGGTCGGGAGCAGCTCCGCAGAGGACACCACCGGCAGGCGCGGGATGGACCGCTCCAGCAGGCGGCGCAAAGCGGCGCGGGCGAGCGGCGGCGCCAGGAGGACGACGGGGCCCTCGGCCTGACGGGCCTCGGATTCCTCGCGGAGGCGCGCCACGAGCGTCCGGGCGGCTACAGGGTCGATGGAGAGTGTTGGGGGGCCGCCGCCTTCCGTCGTCTGCAGGCCGCGCAGCACCAGCTCCTCCGCATCAGGCGCGAGGGCGAGGAACCGCAGCGTGCCGTCCTCGGCCGACACCTTGCGGGTGATGGCGCGGGCGAGTCGCTGGCGCACGAACTCGGTGAGAACGTCGGGATCCCGTGTCTTCCCCACGTAGTCGCCGAGCGCCTCGAGGATCGTCTGGGTGTCGCGCACGCCGACGCCCTCGCGGATCAGGTTCCGGAACACCTTGAGGACGGCGCCGCGGGGCAGGGGGTCGGGGATCAGGTCCTCGACGAGGCGCGGGCTCTCGGCCGCCAAGCGCTCGAGGGCCTTGCCGAGCTGCGCGGCGTCGAACAGCTCGTGGGCCACACCGCCGAGGACCTCCACCAGGTGCGTGGTGAGGACGGTGGGGACGTCCACGACCGTGTACCCGAGCCCTTGGGCCCGCAGGACGAGGGGCTCCTGGATCCACCACGCCGGTAGTCCGAACACGGGGTCGGTGGCCGGCAGGCCCTTGATCGGCCCGGTCACGCCGCCCGGATCGAGCGCGAGGTGCTGGCGAGCGAAGAGCTGGCCGCGGGCGATCTCCTCGCCACGGAGCAGGATCGCGTACTCGCCTCCTTGCAAGCGGAGGTTGTCGCGGAGGTGGACCCGCGGGAGCACCACGCCGATCGTCTGCGCGAACTGGTTGCGGACCCGCTGGATGCGCTGGACGAGCTCGGCCCCCTGCGCGTCGTCGACGAGGTACAGCAGGTCGAGGCCGACCTCGATCGCGAGCGGCTCGACGGCGAGCAGGTCTTCGGGCTGCACGTCGGTGCGGGCGCGGGGGGCCGGCCCCGCGTCGGCCGACGGCGCGGGGCCGGCGTCCATCCCACGGGTCTGCCACGCGAGCCAGGCTACGAGCGCGGCCGCCGACAGGAACGGGAGGCGCAGGCCCGGCACGAGCCCGAAGCACGCGAGGCACCCCGCGAGCATCGCGAGCAGCCGCGGGCGCGCCAGGAGCTGCTTCGCGACCTGATCGTCGAGCCGGCTCCGCTCCGTATCCGTCACGCGGGTCACGAGGAGCCCCGCCGCGAGCGAGACGATCAGCGTCGGCACCTGGCTCGCGAGCCCGTCGCCGATGGTGAGGATCGTGAAGTTGTCGATGGCCTCGCCGATCGGCATCCCGTGCTGGATCGTGCCGATGAGGATGCCGCCCAGCGCGTTGACGAGGGTGATGGCGATCCCGGCGATGGCGTCGCCGCGGACGAACTTCGACGCGCCGTCCATCGAGCCGAAGAAGTCGGCCTCCATGGCGATCTCCGCGCGGCGGGCGCGGGCGGTCCGCTCGTCGATGATGCCCGCGTTGAGCTCGGCGTCCACCGCCATCTGCTTGCCGGGCATGGCGTCGAGGGTGAAGCGCGCGGCGACCTCGGCGACGCGGCCCGCGCCCTTCGTGATGACCACGAAGTTGATGACGATGAGGATGGTGAAGACGACTGCGCCGACGATCGTGTTCCCCCCGACCACGAACCGGCCCATCGCGCCGATGATGGCTCCTGCGGCGTCGTGGCCCTCCGCGCCATGCAGGAGGACCGCGCGTGTCGTGCCCACGCCGAGAGCGAGGCGGAACACGGTGGTGACGAGCAAGAGGATCGGGAACGCCGAGAGCTCGACGGCGCGCCGCACGGAGAGGACGGCGAGGAACATCAGCAGCGCGATCGAGATCGAGCAGGTGATGAGCACGTCGATCGCCCATGGCGGGAGCGGCACGAGCATGATCGCGAGGAGCAGGAACACCCCCGCCCCGAGGATCACGTCCCCCTGGCCAGACAAGCGGTCGAGGAGCGTCGGACGGGCTGTCGGAGCAGTGGCCATGCGGGGGCCTTCGGACGTCCGGCGCAGGACTTGAGGGAAAAGAACGATCTGCGCTAGCCCTCAAGACCACGCGTCGCGGACCGATTGCCCGGGAGGGGGATCCCATGACCACGATCCAGCAGCTCCGGAAGCTCGCCGAACACCGGGAGCGCGTCGCACGGATGGACCTCGCCGTGGCGGAGCGCGACAGGATCGCTCAACAAGCAGCGGTGGACGCCAGCGATCGCGCCCTCGCTGAGTGCGCGGCGCTCGAGGGGCACGGCGTCGCGGACGAGCTGAACCGGCAGACGTGGCTGCTCCGCACAGAGCTGGTCCGGCGCGGCGGCGAACGGAAGCTCCTGGAGCGGCAGCGCGACGTAGGCAGGCGGGAGGAGGTGATGCGCACGGCGGCGCGCGAGAAAGGGGCGCTCGACCGGATCGTCGAGCTGCGCGCCGAAGAGGTCACGCACGCGGCAGGCCGCCGGGAGCAGCAGGGGCTCGACGAGAGCGGCATCCAGGCCTGGTTGAGGGCCCGGTGAGGGCCGGCAACTGGCTGGTGCCGTGGGTGATCGCGGGAGGGCTCGCGCTCGTGACGGCCGCGGGGTTCGCGGCGTCGGGCGATCCGGCGCGGCTCGCTCGGGCGCTCGAGCCGCGGGCGGCGGCGATGGGGGAGCTCGCGGACCAGCTCGACGCGCGGACCCGCGCGGTGACGCAGCGCGAGCGGTCCCTCGCCGACCGCGAGGCGGACCTGCGCGCGGCCGAGGTGCGGCTGACCCAGCGGACCACTGACCTCGAGGCGCTCCGCGAGGAGATCCGCGCGCTCACCGAGACGGTGGACGACGAGCGCGCCGCGAAGGTGGGGGCGCTGGTGAAGGCAGTGGAGTCGATGAAGCCGGCTGCCGCCGCCGCGGTCGTCCGTGAGCTGGACACCCCGCTCGCTGTCGCCGTACTAGATCGGATGAGTAGGGGGAAGGCTGGGAAGTTGCTGGCCGCGCTCCCGCCGGCGAAGGCCGCTGGGCTGGCGGCCGGGATGGCCGGCAGCCGGCCCGCCCGCGCCGCCGAGCCGGTCGTGGGGGCGCCCGCGGCGCCTGCGCCCGGCCCCGCCCCGGTGAACTGAGGTGGCGGGGATCGCGTCACTCGGGCCGGTCGTGCCCGCTTCTGGCGCGGGGGCGGTGCTGGTCCCGCGCGCGGGCGGGTTCGCGGACGCGCTCCTCGGCGCGCTCTCGGACGTCGAGGGTGGGGCGTCGGAAGCGCCTTCGAGCCCGGACGCCGCGCCTGGGGGTCCCGCGCGGCCGCGGCGGGGGAGGGCGCGCGGCGAGGAGCCGCCCGACGCGCTAGCCGTGACGGCGTGGGCTCCCGTGACGCTGGCACCGCGCGTGGCGCCCGAGAGCGCCCTGGGCGGGGAGGGCGCGCCGCGCGAGGTTGCGCCTGCAGGGCCGCGCGCCGCGATGGTCCACCGCTTGCTGCCGGCGTTCCCGTCCCCGTCCCCGTCCCCGTCCCCGTCCCCGTCCCCGTCCCCGTCCGCGTCCCCGTCCCCGTCCCCGTTCCCGTCCGCGTCCCCGTCCCCGTCC
>CAMCWU010000160.1 GCA_945882675.1 Klebsiella pneumoniae | reverse complement strand
GTCCGGGATCTTCGCCAGGTGTCGGTGGATGATCCGGTTTGCGCTGGCCCACACGTCACGCGTGCTGGCGGCGTAGCCCTGGAGCATGACCTCTGCCATCGGCATATTCTCGATGGACCGCGTGACCGAGCCCGGGTGGCGGACGATGCACAGCCACCGCGCGTCCGGGTACCACCGGTCGAGCCGCTCGAGCGCGTCTGGCGAGGCCGAGAGGTGTGGGCATTTGTCCACGAGGATCCGGTCGCCCAGGCGATCGGTGAGCCACGCGTAGACGTCCGGGATGGTCCAGCCGTCCATCGACGCCTCGCGGGCCTTGGCGGCGTCCGCGTCGCAGCCTTCGATCTCCATGATCGCGCGGCGCAACCCGCCTTTCTCCCAGAACCGCTCGGTCAGGCGGGCCTTGCGCTCGGCCATGGTCGTGAACGGCGCGAGGATCATCTCGGGCGGCACGAAGAGCCGGGGGTGGCCGGCGAGCATGACGCGCAGGAGCGTGGTGCCGGACCGGGGGGCGCCGAGAAGGAACGCGACGGGCATGCTGGACTCCCACGATCACATACCACGGGGTAGCTTCGAGGGGTCGGAGGTCCGGGTGATCGCGTTCCTGGCGGGGTTGGCGCTGGCGGGTGAGCCGCGCGTGGTGGTGGAGCGGGCCGGGGCGTGGTGGGTGGCGCCCACGGATCCGGCGGGGGCGGCGCCGCCAGCGTCGGGGTGGCTGCCTCGCGAGGGGCAGTTCGTGGCGTCTGACGCGGATCGCATCCGGGCGACCTTTCGGAGCGGGGACTTCGACGTGACGCTCTGGGTGGTGCGGGCGGACTGCGCGCGGCGGATCGCGGGGCGCGTAGAGCTGGCTCCAAAGCCGGGATCCGGTCCGGGCGGCGTGGCGCTTCTGGGCGGGGCACCCGTCCGGGTGGGCGAAGCCAAGGGTGACGCGCTGCTGGTGACCTACGCGGCGGACGGGATCCTGACGACCGGGTGGGTGCCGGCGTCCGCCGTGGACGAGGTGTGGAACGACGAGGGCCGCGAGCTGCGGGCCGGCGACCTCCTGGCGTCCGGCGACGACGGCCTCGCGATCCGATCGCGCCCCCGTGGACGGGTCACGGCGATCCTGGGCGGCGGGAGCGATCAGTTCTGGACCCTCTCGACGTTGGGGGAGCGCGGCCGCTGGACGGAGGTGGAGCTCGTCAGCATCCAGGTGGAGGGCCGCGGCTGGGTGCGGTCCGACGACGTGCGGGAGGTCGACCTGTACGACTTCGGCCGCGGCTTCGGATCGGGGGGCTTCGGTTGCTCGCATTGCGTGCGGATCTCGGTCCCGGCGGGGACGGAAGTGCGCGCGCCCGGCGGGGAGGTCTTCGCGGTCGCGGTCGCGGCCGGGGAGGTCATCGGCGAGGGGCCGCTCGCGGACGGGGTGCTGCCGGTGTCGGTGCAGACGGCGTGGGGGGCGGTGCCGGGGACGATCGCGTGTGGGGCGATCACAGAGGATGGAGCTTGCGTTTCGGCTCCTTGATGGGGAGGCTCGCCCGTGCACGGGCTGGCAGGGCGACGAACAGGGCCGGGCTCCAGGTTCCGGACGTTTCGGGGAGGGTGGTGTACCAGCCCCCGACGAAGGTCCGCGGGGGCGGACGTTTCGGGGAGGGTGGTGTACCAGCCGCCGACGAAGGTCCGCGGGGGCGGACGTTTCGGGGAGGGTCGTACACGAGCCCCCTGGGAACGTCCGCGGCCCCCACCGCTGTCGCGCGCCGGCCGGGGACCTTCGATTCGGGCCGGATAGTCGAGTATCCTCTGCGAATCGACGGGTGCCGGGGCGCGGGGGGCGTGGGGAACCTTCGATTCGGGCCGGATAGTCGAGTATCCTCCGCGAATCGACGGGTGTCGGGACACGGGGGGCGTGGGGAACCTTCGATTCGGGTGGGATACTCGAGTATCCTCGGCGAATCGACGGGTGTCGGCGGAAGCGCTGCGCCTGTGCGGGCCCGCCACGTCGTCGGCTCGCGCGCCGGGGCTGGCGCGCGGACCGGCGCCCTGCCACCTGGGCACGGGGTGCAGCAACCCACCGGCACCACGGGCAGCAGATCAGGCCTTGCGGACGCCGATCGTGCAGCGCATGCCGTCCACTTCTGCGTCGGCGCCGCCGGGCTCGTGAGCCACCGTGAGGGTCTGCTCACGGATCCACGCGCCGTGCTCGGCGAAGGCCGTGGCGAGCTCGCCAGGATCTGCTCCGAAGCTCAACACTGCGGCGTCCGAGATGTCCAGCCCGGCGTCCCGGCGCGCCTGGTTGATCCGCACCACCAGCTCGCGCGCGAGGCCCTCCCGCACGAGCTCGGGCGTGATCTCGGTGTCGAGCGCGATCGTGACGCCGTGCTCCGCCGCGATGACGAGCTCGCCCCGCGGCGCGTAGGTGACGACGACGTCCTCGCCGGTGGCGGTGCCGTCGAGAAGGGGCACCGAACCGCCCTGCTGGAGCGCGCGCCAGTCTTCGGGGGTGAGGGCCGCGATGGCGGCGGCGGCTTCCGGCATGCGCTTGCCGAACCGTTTGCCGAGCGTCTTGTAGTTGGCCTTGAACGAGGGGATCGCGAGGGCGCCCTCGTCCTCCGCGACGTTCACTTGCTTGACGTTCAGCTCCTCGGCCACGATGTCGGCCTGGCGGCGCAGGGCGTCGCGGCTGGCGGCGGACGCGAGCACGACGGTGACGCTGCGGAGCGGCTGGCGGGTCTTGAGCTTGTGGGTCTCGCGGAGTCCGCGTCCGAGGCGGACGACTTCGCGGGAGAGCGCGACCTCCGCCTCCAGGCCCGGGTCGATCCACTCGGGCTTCACGGTCGGGAAATCGCACAGGTGGACGCTGTCCGGGCCGCCGAAGCCGGGCTGCACGACGAGCTGCTGCCACATCTGCTCGGTGACGAAAGGCAGGAACGGAGCCAGGACCTTGCTGAAGGTGGTCAGGACCTCGTACAGGGTCGCGTACGCCGCGAGCTTGTCCGTGTCCTGGCCGCGGCCCCAGAAGCGCTTGCGCGAACGCCGGATATACCAGTTGGTCAGATGGTCGATGAACCCGAGGACCGGCGGGATGACGCGATCGAGGTAGTACCCCTCCATCTGCGTGTTCACGTCCGCCACGAGCGACTGGAGGACCGAGAGGATCCAGCGGTCGAGGGTGGGCCGCCGGGAGACGGGCGGGGCCTCCTGAGCGGGCGTCCAACCGTCCGCGTTGGCGTACTGCGTGAAGAACCCCCAGGCGTTCCAGAGCGGCAGGAGGACGCTGCGGGTCACCTCTCGCACGCCGCGCTCGGCGAACCGGAGCGGCTCCGCGCGCACGATGGGCGAGTTCATGAGGTAGGCGCGCAGGGCGTCGGCGCCGTACGCGTCGAAGACGCCGTCCACGGGCGGATAATTCTGCTTGTTCTTGCTCATCTTCGAGCCGTCCTCTGCGAGGACGAGGCCGTTGACGATGCAGTTCTTGAACGGCGGGCGGTCGAACAGCGCCGTCGACAGGACGAGGAGCGTGTAGAACCAGCCGCGCGTCTGGTCGAGGCCCTCCGCGATGAACTGCGCCGGGAAGTTGGCTTCGAAGGTGTCCTTACCGTCGAACGGGTAGTGGTCCTGGGCGTACGGCATGGCGCCGGACTCGAACCAGCAGTCGAAGACGCCGCTGATCCGCCGGGACTCGCCGCCGCAGCCGACGCACTTCACGACCAGGTGGTCGATCTTGTGGGGGTGCAGGTCGGTGACGGTCTCGCCGGAGCGCGCCGAGAGATCGGCGATGGACGTTAACACTTCGTCGTGGTGGCACGACGCGCAGCGCCACACGGGGATGGGCGTGCCCCAGAACCGCGAGCGCGAGATGTTCCAGTCGCGGGCGTCCGCGATCCAGTTGCCGAACCGCTTGCTGCCCACGGACTCCGGCACCCAGTGGATCGTGGCGTTGTGGGCGATCATCTTGTCGCGGAGCTCGGTGACGTTCACGAACATGGCCGGGACCGCGCGGTAGATCAGCGGCGTGCCCGACCGCCAGCAGTACGGGTAGCTGTGGGTGAGGGTCGCGTGCTTGAAGATGCGGCCGCGGCCCTTGAGCATGGTGATGATGTCGGGGTCGGCCTCCTTGATGTTCCGCCCCGCGAAGTCGGCGATCATCGGGCCGAAGTTGCCCTCCTCGTCCACGGACTGGACGACCTGGATCCCCTCCACCCGGCACGCCACGAAGTCGTCCTCGCCGAAGTCGGGCGCCATGTGGACGAGGCCGGTGCCGTCGTCCGTCGACACATGGTCGGCGTGGATGACGACGAAGGACTTACCGTGGTGCTCCGGGAGCTTTGCGCGGTCGCCGAAGTAGTCGAACAGGGGCGTGTAGCTCGCGCCGACCAGCTCTGCGCCGGTGACGCGCTCCACCACGGTCGCGTCCGCGCCGAGCACGGCTTCGAGGCGCGACTCCGCCACGACGTACACGGTGTCGTCTCCCGCGCGCTTCGCCTTGACGTACGCCAGCTCCCGGCCGACGGCGACGGCGAGGTTGGACGGAAGCGTCCACGGCGTGGTCGTCCAGATCAGGAAGGTGACACCGAGCTCTTCCGACGGCATGGCGACGGTGAGCGCCGGATCCTGGACGTCGCGGTAGTCGAGGTTGGCTTCGAAGTTCGACAGGCTCGTGGACAGGCGCCACGAGTACGGCATGACGCGGAAGTCCTGGTAGATCAGGCCTTTCTTCCACAGCTCGCCGAAGACCCACCACACGGATTCCATGAACGACGGGTCCATGGTCTTGTAGTCGTCCTCGAAGTCGACCCACCGGCCGAGACGGCTGATGATCCGCTCCCATTCTGCCGTATAGCGGAGGACGGAGGCCCGGCAGGCTTCGTTGTAGCGGTCGACGCCGTACTCGCGGATGGATGTGGGGCCCGACAGGCCGAGGTCCTTCTCTACCAGCATCTCGATGGGGAGGCCGTGGGTGTCCCAGCCGAAGCGGCGCTCGACGCGGTGGCCGCGCATGGTCCAGTACCGCGGGACGACGTCCTTGAGCGTGCTGGCGACGAGATGCCCATAATGCGGGAGGCCCGTGGCGAACGGCGGGCCGTCGTAGAAAACGTAGCGGCTGGTGGCCGGGCGCTCGTCCACCGACCTGCGGAACGCCCCGATCTCCGACCACAGCGCCTGAATCACGGCCTCCTGGGCGGGGAAGTCGGGCTCGGACGGCAGGGGGCGGAAGACGGGCGGCATGCGGGTGCACTCCTCGGAGCCGACCCCGTATCGCGGCTTGCGGTCGCGGGGGATCAGCGGGCGCTGGCGTCCGCGTGTTCGGCGCGATCGTCCTGCCCGATCCCGCGCCATTGCCGGGCCGCCTGTCGCCACGCGACGCGGCCGAGCACCCGCCGGTCCGCGCGATCCGCGACCTCGGCGACGGTCGAGAACAGCCACGCGAGGTCCCGGTCGAGCGCCCCGGTCTCGACGACGAGCTCGATGGCGCGGCGCAGGTGGGCCTCGAACGACTCCCAGTCGGCCTCCTCGGCGGCGGCGGGGCACAGGCACAGGCGGGCGGCGGCGAGGACCATGCGGCGGCCGCGCTGCTCGAGGGTGCGCATGACGGGGCGCACGGCACTCGCGGCGTCGGTCGGAGATCCGCGGACGAGCGCGGTGATCCCCAGGTTCACGCGGACCGAGGACGCGTCGGCGTCGCCGGTCTCCTCGAGGACGTGCAGCGCGCGGCTGTACAGATCGTCCGCCTCCTCGGGATCGTCGGCCTGGCGGGCCAGCTCTCCGAGGCCGTTCCAACAGTAGGCCATGCCGATCCGGCTCCCGTGGCGGCGGAACACGTCGAGGGCGCGGTGCAGGTGCGCGCGGCCGGCTGCGGGGTCCGTGGCGCCGCGGATCACCGCCAGCTGCCGCATGCACTGGGCGGCGCCGATCTCGTCGCCGGCCTCCAGCAGCTTCGCGAGGCCGTTCTCCGCGAGGATCCCGGCTTCGGGGCCGCCGCGGATCAGCGCCTCCGTGGCCAGCGCGGCGTACGCCTCCCCGATCAGGCGCGGCTCGGTCGCGCGCTCGAGCACGCTCCGCATTCGCGCGCCGACGTCCGGATCGTGGCGGAACAAGCCGATCAGCGCGCGGGTGAGCTCGAGCCGGAGGAGCGACGGCCAGCGGTGCGTGCGCGCCTGCACCACCGCGACGCCGATCAGCGCGTGGGCGTGATCCACATACCCGAGGTTCCGCAGGATCCAGGCGTGGATATGGGCGAGGTCCCCGCGGCGCGGGTCGGCGGGCGGCGCGCCGACGAGCGCTTCGTGGGCGGCGGAGACGAGCGCGAGCGCCTGCTGCAACCCCGTGGTGCGCGAGACCTCCATCGCGCCGGCGATCAGCCAGGCGGCGGCCTCGTCGGGGCGGCCCGCGGCGAGGAGGTGCCGGCCCAGGCGGGGGGCGATCCCGGGGCCCTGCCGGCCGCGGAGGGCGGCGACGCATGCGGCGTGAGCGGCATTGCTCCGGCCGGTTCGACGGGCGTTCTCCTCGATCGCGCCGCGGAGCATGGCGTGCTCGAACCGGAGGCCGGCGCCGAGCGGCTCGACCAGCCGGGCGTCCGCCAGGCGGCGCACCAGGGCGTCGCGGTCGGCGTCGGGGCAGGCGAGCGCCCACTCGTCGCCGTCCACGTCGTTGCCTAGGGCGGCAGCCACCTCCAGCGCGTCCCACGGGAGGTCGCCGAGCGTGCGGTGCACCCGGTCGGTCCACAACGCGAGGACGTCCGCGGGGAGATCGGGGCTCGCGCCGTCCACGAGCGCGAACCCGGACGGCGTCGGCTCGAGGAGGCCGCGCGCCGACCAGTCGCCGACCAGTCGGGTCGCGAAGAGCGGGTTGCCGGCGGTGCGCTCCTCGACGCGGGCGGCCAGGTGCGGCTCGAGGCCCAGCCGGTCGCGGATCAGCGACACCGTGCCGGTCAGTGGCCCAAGCGGGAAGGACAACGAGCCCTTTCGCGTGAGGAGCCGCTCGATCATCGCGCGCTCGACCGGGCGGTCCGCGAGCGCGGCGTCGTCCACGGCGAGCAGGATCAAGACGGGCAGCGGCGCCCGCTCGTCCCGGATCAGCGCGTCCACCACGGCGATGGCGTCCTGGCGCAGGTGCACGTCGTCGATGGCGAGGACCCACGGCCGGCCAGCGCCGATGAGCGCGCGAATCGCGCCGTCGCGGAGGTCGCCGTCGGCCAGGAGCGCTGGATCGAGGCCCAACCGCTCGAGGCGCGCCGCCAGCTCCTCCCCGGCGAGATCGCCGACGTCCAGGTGGCGCACCACGATGTCGCGCACGCCGCCGTTCGCGCAGGATCCGCGGAGGACGTCCGCTACGCCGAGCTCGTGGGCCCGCTCGGCGATGTGCTCGAGCAGCCGGCTCTTCCCGACGCCGGACGCGCCGCGGAGCAGGGCGAGGCGGGGCCGGCGGGTGTCGTGGACCTCGCGCAGGAGCTCCCACAGGCAGTCGCGCTCGGTCTCGCGGCCGGCGATGGGAATCGGCCGGAGCCCGAACAACCCGAGGCCGACGCCGGGAAGCAGCGGGGACGCCGACGGCGTCGGATCTGCGAGATCCGGGAACGCGGCCGGCCGCGGCCGATCGAGCGCCACCAGGTCGGCGAGCGCGTGGGCCGCGCGCTGGTACCGATCGCGCGGGGACTTGGCCAGCAACCGGTCGATCCACTCCCCCAGCCCCGCGGGCACGGGCACGACGGGCTCGAACGGCGGCGGCGCGTCGTGGATCTGCGCACGCAGGATCGCCATCGTCTCGAGGTGCTGGAACGGCGTGCGACCCGCGGTGAGCCGCCACGCGAGGTGGCCGAGCGCGTACAGGTCCGTCCACGGGCCGTGGTCGCGCCACCGGCCTCCGACCAATTCGGGCGCCATGTAGGCGGGTGTCCCCAGCATCGCGCCGGTCCGCTGCGTCTCGGCGCCCGCGGCCGCCGCGATCCCGAAGTCTCCGAGCTTGAGCCCGGGTCGCAGGTCTTTCGGCGTGCATACCAGAATATTCGCCGGCTTCAGGTCCCGGTGGACGACCCCGCGGGCGTGCGCATGGGCGAGGCCGCGCAGGATCGCCGTCAGAATCGACCGCGCCCGGCTCCACGGGACCGCGCCCTGGAGCTGAGCGAGCGATCCACCGCTCGCATGCTCCATCACGAGCCACGGGGCGCCGGCGGTGAAGTGCCCGCGGCTCGCGCGCGCGGCGTCGGCGTTCACCACGCCATGGTCGAACAGGAGCACGATCTCGGGGTGGTCGAGGCGCGCGGCGGCCCGGACCTCGTCGCGAAAGCTGGCTTGCCAAGCCTGGTCTCGCGCGGAGCCGCCCGTGATGAGCTTGACGGCGACGGCGGTGCC
Organism: Klebsiella pneumoniae; assembly: GCA_945882675.1. GTDB lineage: Bacteria > Myxococcota_A > UBA796 > UBA796 > CANLGQ01. The sequence continues at coordinate 402 of CAMCWU010000160.1, read as the reverse complement.
CTGGTCGCGGTGGCGGCCGCGCCAGACCTCACCCATCGCGCCGCGCCCGAGGAGGGTCTCGAGCTGGAACGGTCCGAGCTGTACCTCGTTCACGGACAGACGATAGCACTCGGCACGGGTTGTTGGGGGAGTCGCGTGGGCCGGAGGTTCTGGGGCTCCGACCAGGGCCGGGCTCCGAGCCACAAGGAGCGAGAGCCCGGAGGGCTCGACCCGCGACGTCTGAGCGAGGATGCTCGCGGAACGCGAAGGCCCGGTGACGTGAACCGCGCTCCAGCACGGGGGCTAGCCATGCCACCCCCCACCCTCCCCCTCCCCCTCCCCCGGAAGGGGGGAGGGGAAAAGTCTGATCCTACGCCACGAACCGGAGGCTTCTTTCATGCCCCCTCCCCCCGCCGCGGGGGA
>CAMCWU010000159.1 GCA_945882675.1 Klebsiella pneumoniae | reverse complement strand
TCGGCGGCCGGCGCGCGAGGTGCAGGTAGTGCGCGGTCACCTGCGTCAGGCGCTCGATCTCGCTCGACACGGTCTCGAGGATCTCCCTCGCTTCCGAAGTGCGCCCCGGATCCAGCGCCTCGATCTCGTCTGCGAGGAGCTCCGCGTTGAGCGAGAGCGCGTTCAGCGGGTTGCGGACCTCGTGCGTGACCTGCGCGAGGAGCTGTCCCACGAGCCCGAGGCGCTCCGCGCGCTCGAGCCGCTCCTGCGCCTGCCTGCGCTCCGTGACGTCCGCGACGACCTGGATCCGGCCTCCGACGCCGAAGGGCGCGGTGCGGACCTCCAGCATGCGGCCCCCCTCGGTCGTCCGCTCCGACATGCCCGGCTCACCCGGATCCGCGGTGGATCCAGCCTGGATCCCGAGCATCCGGCCGGCCGCCGGGTTCGCGAGCGTAATCCGGCCGTCCTCCACGACGACGAGCCCGTCCGACAGCGCGTCGAGGACGCTCGCGAGGTACGTCGAGAGCCGGTCGAGCTCCACCGTGCGCTCCGAGAGCCGGCGATCGCGCTGCTGGATCGCGACGACCATCTGGTTGAACTCGTGCGCCAGGATCGCGACCTCGTCCGCGCCCCGCACGTCGATGGGCCGCCCGCCGCCCGCCGCCACGCGCTGGACCTCCTGCGTCAGCCGGCCGATGGGCGCGAGCGCGTAGAGCACCGCGCCGATGAGCGCGAAAGACACGAGCGAAGCAGCGCTCGCCAGCAGGATCGTCACCGCGTTCGCCCGGATCCGGCGCCGCTCGACCTCTACCGACACGATGTCGATGCGCGCCGCGATCTGCCGCGAGAGCTGGTCGATCCCGGCCGCGAGCTGCGATCCCTCCTCGACCATCGAGCCGGCCTCGCGGAGCGCGTCGTCCCGCCGATCGGCTTCGGCGAGCGCCACCACCGCCGCGGCCCGCTCGCGATATGGCACGTGCAACGCGTCGATCCGGTCGAGCTGCACGCCCATCTTGTGCAGGACGGCGCGCTCCTCTGGCCAGGCTGCGAGCTTCCGGGCCCGCTCCGCCCGCACCCGCGCGTCCGCGAGCGCCGCGTCGAGCTCCTCGGCGTAGATCGCCGAGATCGAGGATCGCCCGGTGCCCGGCCGCGGGAGATCGTTCAGCAGCCGCTGGACATCGCGATCCACGCGCTGCTGGTCGCGCTGGAGCTCGTCGACGACGCGCGCCAGCGGCAGGTAGCCCTCGCTCAGGAGCGCCTGGGTGGCCGAGACGCCCTGGTACTGCCAGATCAGGAACCCGATCGCGCCGGCCATCGACGCGATCGCCACGAGGAAGGACGCGAGCACCCGGACGCGGAGGCTCGTCCCGACGCCGCGGCCCCGCCGCTCAACCACCGTTCGAGAAGTACGAGCCGAGGCCCGATACCTCCGGCGCCCGGCCCTCCGAGAGCTGGATCACCACGGGGTCCCCGCCGGCGAGGCTCAGGCTGCCGTTCGCCCAGATCGCCGTTCCTTCCCGGCTCCGCACCGAGAACGTGTGCGCGCCGACCGGCTGGCTCATGCTCACGCTCGACCCGGGCGCGATCTCCCAGCGGTGATCGTCGAGGCGGACCTGGACCGGCCCCGGCCCCGTGACGCGGAGCTCCACGCTGACGTCCGCGGCGTTCGACGCCACCGACTGCTCGACGCGGCTGGTGATCCCGTTGCGCCCGACCAGCAGGACCGCGCTCTGCCCAGGCTGCGGCACGTTCAGCCGGATCTCCGTGGGGTTCGCGCCAGTGACGGCGGTGATCGCATGGTCCCCCGGCAGCACGCGGATCTCGGCGCGTCCGGGGACGAAGAGCTGGAGGACCGGCTGGCCGTCCACCCGCACTTCCACCGGGAGGCGGGCGTCCACCACGAGCGTGCCCGTGACCACCGGCGGCAGGGGATCTTCGGCGAGGGCGAGGGCGGAGAGCGCGAGGGTGAACCACATGCCCATCCGCTAACCGGGCGAGCCGGCTTTTGCCCACGCCCTCCGCGCGGGATAGGGGGTTGGGGACGGGGGCTGGATGACGCGGCTGTGGGGTGTGGCGCTGGCGGTGCTGATCGGGTGCACCGGCTCCGGGGAAGTGGAGACCCCGCCTCCGACGCCGGGACAGGCGCCGCCGCTCCCGACCGCGCCCATCGACATCGGCGCGCCGGTCGCCCGGGTGGGTGAGCAGGGCGTCGTCGGCAGCAAGGAGTTCTTCCTCGCCGCTGCCCGGAAGATCCGCGAGCAGGGCGGAGATCTCACGCCGGAGCAGCGCAAGGCGCTCGTGGACGAGCTCGCGAGCGAAGAAGCGCTCTGGCAGGAAGCCGCGCGCCAGGGCCTGTACCGCGACCCGAAGATCCGCCGCGCCATGGTCAGCCTGCTCATGCGCCAGCAGGTCTACAGCAAGGTCCGCTCCGGCGACTTCACGGACCAGGAGCTCCGCGCCTACTTCGACAGCCACCGCGAAGAGTTCGTGCTCCCCGAGAAGGTGCAGGTCAAGCGGATCTTCATCGCCGTGGACGAACGGCGCAAGGATGCCGACGCGCTCGCCATCGCGATGGACGTGCACGGCAAGGTCAAGGCGGCGCCCACGACCTTCAAGGAGCTCGCGGGGCAGTTCTCGGAGGACACGTGGAAGCGCCGGGGCGGCGACCTCGGGTACGTGCCGCGCGCGGGCCAGCCGGGGGTGGACCCGGCCGTCGTCGAGCGAGCATTCACGCTGCCGGTGGGCGGCGTCAGCGAGCCGTTCCTGGCGGGCGGCGGCTACAACATCGTGATGAACGCCGCGCACCGCGACCAGGTCGAGCGCAGCTTCGAGCAGATGAAGGGCACCGTCCTGCGAAAGATGAAGACGGACCGCAGCAAGGAGCTCCTCGACGCGTACGTCGCGTCGGTGGAGGCCCGCTACCCCGTGACCGTGGACGATGCCGCGCTCGCGGCCGTGGACCTGTCGCAGGCGAGCCGCATGCAGCTCGATCCGCTGGAGAACGAGCAGGATCCCGGCGTTCCCGACGGCGCGGACGAGCCCGAGCACGCGGACGGGGCGCACGAATGACTGCGCTCCTCGTCCTGCTGGCGGCGGCGCGCGCGGGGGACCTCGTCGACCGGATCGCGGCGGTCGTGGACGATCAGCCGCTCGCACTGTCGGAAGTGTACGATCTCGGCGGCACATTCGTCAGCGAGCGCTGCCCGACGCCAGAGCCGAAGTGCGTGCGGGAGGCCGAGCTCGAGATCCTCGACGCCCTCATCAAGCGCGAGCTCATCCGCGCGGAGCTCGCCGACCTCGACCTCGCCGTCGGCGGCACGGACGTCGACCAGGCGATCGACCGGATCGTCGCCCAGTACCAGATGCAGGACCGCCAGGCGCTCCGGGCAGAGGTGGAGGGCCAGGGCATGCGGTGGGACACCTACCGCGACCAGATCTCGGAGCAGCTCGCGACCCAGCGGTTCCAGGGCCGGGTGCTCGCGCCGCGCGTCTCCATCACGGACGACGAACTGCTGGCGGTCTACCAGAAGACCGCGGGTCCGTCAGAGGCGCTGGAGGTCAAGCTCCAGGCGCTCGGCATCAGCATCCCCATGACCGCGACGCCCGAGCAGATCACGGCGATGGAAGCCCAGGCTGCGACGGTCGTGGCCGACCTGAACACCGACCGCCTGGCGTGGCCGGACGCCATCCGCGACTTCGACGCCGCGCACCTGGCGGATGTCTTCGGGAACCGCACCTGGCGGGAGGGCCAGCTCGTCCCCCAGCTCGACAAGCTGGCGTTCGCGGCTCCGCTCGACGTGGCGCAGCCGCCCGTGCGGATCAACAACCTCATCGTCGTATTCGAAGTCGACACGCGCGAGCTCGGGAAGTCCGACGCGTCCGGTCCGGCGTTCGACGACGTGAAGGCGAAGATCCAGGAGCAGGTGTTCTCAGCCAAGCTCGCGGACGCGGAGGAGGAGTGGTACCAGATCGCGCGGCGGCAGGCCTCGGTCCAGATCCTGCTCGAGAGCCTTTGATCCTCCTGACCCCCGGCGATCCCGCGGGGATCGGTCCAGAGGTCGCAGCGGCAGCCGTCCACCAACACGTGGGCCCCAGGATCGTCATCGTCGGCGATCGCGCGGCGCTCCCCGCAGGGCCATGGTTTTCCATGGGCGACCTGGGAGATCCGGTGCCCACGGGGTTCATCGGCGTCCTCGACCCCGGGGACGACGGCGAGCCGGTGGAGGTCGCGTCGGTCCGGCTGGCGGCGGAGGCGTGCCTGGCCGGGCGCGCATCCGCCCTGGTGACGGGCCCGATCCACAAGGCGAAGCTCGCGCGTCGCGGGTTCCGGCACCTCGGGCACACGGAGCTCCTGGGCGAGATCTGCGGGGTGGACCGGCCGGTGATGGCGTTCGTGGGCGGATCGTTGCGGGTCGCGCTGGTGACGGTGCACCTGCCGCTCCGGCGCGTGCCGGACGCGGTGACCGCGGATCTCGTGCTGCACACGGTGCGCATCGCGGCGGCCGCCCTGGCGGATCCGCTCCGGCTCCCGCGCCGGCGCCTGGTGGTATGCGGCCTCAACCCGCACGCGGGCGACGACGGCGTCCTCGGCACGGAGGAGCGCGACGTCATCGGGCCGGCGGTCGCGCAGGCGCGCGCGGAGGGGATCGACGCGATCGGGCCCGTCAGCGCGGAAGCGGCGTTCCTCCTGGCGACCGGCGGGGGCGCCGACATGGTGATCGCGATGTACCACGACCAGGGGCTCGCCCCGCTCAAGGCCGTGGACTTCGGCCGATCGGTGAACTGGACCCTCGGGCTGCCGATCGTGCGCACGAGCGTGGACCACGGGACGGCGTACGACATCGCGGGGACGGGGAGGGCGGATCCGAGCTCGATGCGCGCGGCGCTGAAGCTCGCCACGGACATCGTGGGAAGGTGAACTCCGTGGACATTCCCCCCGACATCCTCGCCGCTCACGACGCCGCCACCGCCCGCGGCGAGAAGCTGTACCGCGACCCGCACAGCGGCCTGTACGTGATGACCGCGACGTACCTGCGCGATCGCGGTTACTGCTGCGGCAACGGGTGCCGGCACTGTCCGTACCCTCCGGCCGAGCAGGCTCGCGCCGGTCGCAAGGGAGCTTAGTTGGCGCATCTTCCCCCGTTCGAGGTCGAGATCACCGGCCTCGGGCCGAAGGGCATCGGACTCGGGGTCGCGCCGGACGGCCGGCCGATCAAGGTCCCGTTCGCGCCGCCGGGCGCTCGCGTGCTCGTGCTGCCGCTCGGACGCCGGAAGGGCGAGTGGTCGGCGCGCCGGCTCGCCATCGTGCGGCCCCCGGCCGGCTGGCAGGTGCCCCCGTGCCCGCAGTTCTCCGTATGTGGCGGCTGTACGCTGCAGGACCTCACGCTGGACGCCCAGCGCGCCGCGAAGCAGGGCCTGGTCCTGCACGAGGTCGGGCCGATCGCCCCGGACGTCACGGTCCACCCGATCCGGGGGACGGACGCCGCGACGGGCTACCGGAACAAGCTCGAGCTGACGTTCGGGAGCCGCCGCTGGTTGGCCGAGAGCGATCGGGGCGAGCCGATCGAAGGCCGGTGGCTCGGCTTCCACGCGCCCGGGCGGTTCGACCGGGTGGTGGACGCGCCCACGTGTTCGCTCGCCGGCCCCGTCGCGTCGCGGGCGATCGCGGTGACGCGGACCCTCGCGCTGACGGACGAGTCCCCCGTCGCCTACGATCCCAGGACGCACGCCGGCTTCTGGCGCCACCTGCTCCTGCGTGAGGCCGCGGGGAAGCTCCTCGTCGGCATCTACACCACGCCGGCGGACGACGAGCAGGCGCGCCACGTGGAGCGCCTGGCGCTCGCCCTCCGCGAGGATCCGGCGGTCGGCGGCGTGATCTGGATGGAGAACGCGAGCGTGGCGGACGTCGCGCGCGGCGCGGTGCGCGCGACCTGGGGCGATCCGATCCTCGAAGAGCGGCTCGGGACGCGGACCTTCCGCCTGGCCACGACGACCTTCTTCCAGACGAACACCGCCGCCGCCGCCGTCCTGTACGACGTGATCGGGGAGGCGGTGGGGACCGGGCGCACGCTGTACGATCTGTACTGCGGCATCGGATCCATCGGTTTGTACCTGGCAGATCGCTTCGAGCGGATCGTCGGCGTGGAGGAGGTCGAGGACGCCGTCGCGCACGCGCGCGAGCACGCGGCTGCAAACGGCGTGGACGCGAGCTACCATGCGGGGCGGATGGAGGCGCTGCTCCCCGTGCTCCTCGACGATACGGAAGCCGCCGTCGTGGTCGACCCGCCCCGCGCGGGCCTGCACCCGTCCGTGGCCGCGCGCCTGGGGGCGCTGCAGGCGCGGGTGCTGGTGTACGTCGCGTGCAATGCGGCGTCCCTCGGGCGGGATCGCGCGATCCTGGAGGCCGGCGGCTGGCGCCTCACGGACCTGTGGACGGTCGACCTGTTCCCGCAGACCGGCCACGTAGAGGCCGTCGGTCGGTTCACGAGGGGCGACGCGTGATCCTCGTCACCGGCTTCGGCCCGTTCCCCGGCGTCGTCGACAACCCGAGCGGGGACGTCGCGCGCGCGGTGGACGGCCGGACCGTGGGCGGGCGGCCGGTCGTGGGCCTGGTGCTCCCGGTGCTGTGGCGGCGTGGCCCGGAGCTCGCGATCGAGGCCGCGAACGCGCTCGGGGCCGAGCTGGTGGTGGGTCTCGGCGTGGCGACCACGCGTGCCGTGCTGGACGTGGAGACCCTCGGCTTTCGCGGCTGGGATCCGCAGCCCGACGCCGACGGTTGCTACCCCGACGATCGCGACGGGCCGGACGTGGTGGGGGCCACGCTCGACTCCGCCGCGCTGGCGGACGGGCTCGGCGCGCGCATCTCGCGGGACGCGGGGCGGTACGTCTGCAACGCGTGGCTTTACCAGGTGGCGCGTGGGCTGCCCGCGGCGCGCGTCGGGTTCGTGCACATGCCGGCGGCAGGGCTCGACCCGGAGCTCCTGCTGCGGGCCCTGGCGCGGCTGGTGTGAGGCGGCTCCCGTCACCGACCGTCTGATATGCCGGTTTCGATGATATCTCCACGCGCCGGCTTCCTTTCCGCGTCCGCCGGCGCTATGGTCGGGGCATGCCTAAGCTACTCGACGACCCGAAGATCCGGCAGCTCCTCGATCAGGCCGACGCCGCGGCCGGCGTCCCCCGCGACTCGGGGGCGCTCGCAGCGATCCACCTCGAGCTCGGCCGCACGATCCACGACTGGATGTCGCGGTCGCGCTCCGCGGCCGGGCTCGCGGCGGGGGCGGCGGTCAGCTCCGCGCTCGACCTCACCGGCCCGCGCGACGCCGCCGTCGGGCGGGACACCCTCGACGGCATCACGGACGACCTCGAGCCGAAGCTGGCGGACGTCGACGACGAAGGCTGGTTCACCGACGAGATCGAGGTCATGCCTGACCGCCCGCTGTTCGAGGCGAGCGAGCTCGACGACCACACGGAGTTCCCGACGGACGCCCCCGACGGGGACGCCGCCACCCTCGACCAGGTCCACGGCTGGGGCCGGGACGCCAGGACGGCGCTCGGCCGCGGCGCCCCGCTCGGCGACCTGCGGGAGATCCTCGCGCTGGCGGATCACCCGGGTTCGTCCGACGGTCTCGCGGTAGAGGCCTCGCGGTTGCAGTGGGCGACCTCGGACCTCGAGGGGCGGCTGGGCGCGCTCCCGCGCGACGTGCAGATCGCGCTCGTCGGGCTCCTCGCGGCACGGGCGCAGCACCTGCAGGAGCGGCTCGGAGCGGGGGTCGGACCTTCGCTCGCGTTGGATCGGCTCCGGCGCTGGCAGACGGCGCGCGGGCTGCCGACGGTGGGCGGGCTGGAAGCGAGCGCGCTCCCCGAGCGGGGCGGCTGGATCGAGGACGCCGCCGCATGGTGGGACGTCCTCGACCTGCCCGCGCAGTGACGCCCGTGCTGCTCGCGCTGTTGATCGCCTGTGGCGGCGGGGCCGAGCTCCCGAAGCCGAACCCCCCGCCCCAGTGGCCGGTCGGGAACATCCTCGCCCCGCCGGAGGGCGCGAACCCGGGCTCGCAGGAGCGCGCCGCGAACGCGGCAAACCCCGTGGCGCCCGCCTCTGTGCCGGTGACCGTTCCCATGAACGATCCCGTTCCCGGTGCCGTGACGGAGCCCGTTCCCGTTCCCGGTGCCGTGACCGAGCCCGGTGCCGTGACCGAGCCCGGTGCTGTGACCGAGCCAGTTCCGGTGGCGAAGCCCGCTGACCCGGTGCCGACTCCTTAGCTTCGAGTCCGGCCCACCCCCTCCCAGGCCCTCCCCGCACGGGAGAGGGACAGAGGGGGCCACCCGCCTCTCCCCGCGACGGGAGGGCGGTGCGCGCCGCCTACTTCCTGCGCGCCCGCACGGCCCCGAGCAGCCCCACGAGCACCCCGAGCCAGCCCATCCCGGCCGAGCCCACGGTCCCGCACGCCGCGCCGCCGCGGTAGTACCCCGAAGTCCCGCCGCCCCCGAGGACGTCGTCCGTCGGGTCGTTCGGATCGGTGCCGTCGAGGATCTCGTCGCCATCCGGCGTCCCGCCGCCGTCCGTGTCCGGATCGTTCGGGTCCGTGCCGTGGACTTCGACCTCGTCGCCGTCGGGCAGGCCGTCCCCGTCGCTGTCCGGGTTCAGCGGATCGGTGAGGGTCTCATCGACCTCCACGCCGTCGTCGAGGCCATCCTCGTCGGTGTCGGGATCGTTCGGATCCGTGCCGAGCTCGTCCTCTTCGAAGTCCGTGAGGCCGTCGCCGTCG
>CAMCWU010000158.1 GCA_945882675.1 Klebsiella pneumoniae | reverse complement strand
ACATCATGCACACCATCCTGCACCACCCGCCCGCCGTCCACCACCACCACGCGGTCCGCGACCCGCGCTATGCCGAGATCGTGGGCCACCACCACGGTGGTCCGCTCGCCCCGCGCTGCGAGCAGCGCCGACACGAACCGACGCTCGGCCTGGGCGTCCACCTGACTGGTGGGCTCATCGAGCAGCAGGATCCCCGGCTCGCCCAGGAGCGCCCGCGCGAGCGCTACCCGCTGCCGCTCACCGCCCGAGAGCCCTCGGCCGAGCTCGCCCAGCGCCTCCGGCCGCGCCGTGGCGAACTCCGCGCCCGCAGCCGCGAGCGCACCGGCCACGCCGGACGGATCCCGCCCCATCGCCACGTTCTCTGCGATCGTCCGGTCGAACAGGAACGGCTCCTGCGCCACGAGGCCCACCGCCCGCCGCACGTCCGCGAGCGCGAGGTCGGCCAAAGGGATCCCGCCCAGCAGCACCGTGCCGGCAGTAGGGTCGAGCTCGCGGAGACCCAGTCGCAACGCCGACGACTTCCCTGCCCCGCTGCGCCCGACCATCACGACGAGCTCGCCCGCCGCGACCCGAAGATCGAACCTGTCCAGCACCGTACGCCCGTCCAGAACGAGCAGCACGTCGCGCCACTCAAGGGTCGGCACGCCCGAGATCGACCTCGGAGGATTGGGATCGGCGGGAGATCGGGCACTCGCCAGCGCCCCCTCTACCCGCTCGAGGCCCGCGAGGCTGCGCTGTACCTGCCCCCACCCCTCGGCGATCTGGCCGAGCGGACGCCCCATCAGCGCGACCGCGACCCCGAACGCCACGAGCTGGCCGACCGCCAGGTCCCCCGCGAGCACCAGACCGCCGCCGACCCACAGCAGCCCGCCCACCGCCACGGCGCTCGCCACCTCTGCGGCGACCGTCGGCAGTCCGCGCTCGATCTCGAGCCGGATCCGCGCCGTCCGGTCCGCGTCGTCCAGGGCCGTGAACCGCGCGATCTCCGCCTCCTCGGCGCCGGAAGCCCGGATCGCCGCGAGCCCCAGGAGCTGCTCCTGCGCCAGGGTGGTGAGCGCGGCGCGCGCAGCCCGCACCGCGCGGCTCCGCTCGCGGACCACCCGGCCGCCCCACCGGGCCGGCACCAGCGCGATCGGCACGGCCAGCAACGCCCAGGGCGCCAGGCGCGGCGCCAGCACGCCGGCCGCCACGGCGAGCGCTATCGCGGTCGCCGGCGATCGCACCAGCCCCACGAGCGCGCCGACCCCGTGATGAACCTCGTCCACCTCTTGAAGGAGCGAAGCGATCCGGCCGGTCCCCCCGGCATCCCCGCCGCGCAGCCAGTGCGCGTGGACGGCGCGCCGGAGCTCGGAGGCAAGCCGTGCCGACGACCGGCGGACCAGCGCCGTCCGCGCGATCCCGATCGCGCCGTTCAGAGCGTAGATCGCTACGAAGGCCGCGCAGGCGGCCGCGAGCTCCGCACGGTCGTGGACGGCGCGGTCGAGCGTCCGCTGCACGAGCAGGACCGCCGCCGCCGGCAGGCTCCCGCCCGCCGCGGCCAGCGCCACAGCGACACCCAGCCGCCCCGCATCCGGCCGAAGACGTCGGCCCCAGGCGCGCAGCTCGCTCACGGCGCACCCAGCGCGAACACCTGCCAACGGCGCACGTGCCGTCCCGCGGCGTCCACGCCGTCGACCCGGTGGGGCCCATCCACTCGCTCCCAGCGGCCCTCCAGGCAGTCCGGCGGCCCGCCCGTCTCCGGACGCACGAAGAGCGCGGTCCGAACGGGCTCCGATCGCGGCCAGAGGTCGTACTGGGTGGACCGGCCACACCCTTCGAGCACTACCGCAGGGATCCGCGCGTAGTAATGGATCAAAGTAGCTTCCTGATATCGCTCCGTGTAGATCGCGGTGGGCGTGCGGTCCGCCTCCCCGATCGCCGGTCGCGCCCAGTTGCCGATCGGCTCGGCGATGAGCGGCCCCTCCGAGAACCTGCCAGCCGGATCCTGGGGGATCGCGAGGATCGGGCTGAGCACGTGCGCGATCGCGACGAGATCCAGCGCCACTGCGAGCCACGCCCCCACCTCTGCGAGCCGCCCCAGCCGCCCTCGATCGTGCGAGAGCCCGAGGCCGAGGCCGATCCACGCCGGAGCGGGCCAGTGGGCGTCCGGTGGGCCGCCGACCGCCGCCAGCGCGAATCCGAGGAGCAGCGGCGCGCTCGTCGCCCACGCCAAGCGCTCGACCCGCCCCAGCGACCGCCGCGGCGCCGAGAAGATCCACAGGTACCCCGCGATCCCGGCGATCGGTCCGGCCACCGCGAGCTGTGCCAGCGGCTGGATCACCAGGCCCGGCCACCCAGGCGCCGCCGGGTGCGCCAGCCCCTCGTGCCACTGGAACCGGAGCGTAATCCACTCGTTCTGCGCGTTCCACCACAGGTTCGGAGCGGCGAGCGCCACCGCGAGCCCGAGCCCCACCCACGGCCACGGCGTCCGGCGCTCGGCCCGATCTGCGGCCAGGATCGCCAGCGGGAGCACCGCCGCGCCCGTGTACTTGGCCAGGAACGCCAGCCCCGCGCAGACACCGGCCACCATCCACCACCGCCCGCCCCGGCACGCCGCCGCGAGCGACCCGGCCCACGCCGCAAGCAGCCAAGCGTCCGGCGTCGCCACCTGCGTCAGCGCGAACAGCACCGGGAGCGCCGTCACCCACAGCGCGAACCGGAACCGATCGCCCGCGAACGGGGTCAGCACCAGGGGGATCACCGCGCCGCACAGGATCGGCACCAGCCGGAGCGCCACGGGGGAGTCGCCGATCACCGCGCCTGTCACGGCGAGCGACCACGCGATCAGCGGCGGCTGGTCGAAGTATCCGAGCGCCGGTCGGAGCGACCACACCCAGTACAGGGCCTCGTCCGCGAGGAGCCCGAGGTGGCCCGCCAGCACCAGCCGCAGCCCCACGAGCGCCAGGATCGCGGCGACGCCTGCCGCAGTCCTCGCGCGGGTCGGGCTCACGGCCCCCCAGGTAACGCGACGGATGTTCCCGATGCGCCCGGATCCGCGCCGGGCTACGCTCACCCCGGAGGACGAATGGCCATCCACCCGACCGCGATCGTGGACCCCACGGCGGAGCTCGGCGACGTCGATCTCGGTCCCTACGCGATCGTCGGGCCGCGATCGCGCCTCGCGGATGGTGTGGTGCTCGGGCCGCACGCGGTGGTCCTCGGCGACACGGAGATCGGCGCCCGCACGCGGCTGGACGCCCACGCGGTCCTCGGCGGGGATCCTCAGGATCTCAAGCACGACCGGTCGGCCCCCACGCGACTGCGCGTCGGCGCGGACAACGTGTTCCGTGAGTTCTCCTCGGTACACCGCGGAACATCCGGCGGGCGCGGTGAGACCGTCATCGGCGATGGGAACTACTTCATGGCGAACAGCCACGTCGCGCACGACTGCCGCGTCGGGGACGGCACCATGTTCGCGAACTCGGCCGCGATCGCCGGACATGTCGCGGTGGAGGACGGCGCCATCCTCGGCGGGCTGTGCGCGGTCCACCAGCACGCGCGCATCGGCCGGCTGGCCATGCTCGGCGGCGGCGCCATGTGCGCCCAGGATGTCCCGCCCTTCTCCGTCGCGCAGGGCGATCGCGCGCGTCTGTACGGCCTCAACGTCATCGGGCTGCGCCGCGCCGGCATCGACATCGACACCGTCGGCGCGCTCAAGGAGGCGTTCCGGATCCTGTTCGTGAACGATATGCCTCGGCGCACCGCGATCGGCATGGTCCAGGAGCAGCTCGGGACCGTGCCGGAGGTCGTGGAGCTCGTCGCGTTCCTCGAGTCGAGCGCGCGCGGCGTGTGCCGGGCGGGGCTCGGCCAGGCGTGAAGGTGCGGGTGGGCCTCGTGGGCTGCGGGCGGATGGGGAGCCATCACGCCCGGATCGTGGCTTCGAGCCCGCGATCCACGCTCGTGTGGGTCCACGATCTGCACCCGGAGCGGGCCGCGCACCTGGCTGCCGTCCACGGCGCGTCCACCGACCCGGACCTGGCGGTGGACGTGGTGGTCGTCGCCACGCCGGCCCGTACCCACGCGGCAGTGGCGCGCGCGCACCTCGCGCAGGGCCGCGCGTGCCTCGTCGAGAAGCCGCTCGCCGGGGACCCGGACGACGCCCGGACGCTCCTCCATCCCCGGGTGTCGGTCGGCCACGTAGAGCGGTTCAACCCGGCGATCCGCGCGGTCGCAGGCGCTACGCCGCTCCGCGTCGTCTCCCGCCGGGAGTGCGTGCCGTCCGGTCGCGCCGTGGACGTGGACGCGGTCCTCGACCTGCTCGTCCACGACCTCGACCTGCTGCAGGGGTGGGCAGACGCGCTGGTGGTGCGCGCGGCGCGGCCCACCTGGCTGGACGGCCGGATCGAGGCGGTGGACGCCGTGATCGACGGCCGCTCCCGCGCGACGGGCGCGTCCGTCCGCGCGACCCTCACGGCGAGCCGGATCGCTCCGCGCGGCGCCCGCACTGTGCAGATCTTCGAGGACGGCCGGTACACCCGGCTCGATCTCGCGGCGGGCAGCGCCGTCTGCGGAGGCGTCCACCTCGACCGCCCGGCCGGCGACGCGCTCTCGGCGCAGTGGAACGCGTTCCTCGACCGGTGCGCCGGCGCCCCCTCCGCGATCGCGACGGCCGAGGATGGGCTCGCGGCCGTGCTCCTCGCGGACGCCGTCCGGCAGGCCGCCACCGCCGCGCGCGTCCCCCCGGCGTTACCGGGTTATCTCCACATGGAGGGACCGAGATGATCGCGTGGCTGCTCCTTTCCGTCGTGGCGTGCGACTCCAAGGCCCCGGAGGCATGGGCGGGGACCTTCCGCGCAGAAGAGTACCGTATCGCGGAGATTCCGCCTCCGGAGCCGACCGTCACGTACACGACCGCCGCTTCGGCAGACGTCGGCTGCGACGCCGAGCCGGTCGTCACCGACTGGGGCAGGGCCGCGTTCAGCATCGAGCTCGCGGGCCTGGGCGACACCGACTACATCGAGATCGCGAAGTGCGACGCCCCGGACGAGTGCGAGTACATCCCGTGGACCGCGGCGGGGAGCACCGACCTCGGGCCGGACGGCGGGACCGCCACGCTCGCGGCAAGCAATTTCCTGGCTAGCTCCCTCGGGGGCGGCATCTGCACGCTTTACTGGTGGAACCTGGCGATTACGGGCACGGTGGACGCGCCGTCCATCGAGCTCGTGACCGAGTCGGGCACGACGGAGCTGGAAGAGGGGGACGCGCCCGACTGCGAGGCGCTCCTCGGCGAGCGCGACCTGCACTCGTGCACCGGGCGGTACCTCCTCGACGGCACGCGCTGGTGAGATGACGCGGCTGCTCGTCTGCGCGGCGGAAGCCAGCGGCGATCGCCTCGCGGCGGACCTGGTCGGCGTGCTGGGCGACGTGGACGTCGCGGCGGTGGCTGGGCCCGCGCTCCGCGCCCGCGGCGTGGACGTGGTCGCGCGCGCGGAGGACGCCACGGCCTTCGGCCTCGCGGAGGTGATCGGCTCCCTGCCCCGGATCCGCCGGGTCCTCGGCCGGGTGGAGGCCGTGTTGGACACCCGGCCGAACCTGGTGGTGGGCGTGGACGCGCCGGGGTTGAACGCCCAGATCGGCGCGATGGCGCGGGCGCGCGGGATCCCGTTCGTCCAGTGGGTGGCCCCCCAGGTCTGGGCATGGCGTCGCGGGCGGGCAGCCCGGATTGGCGCCTGGGCCGACGAGGTGCTGTGCCTGCTCCCGTGGGAGCCCCTCTGGCTCCGCCCGCACGGCGTCCGCGCGCGGTTCGTCGGGCACCCGCGCGCGGTGGTGCGCCGCGACCCGTACCCTGCCGGCGGCAGCATCCTCCTTGCGCCCGGGTCCCGCCCCGACGAGATCCGGCGTCTGTGGCCCGTCCTCTGCGCCACGGCGGCCGCGATCCGCGCCCGCGACCCCGCCGCCAGGTTCGTGATCCCGCGGGCGTCCACGGTGGACCGCGACTCCCTCCGCGACGCCCCAGGGCCCGTGGTGGACGGCCTGGACGCGGCGATGGACCTTGCGGATCTGGCGGTGTGCGCGTCGGGGACCGCGACCCTGGAGCTCGCGGCGCGCGGCATCCCGCAGGTGGTCCTGTACCGGCTCCACCCGCTCACGCACGCCGCAGCGCGCGTCCTCGTCCGCGATCTCCCGGGCTTCTCGCTGCCGAACCTCCTCGCGCCGGGGTCAGTGCCGGAGCATCTGCAGCGGCTCGACCCCAACCGCATCGCGGACGACGTGCTCGCCTTGCGCGGCGATGCGGGCCGCCTGCAGCGCGATCGCCTCGCCGGCCCGCTGGCGGCGCTGGACGCCCACCGCGCGATCGACAAGGTGGCGGCCGCGATCCGCGAACGCCTGTAATCAGGGGTCGACGGTCTCGGTCGTCTCGAAGCCGTCGCCGGCCGCGTTCACCACCCACACGTCCATCGGCGCTGTGGTCTCCTCCGTCGCCGGATCGTAGTCGAGGGCGCCCGAGCTGCCCTTCACGTCGATCGAGCGCCCGGCGTCGAGGAGCGCCCGGCCGGTGTTCCAGTCGGTCGACAGGAGCTGGATCTCGTCACCGGACGAGACCTGCCGCATCCCCGCGCCCATGCCGGCGCCGGTGAGGCCGCCCTCCTGTGCCCGGCTCCAGGTCGCGGCGTACAACGCCAGCCACGCCGCATCGTACGAGTACGGCATATAGATCGTCGCCTCGGCGTCCTGGCCGGGGAACTGCTGCTCGTAGACCTGCTTGAACGTATTGTAGGTCGTGTCGGTGGCGTTCGGGGCGGCGGGCGCGGTGCCGCGGATCTGGTCGAGCAGTGTGCGGCCGTCCTCCGTGAGCGCGTCGAGCATATCCGTGTCCTTCGCGGCGTCCGCCAGGAAGATCCCGCGCCCCGGGCCCGTCTCGTCGTCGAACGACAGGAGCGAGCCCGCGCCGTTGAGGAACGCCGCGACGTCGGAGGCCTCTCCGGAGATGACGAAGACCTCCTGAATGGTCGGATCGGCCTCGATCGTAGAGACATGCGCGGCGAGCTCGCTCGTGTCGCCGAACGGCAGGCCCAGCGTCGTGCGATCGGACGACGTGAACTGCTCGGTGAAGATCTGGGCGAGGCCGTCGCCGTACGCACCGCTTTGGTAGACCACGGCGACGCGGGTGCGGCCGCGCGCGATCATATCCTGGGCCGCGACCTGGCCCTGGAGGCTGTCCGGGGGGGCGGTGCGCCAGAGTGTTCCCGGCGTCTCGTCCGATTTGTCGACGCCGTCGATGAACGTGAGCGCGGGGCTGGTGGCAGACGGGCTGATGATGAACGGGCGCTCTGCCTGCGTGGCGTTGAAGAGGGCCTCCGTCTGGCCCGACGTATATGGCCCGATGAACCCCTGGATCCCGAAGCGGCCGGCAAGTGCCTCTCCGAGCAGGGCGACCGAGTCCGGATACGGCAGGTCGTCGATGTCGGGGTTCTCCTCGTAAGTGCACTCGACGAGCGCGACCGGCGTCCCGTCGATGCCCCCCGCGCGCTCGGCTTCGATGAAAGCGAGTCGCACGCTCGACATCTCGGCCGAGTCGAACAGCCCGTCGCCCAGCGAACCGAAGATGACGGCGTCCGAGTATGCCGCGGGGTCACTGAGGAGGTCGGTGGGGTAGCTCGTGGTGCACCGCGCCGGGAGTTCCGCGGCCTCGCAGTACCCGATGTCACCGCATTGCTGGCCGAACCCGAAGGCATCCCTGCACTCGACGTCCGTGACGCAGTCGACGTGCGGATCACCGAGGCACCCGACGAGGAGAAACAGCGGTATCGTGCGCATCATCGCCTCGCGACGCTCCAGGTGAGGCCCGCGGTCGCGCCGCCGCCGTTGATCGCGAAAACCGGCTTTAATGCTACGCTGTGGCCGTCCACCAGGATGTTGACATCGCCGCTGCGGCCACCGAGCGCGAGCACGAGGCCACCCGTCAGCGCGAGGGCGCCACCAGCCCCGAGCGTGACCGCCGAGAGAGTGCTGGTGGTGCCGTGGCGCTTGACGGCGGGCTCGGCCGCGATCGGGCACAGCAGGCCGTCGTCCCGCTCGAAGCAGGATTCCCGAAGGTCGCTCATCGCACCGGACGCGATCGCGCCGGTCACCGCCCCAGCGCCGAGGCTCGCGACCCCAGTGCCGATCAGCACGATGGGGAGGACCCGGACCCGCCTCTCGGGCTCGACGACGGGCACGGGCGCAGGGGCAGGCGCGACCACCGGGGGCTGCTCCGCCAGCCGCTGCTCGAGGGCCCGGATCCGGCGGTCCAGTACCGGGCGCTCGTCGGCCGGGGCGTACACCCGGTAGCGATTCAGCGCGTCGATCGCCGACGAGTAGTCGCCGAGCTTCTCCCACGCGCTCGAGATATTGAAGTACAGCTCCGCGCGCCCCGACAGGCGGTAGGACTCTTCCCACGCCGTGATCGCGTCCTCGTACCGGCCCTCGTCATACAAGATCTTGCCGTTCTCGAACAGCTCCCGCGCGCGGGCCATGTCCGCGTCGGAGCGCGGCGCCGGCTCCTGCGCGCAAGCCGGGGCGATGCCGCCCATCGCAACCCAGAATGCCAGCGCAAACGCCGCGAAGAGGCGCGTCATCGGCCGCCCGGCCCGAAGGGGTCTTTGATGTCGCCGTCGTTCTTCCATCCTGGGTCCTCGGCGGGGGCTGGAGCGGGGGCTGGCTCGGGGGGCGGTGTCGGTTCGGGCGCCACCGCGGCCGGCGCCACCACCACGGGCGCGGACGGGGCCGGGCGCGGACTGACGGGCT
>CAMCWU010000157.1 GCA_945882675.1 Klebsiella pneumoniae | reverse complement strand
CCCCGCCCAGGATCGCCGCCGCGCCTACCGTCACGGCGTCCGCCAGCTCGCGCGCGGTGCACAGACGATCGGTGACCGTCGCGCCCTCACCGAGGGTGTAAGCGCCCTCGTGCACCTGCCGCGCCACGGGGACGGGCCGATAGCGGCTCCCGCCCGGCCGCGGATCTCGCTCGATCCCGCGCGCCGCCACCCGCGTCCGACCCAGGTTGAACGTCTCGATCCGTTGGCGCCGCTCGGCGCGGTCCACGCCGTCGGCGGCCCAACGGTGCTCGGACGCCCGCGCGTCCTCCGTGAACCGGTTCGGCGCGCACCGGAGCGGCAGGTTCACCGTGGCGCCGACCAGGACCGTGGCGTCCGCGCTCAGCGCCGCCTGCTGATACGTCGCGGTGATCTGGCCGATCTCGACGATCTCGTGCGTGAACATCCACGCCGTGCCGACCTGGATCCCGATCTTCGACCCGGCCGCCGCCGCCGATCCTGCCATCGCGAACGCGAGCGCGGCCGTCGTCGCGTCCGCGATCCCGCCGGCCAGGATTACCGTCCCAGGCCGTTCCTCAGCGGCCGCGAGGCCCTCCTCCCACAGGCCGAGCGAGCTCACCGCTCCCACGTGCCCGCCGGCCTCGTGGCCCTCCAGGATCACGCCGACCCCAGCGTCGAGAGCCGATCGGGCGAGCCGACCGCTCGGCGTGTGGAGCCACACTTCGGCGCCCGACCGCTGGACCTGGATCGCGAGCTCTACGGTGCCGCCGGCCAGCGTCACGTACGCGGGCCGAGCCGCCGCCAGCAGCGCGAGGTGCGCGTCCCGGTGTGGCATCACGTCGAACCCGATGACGCCTGCGCCCCATGGCTTCAACCCGGCGAACCCCGCGACCCGCTCCGCCGCCGCCTCTGGATCGAGCGCGCCAAGCGCCAGGAACGGGACGCCGCCCACGCCCGCCACCACCTGCGCGAGCCCGGGTTGCTCGGACACATTCGCCATCGGCCCCTGGACGAGCGGCCGGCCCGTCCCGAACGGGTCCGCGAGCGCGAGGTCCGGCAGGATCGCCGCCCGATGCCGCTCCACCTCCGCCACCACGGCGCGGATCGCGTCCGCCGTCGTCCGCCCGTCTCCCAGGGCCACGCCGGCGACCGACTGCGGCGCGGGCACCGGGGCCGCGGGGTTCGTCCACCACTCCGCCGCCAGGATCCCCCGGCGGCCCGCACCCCGCGAGAGGATCCGCGTCCCTTGCGCAATCTCCGTGTCCCGCGCGCCCGTCGCGCCCCGCAGCGCCGCCCGGTGATCTGCGTGGACCGGCGACTCCACGGTGAGCCAGAGCTCGGGTCCGACGACGATCCCCGCCGCGCCCACGGCCAGGCAAGCCGCCATCGCCCGCGGCCCGATCCCGTCCACGACCCACGGCCGCCCGGTCGCCACTGCCGCCCGGATCAGCGTGGTCGCCGCGAACGGCGTCGTGGGACCCCCGGCCTCCAACCCTCGGATCCACAGGTTGGCGCCCTGGGCCGCGCGGATCTCCGCCGGCGTCCGTACCACGGTCCAGCCCGCGCCGTCCGCGGGGGTCGCCCCAGCCGCGCGCACCGCGCCCGCGTCGTGACCCGGCAACAGGTCCGCGAGGACCAGCATCAAACGGTTCCCGGCTTCGTCGCAAAGTTGTACGCCATGAGCGCGAGCCGCGTCTCTACCAGCTCCGTCTTGAAGCCAGCCGCCTGGAGCTGCTGGTCCAGCCAGCGCTGCCCGGGATAGTGCCGCATGGACTTCGGGATGTACGTATAGGTGCGCGGATCGCCGTGGAGCGCCGTGCCGAGCACCGCACCCGTCACGGTCATGTAGCCGCGATACGCCCGGTCCACCGCCTTGTTCGGCGGGCGCGCGAAGTCGAGGTTCAGCAGCCGGCCGCCCGGCTTGAGGACCCGATACGCCTCCTTGATCACGGCGGGCCAGCTCGGGAACCCGCGACCTGCGTACACGCAGGTCACCATGTCGAAGCTGTCGCTCGGGAGATCGAGCGCGCCGGCGTCCCCCTTCACGAAGGTGACGTGCTCCATCCCTGGCGGCCGACGTTGCTCGGCCACCGCCAGCATCTCCGCGTTGATGTCGAGCCCCACGACGTCGCCCTTCCAGGCGCGCGCCGCGACCATGAACGTGACGTCCCCCGTCCCGCACGCGAGGTCGAGGATCCGGTCCGCCGGGCGGATCCCGGCCCGCGCCACCAGGCGCTTCTTCCAGCGCGTGTGCATCCCCGCGCTCATCAGGTCGTTCCCGAGGTCGTAGCGCGGCGCTACCTTCGAGAACAGCCAGTTGACCCACTCCTGCTTCGCGCCCTGGTCGTCGAAGGCAGAGTGGAGGGGGGAAGGGGGTCGGCTCGCGGGCATGTGGTCTCCGAGGAGCAATGTATACACCGCCGGGCGGAAGTCGCGTGTTATGCTCCACGTCCGGAGCGGGCGATGGCGATGCGGTCCTGGTTCGCGGTCGTGGGGTCCTTCCTCTTCGGCGCCCCTGCGTGGGGCGCCTGCGCCGACTACGCGTCGGAGCCGAAGCGGCTCGTCGAGCTCGAAGACACGGCGTCGCGCGGTCGGCTGGACGCCGATCAGCTCGCCTGCCTCGAGACCGCGTACGCGGCCGCTGGCGTACAGACGACGAAGGGGAAGATCTCTCGGGTCCTGCTGGTCAACGCGTACGCGAGCAACACGACCGACTGGGCGCGCCTCGTGGACCGCCACCTGGCTGAGGTCGACCAGTCCGATCCCGACATCGCGTACCTGTACGCGTTCTATCTATACAACCACGACCCGATCACCGATCAGGACGGGGCGGGCAAGGCGGATGCCGTGGTCCGCTGGACGGACGTGGGCCTCGAGCGGCGGGACACCTGGACGGGGGATGTGTACGTGTCGCGCGTAGGCGGTCTCATGCGGCTGCGGACCCTCGCGCAGCTGGAACGCTGGACCGACCTCGAGAAGCAGGCCGTGAAGGACCCCGCGTTCCGCGGGCAGGCGGAAGACGCCCAGAACCGCACGAAGACCGCGGCGCGCGAATGGCTCGAGTTCGCGCGCTCGTCCGGAGGCGACACGCGCGCTGCGTACGACGTGTGCGTGTCGGCCGGCTCCACCGCCTTCTGCGGCGAGACGAGCGGCGGATGAAGCTCACCCGCCGCCACGTGCTGGCCGCCATCGGCGGGCTGGGCGCCGTCGGCGCGGCAGGCGCGGCAGGGCTCTCTCTCCAGCCCACGGTGGCGCGGACGCCGCGGGGCGACCTGAAGGTGCTTGATGTAGCACGGTTCTCGGTCCTGGCGGCGGTCGCGGACTGCATCTGCCCAGGCGGGGACGGCCTGCCGACCGCGGCGGACATCGGCGTCGCGGAGAAGGTGGACGCGCTCTTGCACATGACGGATCCGGGTCTCGCGACGGAGATCACGGGCCTGCTCGATCTGCTCGAGAGCCCGCTCGCCGGCCTCGTGCTCGACAGCCGGCCGCGCCCGTTCACGGCGCTCACGCCGGACGCGCGCACCGCGGTCCTCGAGCGCTGGCGTACGAGCGCCATCCTCCAGCGCCGCACCGGTTACCGCGCGGTCCACGGCCTGTGCAGCGCGTCGTACTGGAGCGACCCTCGGTGCTATCCCGCCACGGGATTTACCGGCCTCCGCCGTCCGGTGCCCACGTGAGCGGGCGGATTGTGGCCGGCGCGGACCTGACGGACGACGTCGACGTCGCGTGTGACGTGTGCATCGTCGGGTCGGGTGCCGGCGGCGCCACGCTGGCGGCAGGCCTGGCCCAGCGCGGCCTCCACGTGATCATGCTGGAGGAGGGCGGCCACCACACCAGCCGCGACTTCGTGGGGGAGGAGGGCGTCAACTACCCGATGCTCTACCAGGACCGCGGCACCCGGGCGACCGCGGACCTCGCGTTCACGATCCTGCAGGGCCGGTCGGTGGGCGGCGGCACGACCGTCAACTGGACCACCTGCTTCCGCACGCCGGACCCGATCCTCGAGCGCTGGCGCGACGTCCACGGCGTGGAAGGCGTCGATCCTGCCACCATGGCGCCCCACTTCGACGCCGTGGAGGCCCGTCTCGGCATCACACCCTGGTCCGAGGATCGCGTCAACGAGAACAACCGCGTGCTGCTGGACGGCGCTCGGAAGCTCGGTTGGAGCGCGGAGATCCTGCATCGAAACGTCCGCAACTGCCAGAACAGCGGCCTGTGCGGCATGGGCTGCCCGTACGACGCGAAGCAGGGCATGCTCCTCACGTATGTCCCGGACGCCGTCGCCGCCGGCATGACGCTGTACGCGGACGCCCGGGTCGAGCGGCTGGAAGTGGCGGGTGGCCGCGTCATCGCCGTGCGCGCGGTCGGGATGGAGCGCGGCCGGGACCGGACCACCGCCCGCCGCATCGTCGTCCGGCCAAAGGTGTGCGTCGCGTCCGGCGGCGCCATCAACACCCCGGCGCTCCTCATGCGCTCCGGTATCGGCGGATCGGGGCTCGGGACGCGGCTGTTCATCCACCCGGTCGTGGCGGTCAGCGGCCAGTACGCCCGGCCGATCGAGGGCTACGCGGGCGCCCCGCAGTCCGTAGCCTCGCACCAGTTCGTGGACCGCGGCGCCGGGAAGCTCGGGTACTTCCTCGAGACCGCGCCGGTCCAGCCCATGCTCGCCGCCGGCGCGCTGCCGTTCTCGGGCGCCCGCCAGGCCGCGATGATGCGCGAGCTGCCCCACACCGCCTCGCTCCTGGCGCTCGGGATCGACGGCGTCCTCCCCGGCGACGTCGGCGGGACCGTCTCCCTGCGCCCCGACGGCCGCATCCGCGTCGATTACCCGGTCACGGAGCCGCTGGTCGAGGCCTGGCGCGACGCCCACCGGTCCATGGCGCGCATCCACCTCGCGGCCGGGGCCGAGCGCGTGCTGACGATGCACGTCGAGCCCGTAGAGCTCCGCTCCGAAGCCGATCTCCCGCTCTTGGACACTGCACCGTACGGCGCGCTCCAGCACTCCGCCTTCACGGCGCACCAGATGGGCGGCTGCGCCATGGGCGGCTCCCCCGAGACGTCGGTCGTCGACAGCCAGCACCGCCACTGGCAGGTCGCGAACCTCTTCGTCGTGGACGGCTCGGTGTTCCCGACGTCCCTCGGTGTCAACCCGAGCGAGACCATCTACGGCCTCGCCCACCGCGCCCGGGACTTCGTCGCCGATGCCGCCAACCGATAGCCGGGACCCGGTGTCGAACGCCGGGATCCCTCGCCGGGCGCCTCCGGCGTCCGAAGCTCCTGAAGATCTTCTCCGCAGGTACCTCGAGGCGCTGGGTTTCAGCGGCGACCCCGAGATGGCCACGACCGCCGAGCGCGTCACGAAGTTCCTCGCGGACTATGTCCCGCGCGAGCCGCCGCCCGTCTCCACCTGCGCGTGGGAGGCCACGGATCCCCTGGTGATCCGCGAGATCCCGTTCTGGTCGCTCTGCGCGCACCATCTGCTCCCGTTCCACGGCACCGTCACCGTGGCCATGCGCCCGGGCGGCACGCTCCTCGGCCTCGGCTCGATCCCGGCGCTGGTCCATCACTTCGCGCAGCAGCCGCAGCTTCAGGAGCGCCTCGCGGCCCAGCTCGCGGACCACCTGCTCGAGGTCGCGCGCCCCGCGTCCGTCGTCGTCGCCATCCGCGCCCGCCACATGTGCGTCGAGATGCGAGGCGGAACCGGCCATCCCGAGATCGAGGTCCGGGCGTCCCGTGGGGCCTCCGACCCCGAGATCTCCGCGCTGGTCCGCTGACCCGGCGAGGCTCGTCGTCACCAGAGCGACCCGCTGCTGCCGCGCGACCGACGCCGAACCTCGCGACCATTCCGTTACGCTCGAACGACCAGAGGGAGCCACCATGCTTTTCGCCATCCTCGTGCTCGCCCCCGCGCTCGCCAAGGGCCCCGACCTGGACGGGGACGGCTTCGACCGCAGCCACGACTGCGACGACTCGGACGCCGCGAAGTGGAACCAGGTGGGCACGTGGCCGGGAGACCTGACGTCGGCGTCCATCCCCGGCTTCTGCGCGGGGTGGTGCGTGCGGGACGTGCAGGGCGACCTCGACCTCGGCGGGGCGACCGCGGCGGATGTGCGCGGGCTCGGCTGCGTGCGCGAAGTGGATGGCGACCTGCGGCTGTGGTCGGACAGGGTGCTGAAGAACTTCAAGGGCCTCGGGAACCTGCGCTCGGTGGGGGCGCTCGATGTGTACGAGGCGACGGCGCTGACGTCGCTGCGCGGACTGGGCCGATTGGAGGCGGTCCACGGGTATTTCTACATCGACGGGGCCACCGCGCTGACGGGCCTCGACGGGCTGCGGTCCCTCACCGTGATCGACGGCACGCTCGACCTGTGGAACCTCACGTCCTTCGCGGGTCCCTCGGGGGCCACCGCCCTCGAGACCATCGGATCGGACGTCACCTTCGCGAGCAACCCGGCGATGGTGGACTTCACCGGCTTGGGCGCGCTGACGTCGATCGGCGGCTTCCTGGCGGTGGATGACGCTGCGGCGCAGACCGGCTTCGTCGGCCTCGACCAGCTCGCTTCGATCGGGGGGGACCTGTCCCTTACGCTCTCCCCCGCGTTCGTGGACTTCACCGGGCTCGGCGCGCTGACGTCGGTGGGGGGCTACCTCTTCGTGAGCTACAACGGCGCGCTCGTGAGCACGAACGGCCTGTCGGCGCTCGGCTCGGCCGGCGCGATCTACATGGACGACAACCCGGTGCTGACCGATCTCACCGGGCTGTACGGCCTCTCCTCGGTGACCGGGGACATCCTGATCACCGACAACATCTGCCTCGACCCCGCGGACGCGGACGCGCTCGTGGCCGCTATCCCGGCCATCGGGGGCGCCGTGACGCTCTCGGGCAACGGGACAGCGATCTGCCCCTGACGCCCCCCGGCACGCCCGGGGCCGAGAGCTGTCTGCGGAGTGCCCGGCCGACATCCGCGCCCTCCGCGTCCTCCCGATGCCGCGAGTCTCGGTGCAAACGCACGAAGCTCCCTCGATGTCGCAAGTCCGGGCAAGGCGTGAGTCCACCCCCGTAGGGCCGCCCCGGCAACGCGCCACCCCCCAAAAAGATGACGCCGGCAGGGCGTGAACCCGGCCGGCGTCAGCCTCGATCGCGGAGGCGAATCAGTGGTGCGCGTGCCCGACCGCGTCCAGCGAGCTGACGTGGACGTCCCACGGGTGCGTTCCGAGGTGCGGGTCCGAGATGACGACCGCCGGAACCCGGGCGAGGAACTGGGTCACCACGGTGAGGACGAGGCCCATCGCGCCGATCCACACGCCGCCGTACACGATGACGAAGTTCACGAGCGGGAACTCGTCGCCCATGAAGACCTGCGGCATGACGAGCAGCGAACGCTCGAAGAAGATGCCGGTCATGATCAGCATTGCGATGCCGAAGAACGGCCAGCGCATCTTCTTGATGCCGCGCGAGAGCAGGATCGTGAAGGGCGCGACGAAGCACGTGATGGCGACGAGCTGCGAGAAGGGCGACCAGGTCGGCAGCACCATGCGGACCAGCAGGTACTCGGTCTCTTCCGGCATATTCGTGTAGTAGATCGGGAGGATCTGGGCGAAGGTCGTGTAGCCCCAGAACATGCAGCCGGCGAGCATGAACTTGCCGAGGTCGTGCGTGTTGTTGGAGCGGATCACGTCGCGCAGGCCCAGCCAGTCGCGCAGCAGCATGGAGAGGGCGGCCAGCGCGGCGAGCGACATCCAGAAGCTCGAGACGGCGATCCAGCCCGGGAACATGTTGCTGTACCAGAGCGGGGACAGCGACATGAGCAGGTCCATCGCCATGATGGTGAAGACCGCGGCGTAGCTGATGCCGATGATGGGGGCGAGGTTGGACTGGGTGCGCTGGCCGGCGTCGACGGCCTTCTGCACATCCGTGTGGCCGCCGATGAACAGGTTCCACCAGCCCGGCGCCTTGCCGCCCAGCCGCTGCTTCGCCAGGAGCAGGTCCGGACCGAGGCTCGCGCGGATGTAGATGAAGTCGACAAGCATGATCCAGGCGAAGCCGAGGAGCAGGCGGGCCGAGACGAAGCCGGTCGTGAGCCAGATCGGCTTGCTGCGCACCGCTTCCGAGGAGTGCGGCTCGAGCGGGATCATGCCGCCCGGGATGATCGTGTCCGGGTTCCACACGTAGATCGAGAGGCCGCCGAGGAGCAGGAACAGCGCGAGGACCACGTACGCGAACGGCATCGCGAAGAAAAAGGTCTCGGCGATCCGCTTGAACGGCCGGCCCCAGCGGCCCCAGGTGCCCGTCTGGAGCACCGAGAACATGACGCCGCCCTGGGCGATGGCGAAGGTGTAGACCAGGCCGACGACGAGCGCGCCCCAGGTCCAGGCGGCGCCGGCGACGAGGAACCCATACGCGATGGCGAGGAGGCCTACGAGCATCATGACGGCCCCGGCGCCCACGAGGGCGGTCGGGACGGCGCGGCCGTGGCTCGCGTCGATGATCGGGTCGATCGAGATCTCTGCGCTCATGGGGAACCTTCCGCCGGGGCTGCGGGCGCCGTGGTGTCAGGGGCACGGTACTGGGAGTCCGGGAGGGTCCGCACGTAGCGGACCACGGACCACATCTCCTCGTCCGTCATGGCCCAGCCGTAGGACGGCATGAGGCCGCCGCCGTTGCGGACCGTCAGGTAGATCCAGCCGTCGGTGCGGAGCTTTACGCGGCCCTGGGGTCCCGCCAGCACGGCCACCGCGGGGTAGCGGCCAGGCGCTGCGACGGCCCCGAGGATCACGCCGTCCCCGTGGCAGGGCGCGCAGTACGTGGCGTACATGCGCTCGCCCATGGCGATCTGGGCG
>CAMCWU010000156.1 GCA_945882675.1 Klebsiella pneumoniae | reverse complement strand
CGTCGCTGTCGGCGGAAGAACCAGGGGGAGGCTCGCAGGTCGCGGTCGCCGAGAGCTGGTCGGAGCCTTGGCCGTCGCCGTCGTCGTCGTCGTACCAGTTCCGGTAGGAGTCCGGATCCACGGCGTCCGCGCTGTCGATCAGGAGGTCGCAGTCGTTGTCGATGCCGTCGCACACCTCCGCCGCGGTCGAGGAGACCTCCGGCGCGTCGTCGTCGCAGTCGAGGCCGCCGACGTCCTGCGACTCCTCGCCGTCCGAGTCGCAGTCGTAGGGGGAGAAGGCAGTGCAGTCCTGGCGGATGGCGTCTCCGCACACCTCCTGCGCGCCCGGGTACGCGTCGGGGTCGGTGTCGAGGCAGTCGTCGTCGTTCCGCACGAACCCGGGCGGCAGGAAGCAGACCTCCGATGGGGAGGCCGCGGGCGCGCCGAAGGTGTCGCCGTCCGCGTCGTCGTAGATCGGGAACGCGCCGACGGCGGAGTCGTCCACCGCGCCGTCGCAGTCGTCGTCGCGGCTGTTGCAGACCTCCATCGCCCCCGGGAACACGGTCGAGAGGGCGTCGTCACAGTCGCCGCTGACCAGCAGCAGGCCGGCCGGCGCGGCGTCCGGGCACCACTGGCTCGCGAGGATGCCTCCGTGGTTGTCGCCGTCCGCGTCCAGATAATAGGTGAGCTGACCGATCTGGTCTCCGTCGGAGTCCTGATCGTCCACCAACAGGTCGCAGTCGTTGTCGACCCCGTCGCACAGCTCGAGCGCGGTCGGGTGGATGTCCGCCCGCAGGTCGTCGCAGTCGGTGCCGTCGGCCTTCTCGACGCTCGAGTCTTCGCCGTCGCCGTCCTGGTCGTAGTCGGAGCCCCCCACCGAGCAGGACTGGGAGACGCCGTCGTACCAGATCTCCTCGGCGTCGGGGTTCACCGTCGGGTCCGAGTCGTCGCAGTCCCCGCCCTTCTCGGCCTGGCCCGGCCCGGGCGAACAGGAGGCCACGTCGTCGATCTCGTCCCCCCAGCCGTCGCCGTCCGCGTCCACGAACCACTGGGACTTGTCGGCGCCCGCGTCCGGGTCGCCGTCGCAGTTGCGATCGATGGCGTCGCACGTCTCGATCGCGGTCGGGTGGACTACTGCGTCAGTGTCGTCGCAGTCCGTGGCGTCGGAGACGTACCCGGGAGGCGCCAGGCAGCTCACCTGCACGTCCGCGGCGTCCCCGTACCCGTCGCCGTCGGCGTCTCGGTAGAACGGCGTGTCGGGGTGGATCGCCGGGTTCGTGTCGTCGCAGTCGTCCCCGCCGGCTGCCGGGACCTGGTAGCCGTCGCCGTCGGCGTCGCAGCGCTCGATGCTGTCGTCGTGGTCCAGACAGTCGTCCCCGCCGAACCGCGTGCCGACGACGCCGTCACCGTCGAAGTCCTGGATCTCGTCGTAGTATTCGCCGGGCCCGACGTAGGGGCAGCCCGCGACGATCAGCGCCAGCAACAGACCGATCGAACGCATGGTGCCTCAGTTCTGCTTGATGTTGCAGGCGCGGGCCGCGACGGAGCACCGCACGGTCCAGCTGGATCCGGCGTTCACGTCTACGGTCGCGATGTCGGTGGGCACGCGGGGCTCGAAGAACGCCACGAACCTGTATCGGCCCGGCGAGGCCTGCTGGAGGGGGATCGGCTGGCCGCTCTCGTTGATGAGCGCGAGCGTGATGTCGCTCGCACCGGTCACGTCGAAGCGCGGAGGGAGGATCGGAGGGGGGCGCGGGGGCGGCTCGGGCAGCGGGGTGAGGGACGCGACCGCGGTGGGCTCCGGCTCCGGATTCGGTTCTGGCGCGACGATGGGCTGCGGGCGGGGCGGCTGCACAGGACGGGGGGCACTGGGCGCCGCGACCGGGACGGGGGCCGGTGCCTGGACCGGGTCGGGTGACGCCACGGGCTTGGGGGCCAGCGCGACGGGAGCCGGCAGGGGCACCGACGGCGCCGGCCAGCTGGCGAGCAACAGCAGCCCCACGAGCCCCACGAGCCCGACGATGGAGAGGGCGCCGGCCACCGCCAGCCAGCGGCGGTCCGCCGACTTCCTGGCCGGGAGGTCGTCGCCCGGTTCCTGGGCCCACGGCGCCAAGGTGTTCGAGGCCGCCGGGGAGTCCTCGTAGGCGATCTGCGGCTGCTGGGTCGGGCGCGCAGGCAGGCCCACGTCGTCCGGGTGTGCGGCCGACATCCTGGGGTCCGGGGGCGCGGGAGGGCTCGCGGAGACCGGGCCAACCCACGGGGCCGCCCGCCGGTCGGGGATGCGCGGTCCGGATGGGACCACCGGCGGCGGCACGCTGGAGCGCGTGCTCTCGTTCCACCGCTCGATGATGGCCTTGAACTTCGGCCCAGCCCACGGGTTCGCGAGCGACGGCGCCGCCCCGTCGAAGAAGATTTGGCCGAGCTGGGCGATGGTCTGGCAGCGCAGATCGCGGTCAGTCTCGAGGGCGCTCCGGATGGCGGCGCACACGCGAGGGGGCGGCGCCGGGATGAACTCGTCCGGCGGCGTATACTTGCCGTTCGTGATCCGGCTGAACAGCGCGAACAGGTCCTGGTCGGTGTACGGGAAGCACCGCCGCGACGTGGCCAGCTCGTAGATGAGCGCGCCGAGGGAGAAGATGTCCGCGCGGGCGTCCACGCGGCTGGCGTCCCGGATTTGCTCCGGGGCCATGTACTCGGGCGTGCCGAACGTGCTGCCGGACTGGGTCTGCGCCGGCTGGTCGGTCTGGAGCACCTTCATGAGGCCGAAGTCCGCGATCTTGAGCACCGGGCGCGCGCGGCTCACGTCGATCAGCAGGTTCGCCGGCTTCAGGTCGCGGTGGACGATCCCGAGCTCGTGCGCAGCGGCGACGCCCGCCATGAGCTGGCCGACCAGGTCGTCGATCTGCGCTTCCGAGAAGGACATCTCCTGCGCGAGCCAGCTCAGGGGCGGGCCGCGGACGAACTCCATGATGAGGACGGGCGCGCCGTCGAACTCGATGGCGTCCGTGACGGTGACCACGTTCGGGTGGCGCAACGCCGCTTGGACCTGCCCCTCTGCCAGCAGGCGCTTGCGCACGGCCGACGACCGCGACTCGATGATCTTTGCCGCGTGGTGGCTCCCGAGGGTGAGGTGCCGGGCGAGGTACACCTCTGCCATTCCGCCGCTGCCGAGGAGGGACTCGAGGAGGTAGCGCCCATCGAGGATCGTCCCCGGCTCTGCCTTCATCTCGCGCCCACCAGGACCGCGGCAGTGCCCGCGCCGACCGACACGGCAAGGCCCACGCCGCCGAGCGTGGCGAGGAGGTTGGTCCGATTCAGCGCCCGATCGATGGGCTCCCGCTCGACCGCAGGGTCCGCCGCCAGCGTCTACATGCTCTCGCGGGCCGCGAACGACCCTGCGAAGGCCGCCACGGCGCCCGCTCCGGCACCGATCCCGACCCCGACGAGGAGGTTGCGACGCCGCGGCACGGCCGCGTACTCTGGCAAAGGGTCCCGCGGACCGATGTAGTCCGTGACGACCGCCTGACCGGACTCGTCGAACACCTGGACGAGCGTGGGGACGCCGATGGGCCGCTCCCGGCCATTGAGGCCGTCAAATGCGATGCTTCCGGCGCGCGGCTCGGGGACCCGATGGGTCTTCGGGGGCTCGGTGTCCCCCGCGGCGGCCTCCGCCAGCTCGTGGGTCGGCGCCAGGAGGTCCCCGGCAGTGTCGGCCTCCGCCGCCCAGCGCGCCGCGCGGATCGACGCGACCGCGCCGTCGCGATCGCCCAGGCCGTAGAGATGGATCGCCATGAGCCGGTGGTAGCGCGCCGCGAGCGGGGGCGGGACGAGATCGCCGGTGCAAGGCAGGACGATGCCCGCCAGCTCGTTGAACCGGTCGCGGAAGCCGGCGTCGTCGAGGTCCAGGAAAGACCGCTCCGCGCGCTCGAACGCGGTCCCGACCTCTCCCCGGGACATGCGATCGACGCACTCGGGTTCGGCCGCGGGCGCCAAGGAGGCCAGCATGAAGGCGTACAATACCACGTATCCGCCCGGGCGGGGACCTCAGATGCGGAGCCCTCGCCCCCAATTGTACCCGGAAGTGGCCCCTTGCGCAGCTTTCGGCGGCTCGAATCCGAGGAGCGGCAGCGTGGACGTCCGTGGGCGTCCGGCGGCCTGGGGCCGATCCGCGCTCGCAAGCCGGGACCCGCCCGGTTTCGCTCTGGCACGAACGTTGCACATAAGGTTGGCAACCCACACTCCAGGAAGCTTCATGTCGCAGTCCCCCGGCGGAGCGCTGTTCCCGGCCACGGTCGCGCTCGCCCTCCTTCCCCTCTTGCTAACTGCCGGCTGCTCCGATGGAGAGGTCAAGGATACGGACATCACCGCGACGGACACGGACACGGACGCGGACACCGACACCGACACCGACACCGACACCGATCCGACCAGCGCCGCCGCGGAGGGCCTGTGCAAGGTGGAGGTCGAGTGCTTCGGCACCGTCCTCGACGAGCCCAAGGTGCCGTGCGCGCTCTCGCTGTTCGACAGCGACGGTGACTTCGTCCACGCAGGACCGGCGGGTCTCGAACTCCGCGGCCGCTCCTCGCTGGCGTTCCCGAAGCCGCAGTACGCGGTCGAGCTCCGCGAGTACACCGAGCTGCCGATCTGGCCGGGCTTCCCCTGGCAGTACCTCGCCGATGGGACGGATGCCAGCACGGCATGGAAGGAGCCTGGCTTCAACGCAGCCTCCTGGGCTACGGCGCCCACCCCGTTTGGGTACGGCCAGAACTACCTGCAGACCGAGCTCGCTCCGGACTCCGGCCCGGACGGCACGTCCGCGACCACGTACTTCCGCCACGAGTTCACGCTCGCGAACCTCGCGAACGTCACGAATGTGGACATCGGCATCATCCGGAACGACGCCGCCGTCATCTGGCTCAACGGGGTGGAGGTTTACCGGGACGAAGGCCTGCCGAACATGGTGCGCTACGACTCCCTCGCCCCGGCGGAGCTGACCTTCGGCGAGACCATCCTCTGGCAGCGCGTGGATGTGGACCCCGCCCTGCTCGTGGCCGGCACCAACGTCGTCGCTGTGGAGATCCACCAGGCGAGCGTTGCCAGCCCGGATATGCGGTTCGACATGTATCTGGAGGCGACCGGGGGCGATCAGTCGGAGGATCTCCTCGGCATGGGCGAGGCCGCTGACTGGATCCTCAACGGCCAGTACGTCGACCGGTCGCTGTTCCGAAACCGGCTGGCGTTCGACCTGTTCCAGTCGCTCGGCGGACCCGAGCGCTTCGCGACCGAGTCACAGTTCTGCGAGATGGAACTGAACGGCGAGTACGTCGGCATCTACACCCTCGGCGAAGTGATCGAGGCCGACGGCGACCGGCTCGACATCGACGACGGCGTGGCGCCAGGCGACAGCTTCATCATCAAGAATGACGACCGGGGAGGCGGTTTCACCACCAACGGCTCCGGGTACGGCGTCTGGCAGCTCGAGTTCCCGGACGCGGACGACGCGACGGAGGCCGCGGTCAGCGCCTACCTCGCCGAGTACGAGGCGGCGGTGCAAGGAGCGAATCCGGCGGATCCGAACACCGGGATCTTTGGGTACGTCGACATGGACAGCGCGGTCGACTGGGTGCTGTTGCAGGAGGTGATGAAGAACAACGACGGCTACCTCCTGAGCGTGCACATGTGGCGCGACCAGGGCGGAAAGCTGATGTTCGTACCCTGGGACTTCGATCTCAGCATGGGGTACCCGTACCTCGACTGCGGGCACGAGGGCTGGGTATCACGCACCTACCTCGACATCACCACCGGCCAGATCGTGGACATCGCGTTCATCCAGGAGATGGCGCAGGTCCCGGCGTTCCGCGACGCGCTCGTCGTGCGCTGGAACGAGCTCCGGCAGGATATGTGGTCGGACGCGACGATCCTCGGCTTGATCGCCGGCTACGACGCCACGCTCGAGCCCGCGGTGGGCGCGAACGTCGCCCGCTGGCCGATCGAGGACATCGCGTTCGAGACGGACTTCGTGGACAACTGGCTGTGCCCGGTCGGGTCGTACGAAGAGGAGCACCAGCGCACGCTCGATTTCCTGACCGGCCGGCTCGCCTGGATGGACACCAACATAGCGAAATTCTAGGTTTAAAAATTAGAAAATTGGAATGTCCGCGGGCGTCCGCGGGCAGCTCCAGCCGCCGCTGCGCATGGTCGAAGCTCTGACTTCGCGGGCTGTTCGTGGCACGGATAGTCTACCTCCTCGGGGGTGAGGCGACCGTCCCCTCCGAGGAGTTCCGATACCGAAGAGCTGGCTCTCCATGTCGCTGATCGCGCTCGCTGCCTGTAACGGGGACGACAAACGGGCCCAAGTCCGACGACGAGATCAACATCCTGACGGCCGGCTCGAACTACGGCTGGCCGTACGTCGCGGGCTACAAGGAAGATCCG
Source organism: Klebsiella pneumoniae (assembly GCA_945882675.1). Taxonomy (GTDB): domain Bacteria; phylum Myxococcota_A; class UBA796; order UBA796; genus CANLGQ01. Next base: position 2,409 of record CAMCWU010000156.1, on the reverse strand, counting down.
GCGTATGTGTACGCCAACGGGTCCGCGTCGAACAACCCGGAGTGCGAGGACCTGGTCTACCCGGCTTACCGGAGTGTAACGAGGGGAGTCCGAAGCGGTCACCCTGGGGTAACTAGCGGTACCGGCGGGGAACGAGTACTCACCCCGTACAGGGCGAAGCCGAGCACCCCGTCTGCCACCGCTTCTATGTCCAGCGGGCCGTCGGACTCTACGATGAGCGACTGCACGACGCCCCGGAAGCAGCCGAGGATGCAGGTCGCCGCGAGGGCCGTGTCGAGAGGGCGGACCGCCCCGAGCGCGCAGCCGACCTCGAGCGAGCGGGCCAGCCAGCCGTGGAGCTCGGCGTAGAACGAGGCGAGTCGGGCGTCCACCGCGGCGTCGAGCGCCACGGCCTCCCGGAAGATGATCCGCGTGAGCGGCCGGTTCTCCACCAGGGCGCGCAGGATCCGGACGACGATGTCGCCGAGCTGGGCGACCATCGGGGCGGCGCCCGGCCGCAGGTCCACGCCCACCACGTTGCCGCGCAGGTCCCGGAGCAGGTCGTCCAGGATGGCGAGGAAGATCTCCTCCTTGCTCTCGAAGTAGAGGTAGAACGTGCCTCGCGCGACACCGGCGGCGCTGACGAGCTCGGTGATGCTCGTCTTGTGGTAGCCGTGCTCGGCGAACACGGCGGCGGAAGCGTCGAGGATGGCGGCGCGCCGCGCCTCGCGGGACTCCTGGGCGCGGCGGGTGCGGCCGTCGGTCTCATCCATGGCGGCCCCGGTGGGCGTCGACCCGGGCGGCGATGATGCTCCGCACGCGATCGGTCAGATCCGCGATGTCCTCGCGCGGGACCGTGGCGGTCTCGATCGGGGCGTCGCAGTGGACGGTGACGTCGCCCGGGCGCATGACCCACGATCCGGTGCGGAGCACGTCGTGCATCCCGGTGATCGTGGTGGGGACGATGGGGAGCCCGAGCTCGCGCGCGAGGTAGAACATGCCGCGCCGGAACCGGCCCACCGAGCCGTCCCGCGTGCGCGTGCCCTCGGGGAACGCGAGGATGCTGTGGCCGCGCTCGATCTCCGCCCGCATCTTCCCGAGGAGATCCCCGCGCTGGTCCGGGTCTCCGCGCTTGATGCCGATGGTCCCCCGCCGGCGCATGTACCAACCGTAGACCGGGAGGCGGAAGTGGCTCTCGAGCTCCACTCCCTGCTTGAAGTGCGGCGTCGCGTTGTACATCGTCACGTGGTCGAGGAGGTTCACGTGGTTCTGGACGAACAGGTAGGGCCGATCGGGCCGGACGTCAGGGTGGACCTCCGCTCTCCAGCGCGAGCCGGTCAGCGCGACCTGGACCCGGCAGTACGTGCGGTCGATCCACTGGGTCCGGTCCGGGTGGACCACGGCGCTGGCGGCCATCATCGCGCCCATCGCGGGGACGATCCAACACAGTCCGGCGGTCCAGAGCGCAGCGCTCCGCACGCTGTCGAAGGCCGTTGGGGCCGGGATAAGTGAGGTGTGAGTCCCGCTCACGCGAGTACCTGGATGGCGCCGGGCAGCACCGTGAGGCGGCTCGGACGCGCGCGCAAGATCTCGCCGTCGATCATGAGGTCGAGCGGACCGGCCACGTCGAAGTGCACGACGCGGGCACGGGTGGCCTCGACCTCGGGCATGGCGACGTGGGTGCCGCGGTAGATCTTCGGGAAGGCGGTGAGGAGGCGGCGGCGGCCCATCGGACCCACCCGGATGACGTCCACCAGGCCGTCCGTCGGGTCCGCGGCGGGCGCTATGCACATCTGGCCGCCGGTGCACCGGCTGTTCGAGAACGAGAGGAGCACCGCGGGTCGGGCGTCGCGCTGGCCGCCGTCGAGCGTGATCGGGAAGACGGGCGGTGAGAGCCGGCTCACGGCGACGACGACCGCTGCGACGTATCCGGCCGCGCCGAGCGGCTCGAACCGGCGGTTCCGGATCGCGCCCACCTCGGCCGTGAACCCGACCGAGACGAGGTTGATCGAGTACGCGACGCCCAGGTCGTGGTCCACCTGGAGGATGTCCACCGCGCGTCGCCGGTCCGCGCGGATGGCGGCGAGCGCCCTGGCCGGGTCGGCGAGGTCCAGGTCGCGGACGAACGAGTTGCCGGTCCCGACCGGCAGGATCCCGAGGGCGGGCTTCGGTCCCTCCCGTCGCATGAGGCCGTTGACGACCTCGAACAGCGTGCCGTCGCCCCCGACTGCGATGATCCGGTCGGCCTCGATCGTGGCGGCGATGCTGGTGGCGTGGCCGGCGTGGCTCGTTTCCATGATTCGTAGATTCGGAATCTCACGCAGGTATGGAGCCGCTTTCTTCGCGGCTCGTCCCCCTGCGGCGGCGATGTTCACGATCGCGACGTCGCTCACAGCGCCTCCACCTGCTCGCGGGCAGCCGTCGAGCGGA
>CAMCWU010000155.1 GCA_945882675.1 Klebsiella pneumoniae | reverse complement strand
TGCCGTCGCGCTCGACCAGGACGCCGTCCTCCATCAAGCTCGCCACCGCGTTCTGCAGGTTCAACAGGGACAAAGATTCGGGACGGGTGATGGCGCCGCTCGCCATGAGCGCGTCGCTATCGGCCTGGAGCGCTTTCGGGAGCGCTTTCGCGTCGAGCCCGCCCTTCCCGAGGGCCCGGTCCGACCGCACGATCAGCGTATAGCTCTCGAGGAGCGGGCGGAGGAGGCCGTAGACCTCGCCCATGCGTTCGCCGTCGGTGACGGTGGTACCATCCGTGGCGCCATGGGCGACCAGCGCGGAGATGCCCGCGCGGAGCAGGTCGGTGATGGATCGGTCCGGATCGAGCGCGAACTCCCGCCGGAGCAGCCACGCGAGGGAGAGCATGCCGGGCCGCGCGGCGTCCACGTCGAAGGTGGCGCTCGGCAGGCCCCGGATCGCGGCCGCCGCGAGCACCCCGCCCGTGAAGGGGTGCAGCACCTGGTTTTTGTAGAACTCGAGGGTGATCCGCTGCTCCGGCGCGACGGACCACACGCGCTGGCCGTCCGCCTCCTGCGCTTCGATCCGGCCCTCCTTCGCGAAGCGGTCGAGCGCCTGCGCGGTCGCCTGGTCGAAGTGATCGAGGGACGCCGACTCCTCCATCCCCTCGCGGGCCAGGTACGCGCGGAACCGCTCCAGGCGCGCGACAAGCTCCGGTCCCCGGATCCCCCGCCGATGATGAGCGAGCAACGCCGCGGCTACGAGGCTCGTGGGCAGAGTCACGGTGCTCTGGCCGACGCGGAACAGCACGCGCTCGCCAATCTCGTAAAGCTGCTCCTTGTTCGACTGCCGATCCCGCTCGGACCAGGGCAATCGCGTGGCGGTACGGTCGACGATGGGGCCGGTTTCGATGGGCTCGCCGACCCGGACGTACACCCGGCCGAACCGCCGCCGCAAGACCGACCGGGCCCGCACGACGTCCCTGAACGTCTCCGCCTGCTTCGCCTGCCCGCCGAGCTCGGCCGCGTACGCGCCTTCCTCGGCGACCTGCTCGTACGCGAGCGCGATGGGGAGCAGCGTCACCTCGCGCCCGTGGTTCCGGAGCTCAGCGGCCTCCATCACCATGCCGAGGACGCCGACCTTCGGCGGCAGCAGCTTCCCCGACCGCGTGCGGCCGCCCTCGATGAAGAACTCGACCGGATACCCCTGCCGGATCAGCTCGCGCAGGTACCGCGAGAACACGGCGGGGAAGATCCGATCCCCCGAGAAGCTGCGCTTCACGAAGAAGCCGCCGGCCCCGCGCAGGATGATCGACACCGGCCAGATCGCAAGGTTAATCCCTGCGACCACGTGCGGCAGGCTCAGATCGTTCTCGAAGAACACCCAGCCGAGCAGCAGATAGTCGAGGTGCGACTTGTGGCACGGCATGAGCACGACGGTGCCGTTGCGCATGGCCGTGCGGATGCGGTCGACGTCCTGCGACCGGATGTCCACGCCGCTGAAGACCCGCGTCCAGAGCGGCTTGAGGACGACCTCCAGCACCCGGATGACCCACCACTGGAAGTGCGCGGCGATCGCCTTGTAGTCCTTCTCCATCCGCACGCGGACCTTGTCCGGCGTGGTCGTGGCGATCCGGGCTTCCTCGGTCGCGATCTCCTTCATGGCGGGGTTGTCGAGGACCAGGCGGCGCATGGTCTCGTACGGGAGCAGCCGTGGGCCGCGGACGGTCTCGGTCTCGAACCGCAGCGCCCGCCGGAGCAGCGTGCGGAGCACCTTGACCTGGAGCTCCGGCTCGATCCGCGCGGCGAACGTCGGGAGATCGAGGGGCTCCCCCACCTGCACCGACGCCTCCCGGCTGCGGAACCACGCGCGCCCGAGCCCGCCGAGGATATCCGGCAGCGGCGCCGCCCCGAGCAGGAACTGGCGTACGCCCGGGTGTGCGTGCTGGGGCGCCTTGTCCCACGCGACCAGCACCGGCACGACCTGGATCGGCCGGTCCGTGCGCGCCTGGGCCGCGAGCACGGCGGTGAACGGATCGCCCCCGGGCGCCCGGAGCGATCGCTTCTCCTCGAGGAAGATGGCGGCGGATCGACCGCCAGCGACCTGGTCCGCGAGCCAGCCGGTGCCCACGGGATCGGGCCGGCTGAACAGCCCCGCCACGCGCGCCCGCAGCGTCGCCCACGTGACCGCCCAGCGCTGCCACCAGAGCGTGGTCGGGCCGTTGGACCAGGTCGCGAGCGGCAGGTTCCGGGCGTTGAGCGCCGTGTTCAGCGTGAGCTGGTCGATCGACGACGCCCGCTGCATCACGTAGATGACCGTGCCCTTCATCGCGGCGAGCCGCACACGCTCCGCCGCCGGATCCGGCAGGTGGATCCGCCGCAGGTTCCGCCCCATCCCGAGCAGGTGGTAGAGCGCCCCGAACTCGCGCACCATGGAGGTGCCGAACGACGCGGAGGTCGCAGTCGCAGGCAGCTTTTCGCTCACGGCGTGCCGGTCTCGGAGCCGGTATCCGAGGCCTCCACCCAGCCTTCCGGCGCTTCGCACCCGATCAGGACGTCCGTGGGCTCACCGACGCCGTCGCCGTCCGCGTCCGGCCAGTACGCCTGGCGGACTTCGCAGTTCCGCGGCGGAGAATCGTCCTTCAGCAACGCGAGCGCGTCGCAGCCGGCCAGCAGGGTGAGGACGAGCCACATGGCCCCTGCCATAACGCGTTCGGGCAGGATTGGGGGGCTGCACCCGGCCGACGATCCTGGGGCGCCGGTCCGCGCGCTCCCAGGGGGTGCGTTCCAAGTCGATCGGTGGCCCCGCCACGGCTGCCGTCATGCCCCCTCCCCCTTCACGGGGGAGGGCTGTGGTGGGGGTCGTTGGCCAGGGTGAACCAACACATTTCCGGCTTCGGATGCCATGGACGCAGGCCCGCCCCCCTCCCCGACCCTCCCCCGCAAGGGGGGAGGGGGAAAAGCATGGTAGAGCGCCGACAACGGAGTACCCGCTTCGGGCGCATCGTCACCCACGAAGAACGATCACACCCCCCCACCGCGCCCCGTGACAGCGCGGCGGTGCGCGTCGCACCGACTGGAGTGGAACACACCCGTCAGCGCGACGCCTCCGCGAGCGCCGCCGCCGCCGCCGCGAGGTCCCCGTCGTCGAGCGTCTCGAGCGGGAACCCGACGGCGATCACCCGGTCGGTGCGCACCGCCGCCCCGCCGCCCGTGGCGTACGTCCACAGGATCTCGTCGCCCGCCAGGATGTCCGGGTAGTCCTCGGGATACGCCTTCCCGAACGTCCAGCCGTTCGCCACGTCGGTGCCGGCGTCGTCGGCGACGAACGCGAGCCCGAGCGACGCCAGGAACGCGTCGTCGGTGGCGAACCCGACCTCGGCGCCGGAGAGCACGAGCGCCCCGCCGCCCGCGACGTACGCCCCGAGCGCCGCCTGCTCGTCGGCGTCGAACGTCACGTCCGCGAGCCCCTCGTCGCCGAGGAGCCACACCACGCCGTCGTAGCCGCCCAGGTCCACGCGGCCCTCCGCGACCGCCTCGTTCGACGCCGTGGACGCGCCCCCGAACGCGGCCCCCACGCGCGCCGCGAAGTCGTGCGAAGGCGCCGACCAGCTCCCCCCGAACACCCGGTCGAACCCGTCGACCACCAGCCACGCCGACCCGGCGGCCGCCCAGCGGTCCCCGTCCGGCGCGAGCCGGATCCACGGGGTCGCCGGGATCTCCACGGACCCGGCGTCGGACCGGCCGATCTCGGCCCACGTCACGCCGTCGGCGCTGCCCTCCACGATCACCGGCGCCGTGCGGTCCACGCGGTCGCCGCGCCACGCGACGGTCGCGGTGCCGCCGGACACGAGCGCGGTGAGGATCTCCGGCGCCGCGAGCGGGCTAGGAGGCAGGGGGGACGCCGCGAGCCAGCGGGCGTGGGTGAGCCCGTCGGTCATGCACGCGCCGTGGGCGCTCGCGGTGCGACCGATCGCCACCTGCGCGTCGAGCAGGTGATCCGCCCGGAAGTCGCCGATCGGGTCGAGCTCCAGCAGGTCGTCCGCCAGCGCCAGGTTCTGGCCGGACGTGCCGCCCCAGTCCGTCCAGTTCGAGAACAACACGCCGCCATCCCGGGCATACGCCTCGAAGTCGTCCGCGTACCCGTACAGCGAATCGTACAGGAGCACGGCTTCGACGGGCAATCCCCCGTGATCGAGGACGCTCGCGGTCGCGCCGTACCCGCCGCTGTGCGAGCTCACGAGCTGGGCGCCGAGCGCCGCGTGGGTGACCATGCCGTCGCGGTAGAGCACGCTCACGACGTCGCGGATCAGCCGCTCGTGCCCGCCCGGGTCTTCGAGCGCGCCGAAGTCCCCGCTCGCCTCGTCGACGGGGCCCTGGGGCGCCACGAAGACGGCGTCCCGCCCGGACATGGCGTGGAGCGGGACGAGCTGCTGGGCCGGGATCGTCTCGGCGAGCACCGCGTAGTGCCCGTGCAGGTGCGTCGCGACCGCGATGGCGTCCGCGTCCGAGAACCCGGGGGGCACGCTGATCCACACCGAAGCGTCGCCGTCCGGGTACGGCGCCGACGGAAACGGCGCGGTCCCGTGCGTCCCCCACGCATCCGTCTCCCACGCGACGGTCGGGAGCGCAGGATCTCCCAGCACTGCGGCGAGGGTGGCGCTCCGCACGTCGGTCCCGGCGGTCACCGTCAGCGTGCCCGCCGCCAGGACCGGCGCGTCGATCGGGCCCGTGTACGCCACGGTCCACACGCGCACCTCACCCGCGCCAAGCGGGCCTGTATCCCCGGTGATCGCGAAGTCTCCGGTGACGTCCACGCGCAGCGGGAGCCCCGCGGCCCCGCGGAGCTCGACGGTCGCGGTCGGGGGCGTCTCCCCTGCGGTCGCGAACGGGAGCGCCGCCGACGACAGCGAGAAGGCCGTCGTCTCGACGACTTCCGGTTCCGAAGGGGCTTCGCGCCGGGTCGGCGACCCTTCGCCGCCGCACGCGAGGAGGAGCAGGATCATGCGAACCCGCCGACTCGGAACGCGATGGACACCCGCACCCCTGCCCGCTTCGCGTGCGAGACCTCGAGCCCGAGATCGGCCGACGTCATCGCCGACTTCGACCGCGCCAACCCGCTGCCGCCGAAGGGCTGCGGCCGGCGCTCCTCCTCGTCGAGAGCGACCTCCGTGAGCCGATGAACGCCGAGCAGCTCCACGCCGAGCGCCGTCGCGGCCGCGTCCGCCTTCTGCCGGGCGAGCCCGATCGCCTGCACCAGCCACGCGACCTTCGCCGCCGTGGTGTCGGGGTAGCCCCAGGCGATCCGCTCGAGCGTGGCGTTCCGCTGCGCCGTGATCGCGCCCAGGACCTCCGCCAGGCGGTCCAGGTCCCTCGCCCGGATCCGCAGCCGGTAGATCGCCGTCGAACTCTTGCCGAGCAGGCCGCTCGTGACCTGAGCCTGCACGCCCTCGAGCTGGATGTCGGCTTCCGCCACCCCTTCTGCGACCACGGCGCGAACGAGCGCGCTGACCTCGCGCGCCTTCTGGAGCGCGGCACGGCCCGTCACGAGCGACGTCCCCTCGATGGAGACGTGGAGGTCGGCCTTGTCGGCCGGGAGCTCCTCCTCGTGCGAGGCGTCGACGACGATCACGTCCGGCTCGGTCGGGTCTCTCACGGCGCACCCCTCGGTTCGGATCGTAGCCCATCCGACGGCGCCCCGGGGGGGTAGCGCTGGTTCAACGGTAGCGCGCCACGCCCGTGCCACACCCGGGGTACACCCGCCGGTTCGCGCCGGGAGCCGCGTAGCCCTGCAGGAACAGCCGACGGGACACCGCGCTGCGGTTCGGCTCGCTCCCGTGCACGGCGAACGGGCCGAACACGACGACGTCCCCCGCGGAGAGCCGGGGAGCGACCGCCACCGACGCGTCGAAGGAGCCCGGCGGCAGCGCGCCCGTGTGCACGTCCGCGAGGAAGCCGGCGCGGTGCGAGCCCGGAAGGAACGCGAGCCCGCCGTTCTCGGGGCCCATCGGGTCCACCGCGAGCGCGAGCTGCACGAAGCTCCCGCGCCCGTCCACGTCCGTGAACAGGTCCGTGCCGTAGCGGCGGTTGGACGCGTCCTGGTGCCAGTCGAACGCGACATCGTCCCCGGGAAGCTTGAAATGCGCCTGCTGGACGAGCTGCACGACCGGCTCGACGCCGAGCACCGCCGACGCCAGCGCGACGAAGCGCGGATCTCCGCCGTACGCGCCGAGCACCGGCTCCGCCCCGCCGCACCACACCACCCGGCGCACCCGAAACGGGCTCGGATCCACGACGAAGCGCGAGCCGTCGACGTCCGTGGTCCCCGGGAGCGTGCGCGCCAGCGCGAGGAGCCGGTCGAACGCGCCCGCGATCTCCGCGAGCTCGGCGGGCGAGAGCACGCCGCGGACGACCGCGAAGCCGTCCCGAGCGAGGTCGTCGTGCACGCCGGTGAGGTCGATCCGGGCCTCCTGCCCAACTCCTATCCGAGCGCGTCCCAGGCCGCCTGCAGCACCGCCGCCGATCGGTCCAGCGCGGCCTGCTCCGCGCCATCGAGGCCTACATCCAGCACGCGCTCCACCCCGTGCGCGCCGATCACGGCAGGCACGCTCATGCACAGCCCGCCGCGCCCCGGCGCCTCCGTCGAGACGGTCAGCACCGACTTCTGGTCGCGGACTACGGCCTCCACGATCCGCACGAGCGCGGCGCCGATCGCGTACCAGGTCGCCCCTTTTCGGCGGATGATGGCCGCAGCGGCGTCGCGGGTCTCCGCGAAGAGCGCGTCGAGGGCCGGCGCGGCGCCGGGGAACTCGCGGAGCGGCACGCCCGCCACCGTCGCAGCCGACCAGGCCGGGACCGCGCTCTCGCCGTGCTCGCCGAGGACGTAGGCGTGGACATTCCGCGCGTCCACCCCGCACTGTCGGGCGAGGAGCGCGCGCAGCCGCGCCGTGTCCAGCACCGTGCCCGACCCGAGCACCCGCCCCGGCGGCAGCCCCGCGCGGAGGACGGCGCGACGCGTCAGCACGTCCACCGGGTTGGTCGCCAGGAGCACCAGCCCGTCGGGCGCGCGGCGCACGATCTCCGGCACCAGCGCGTCCACGATCCCGGCGTTGATCTTCGCGAGATCGAGGCGCGTCTGGCCCGGCCGCTGCCCCGGGCCGGCAGCGATCACCGTGATCGCGGAGTCCGCGCAGTCGGCGAGCTCGCCGGCCACCACGCGGCACGCCGGCGAGAACGGCGTCGCGTGCACGAGATCCATCACCTCGCCCTCGAGCCGGCCGCGGTCGCTGTCCACGAGCACGATGTCGCTCGCGAGCCCGGATCGCAGGAGCGCGAACGCGAACGTCGCGCCCACGTGGCCCGCGCCGACGATGGTGATCTTGACGCTCATGCCTGCTCCCGAGGATGTGGGACCCGCTCGACGCCCGTGCCACAGCCGGGGTTCACCGTGGAACAGGCCGTGGAACACGTGTTCCACGCGTGGAACACCGATCGGCGCAACCGGCTCACCTTCGCGAGCGCGCGGACCGGCGCCCCGCACGCGTGGCTGCCGAGGATCTCCACAGATCCGAGAGCAGGCGCACGGCCGCGAACACCCCGAGCCAGGCTGCGCCGCCCGGGCCGCCGGTCGAGTCGCACCCTCCCTTTGCCGGGGGGACCTCCGGCTCTCCGCAATCCGGATCGACGGCGCCGTCGCAGTCGTCGTCGATGCCGTTGCAGGCCTCGGACGCGCCCGGGCCGACCGCCGCCGAGGCGTCGTCGCAGTCTCCGGAGCTCGCCGCCCAGCCGTCGCCCGGATCCGCGCAAGTGGAGATCTCGACGGCGCTCCCGTAGCCGTCGCCATCGGCGTCCTCGTACCAGGGCTCGAACGCGAGACCGTCGTCGGGGCCGCCGCCGCAGTCGTTGTCGACGCCGTCGCACAGCTCGGGGTGGCCGGGGAACACGTCCGAGCTCGCGTCGTCGCAGTCGCCGCCCACGTCCGCGTAGCCCGTGAGCGGCTCTTCGCAGGCGGAGAGCTTGTCGCGGCGGTCTCCGTAGCCGTCCGCGTCCGCGTCCGCGTACCAGGTCTCGAAGGGGAGCCCGTCGTCCACGAAGTCGTTGCAGTCGTTGTCGACCCCGTCGCAGATCTCGGGGTTGAACGGAAACGCGGCCGCGGTCGTGTCGTCACAGTCCCTGGCGTCGCGCACCCAACCGGGGGGGGGCGTCCGCTTTGGCGCAAAACGGGAGGCCGGAGTGTTCGTCGCCGAAGCCGTCCAGGTCGGCGTCCGGATGCCAGAGCTTGAGCTTCGAGCCCCCGTCGACGCTCCCGTCACAGTCGTCGTCCATGCCGTTGCACACGTCGACACCGCCCGGGTGCACGCTCGCTGCCCCGTCGTCGCAGTCCCCGCCGTCCTCGGTCCATCCGGGGGCGACGACGCACGTGACTACGACCAGCAGGGCGTCCCCGTAGCCGTCCCCATCGGCGTCCGGGTGCGACGCCACGCCGTCTCCGTCGTCCACGACCAGGCTGCAGTCGTCGTCCACGCCGTTGCAGACGTCGATCATGCCGGGGTTGCGCTCGGGATCGCCGTCGTCGCAGTCCGCCGAAGCGTCCCAGCCGTCGCCGTCCCCGTCGGCGGGGATCACGTCGCACACGCCGTCCCCGTCGAGGTCCGGGGCCGTGATGTTGGTGTAGATCCAGGCGCCGCCGACGCCGCTCCCCACGACCTCGAGGTCGTGGTCGCCGTCGAGATCGACCACCGCGGCCATGACCAGATCGACGCGTCCGAGGCCGCTGATCGTCCGCTCGACGAAGTTCCCAGCGCCATCGTTCTCGAGCCAGAAGTCCTCGTTGTAAAAGCCGGTGTTCCCCACGATGTCCGCGTCGCCGTCCCGGTCCATGTCGAGCGTCGCGACGAGAAACGCCTCGTCCAGGGCCGTGCCGGCCACGTGGACGTTGCCGAAGCCGAGCGCCCCGTCGTTCT